>CAXTNC010000138.1:0-8692 GCA_964245495.1 uncultured Acetobacteraceae bacterium
GGGCGACTACGCCAGCGCCGCCGCCGCCGCCTTCGCCCCGCGCGAGGCCCGCGGCGACCCGGCGGCGGTGCTCGCCGAGGCCGGCACCGGCACCGGCAAGACGCTCGGCTACGTGGCCCCGGCCAGCTTGTGGGCGGAGCGCAACGGCGCGCCCGTGTGGATCAGCACCTACACCCGGCATCTGCAGCGCCAGGTGGAAAGCGAACTGGCCCGCCTGCACCCGGACCCGGCGGAGCGCCGCCGCCGGGTCGTGGTGCGCAAGGGGCGGGAGAACTATCTCTGCCTGCTGAACCTGGAGGACCGGGTGAACGGCCTGTCGGGCGCCGCCGGGTCGGCCGGGGTGGCGCCGCTCGGCCTGCTGGCGCGCTGGGCGCTGGCCACGGCGGACGGGGACCTGGCCGGCGGCGACCTGCCCGGCTGGTTCGGCGAGCTGTTCGGCCCCGCCGCCCTGCTCGGCCTGGCCGACCGCCGGGGCGAATGCATCCACGGCGCCTGCGCCCACTACAAGCGCTGCTTCGTGGAGCACACCATCCGCCGCGCCCGCACCGCGGAACTGGTGGTCGCCAACCACGCGCTGGTCATGGTGCAGGCCGCGCAAGGCTTCGGCGAGGGTCCGGACGGCGACACGGTGCCGACCCGCTACGTGTTCGACGAGGGCCACCACCTGTTCGACGCGGCGGACAGCGCCTTCGCCGCGGCGCTCAGCGGGGTGGAGGGAGCCGAGCTGCGGCGTTGGCTGCTGGGGGCGGAAGGCGGCGCAGCCCGCGCCCGCGGGCTGCGCCGCCGCCTGGAGGAGCTGGTGGGCGGGCGCAAGGAGCGGGAAGCGCCGCTGGACGCCGCCCTGCAAGCCGCCCGCGCCCTGCCTGCCCCCGGGTGGTCGCTGCGCCTGGCCGAACCCGGCCCGGAGCTGGGCGGGCTGGAAGCCGGGCAGGCCAACGCGGCAGAGGAGCTGCTGCGCCTGGTGCGCCAGCAGGTGCTCGCCCGCACGCCGGGCGCCGAACTGGACGCGACGGCGGGCCGCCGGGCCAGCCTGGAATGCGACCTGCACCCGTTGCTGCCTGGCCTGGCGGAGGCGGCCAGCCGGCTCGACCGCGCCTTGGGCCGCATTGCCGAGCCGTTGCGCACGCTCGTCGCCCGCCTGCACGAGCGGCTGGACGCGGAGGCGGACGAGCTGGACGCAGCCACCCGCGCCCGCATCGAGGCGGCGGCCCGGGTGGTGAAGCAGCGCGCGGTGGACCGGCTGGCCGCCTGGCAGGCCATGCTCGGAAGCCTGGCAGTCCCGCCGCCCGAACCCGGCGAGCGCCCCACCTATGTCACCACCTTGCAGCTCGACCGGCGCGAAGCGGGCGACCGCGACGCCGGGCTGCACCGGCACTGGCTGGACCCGACCCTGCCGTTCACCGCCACCGTGGCCGCCTCCGCGCACGGCCTGCTGATCACCAGCGCCACCCTGCGCGACGGCGGCGAGGCCGACCCGGAAGCCGCCTGGGCCGCGGCCGAGGCGCGGGTCGGCATGCCGCACCTGCCGTCGCCTGCCATGCGCGCCGCGGTGTCCAGCCCGTTCGACTACGCCCGGCAGACCCGCGCCTTCATCGTGAACGACGTGGCGGGCGACGTGCCCGGGTTGGCCGCCGCGTTCCGCACCCTGTTCCTGGCGGCAGGCGGCGGAGGTTTGGGGCTGTTCACCGCCATTGCCCGGCTGCAGGCCGTCCACGCCCGCATCGCCCCGGCGCTGGAGGAGGCCGGCATCCCGCTGCTGGCCCAGCACGTGGACGCGATGGACAACGCCACCCTGGTGGACGTGTTCCGCACGGAGGTGGACAGTTGCCTGCTCGGCACGGACGCGATGCGGGACGGCGTGGACGTGCCCGGCCGCGCCCTGCGCCTGGTGGTGTTCGAGCGCGTGCCGTGGGCCAGGCCGGACATCCTGCACCGCGAGCGCCGCGTCCACCTGTCCAGCGGCGACCCGCGCGGCTACGACGACGCCATCGCCCGGTTGCGGCTGCGCCAAGCGTTCGGCCGGCTGATCCGCGCCGGGGGAGACCGCGGGGTATTCGTGCTGCTGGACCGCCGCGCGCCCTCCCGCCTGCTGTCCGCGCTGCCGCCGGGGGTGGAAGCGCAGCGCGTTGGCCTGGCCGAGGCGGCGGCGCGCACGCGCGCATTCCTTGGTGCAGAGGAAAGCTTGATCTCCGGCGCCGCTTCGCCCAGTTTCCCGCCCGTCACGAGGGAACGATGATGCTGGCACGAGTTGGCTTGGACCCGCAGGAGGCGCTGGTGTGCACCATGGTGCTGGTGGCGGCCACCGATGGCGGGATCACCGACCGCGAGATCGGCGTGATGTCCGGCCTGGTGCAAACCTTGCCGGCCTTCAACGGCTTCAGCAGCGACCAACTGGAAACGGCGACGGAAGCCGCGATCAACCTGCTGCGGGAGGATGATGGCCTGGCCCATGCCGGCCGCATGATCCGCGACGCGCTGGTGCCCCGGCTGCGCGAGACGGCTTACGCCCTGGCCTGCGAGGTGGTGGCAGGCGATGGGTTCGCGGGCCAGAGCACCTTGCAGATGCTGGAGTTCGTGCTGGGCGAGCTGCACTTGGACCCGCTGGTGGCGAGCGCGATCGAGCGCGGGGCGCGGGCGCGGTATCGCCGGGTGGAAGACTGAGCCGGAGCTTGTTCATTCCCGGCTGTGCTGACACGTGACCCAATGGCGGAGCAGGTGATGGATTAAGCCGGCATGTCACCCCCAGGAGACGTGGCGGCATCCTGCCTGCCGTCTTGCCTCTCCAGGGCCGTCCCAGCATCGCGCCCTTTTTCCATGCTATACGCTGGCATCGCATGACCGACCTCGAAACCATCCGAACCGAAACTGAGGCCGCGCTGGCCGCCGCACCCGACTTGCGCGCCTTGGACGCCCTGCGCGTCGGCGTGCTCGGCAAGGCCGGGCGGCTCACCGCCATGCTCAAGGAACTCGGCCGCGCTTCCCCGGACGAGCGGCGGGAGCGGGGCGCGGCGCTCAACCGCCTGCGCGACAGCCTCGCCGCCGCCATCGAGGTGCGCCGCACCGCGCTGGACGCTGCCGCGCTGGACGCCCGTTTGCTCGCCGAGCGCCTGGACGTCACCTTGCCGCCGCCGCCGCAGCCGCCGGGCCTGGTCCACCCGATCAGCCGCACCATGGAAGAGATGGCCGCCCTGTTCGGCGCCATGGGCTTCAGCGTCGGCGAAGGGCTGGATGTGCAGACCGACTGGTTCAACTTCGCGGCGCTGAACATCCCCGCCCACCACCCGGCCCGCGCCGACCACGACACGTTCTACCTGCCCGGCACGCGCGGCGGCCGGCCGCTGCTGCTGCGCACCCAAACGTCCGACGTGCAGATCATTTCCATGCTGTCCAGCACCCCGCCGCTGCGGGTGATCGCGCCGGGCCGCACCTACCGCGCCGACCACGACGCGACGCACTCGCCGATGTTCCACCAGTGCGAGGGCCTCGCCATCGACCGCGGCCTCACGCTCGGCCACCTGAAAGGCTGCCTGAGCGACTTCCTGCGCGCCTTCTTCGGCATCGCCAACCTGCCGATGCGTTTCCGCTCCTCTTACTTCCCGTTCACCGAACCCTCCATGGAGATCGACATCGGCTGGAACCGCCGCACCGGGGAGTTGGGCGGCGGGGGCGACTGGCTGGAAATCCTCGGCAGCGGCATGGTGCATCCGCGCGTGCTGGCCAATTGCGGCATCGACCCGCGGGAGTGGCAGGGCTTCGCGTTCGGCATGGGGGTGGAGCGGGTGGCGATGCTGAAGTACGGCATGGCCGACCTGCGCCCGTTCTACGAGTGCGACGCCCGCTGGCTGCGGCACTACGGCTTCAACCCGATGGCCCCGGTGGCGCTGCACGAGGGGGTGGCGTGAAGTTCACCCTGTCCTGGCTCAAGGCGCACCTGGACACCGACGCCCCGCTCGACGCCATCACCGGCACGCTCACCCGCATCGGCCTGGAACTGGAGGGCGTGGAGGACGCGGGCGCGGCGCTCGCCCCGTTCCGCGTGGCGGCCGTGACCGCCGCCGTGCCGCACCCCAACGCTGACCGGCTGCGCGTCTGCACCGTGGACGCGGGCGGCGCGCCGGTGACGGTGGTGTGCGGCGCGCCCAACGCCCGGGCGGGGATGCGCGCCGTGTTCGCGCCGCCGGGCAGCGCCATCCCGGGCCTCGGCACCGTGCTGAAGGTGGGGGACATCCGCGGCGTGGCGTCCGCCGGGATGCTGCTCTCGTACCGCGAGATGGGCCTGGGCGACGAGCATGACGGCATCGCCGAGCTGCCCGCCGATGCCCCGGTGGGCGAGTCCTACCCCGCCTATGCCGGGCTGGACGACCCGGTGATCGACATCGCCGTCACCCCCAACCGCGGCGACGCCCTGGCCGTGCGCGGCGTGGCGCGGGACCTGGCTGCCGCTGGGCTGGGCACGCTGCGGCCCTGGCAGCCGGTGCCGGTGGCGGGCCGGTTCGCCTCGCCCATCGCATGGCGCATCCAGACGCCTGCTTGCCAATGGGTGCTGGGCCGCACGGTGCGCGGCGTGCGCAACGGTCCCAGCCCCGACTGGCTGCAACGGCGGCTGCGCGCGATCGGGCTGCGTCCGATCAGCGCGCTGGTCGATATCACCAACTTCTTCGCCATCGACCTCGGCCGCCCGCTGCACGTGTTCGACGCGGACCGGGTGCAGGGCGGCGTGCTTACCTTCCGCCCCGGCGCCGGCGAGAGCTTCCGCGCGCTCAACGGCCGCGATTACGTCGTGGACCCGGCGGATTGCGTCATCGCCGACGCGGCCGGGGTGCAGTCGCTGGCCGGCGTGATGGGCGGCGAGGCGACCGGCAGCACGGAAGCCACCACCAGCGTGTTCATCGAGTGCGCCCTGTTCGACCCGGTGGCGGTGGCGCTCACCGGGCGGCGGCACGCCATCGCGTCCGACGCCCGCAGCCGCTTCGAGCGCGGCATCGACCCGGCGCTGCTGCCCGCGGGGCTTCACGCCGCCACCGCCATGGTGATGGAGCTGTGCGGCGGCGAGCCGAGCGACGTGGTGGAAGCCGGCGCAGAGCCGGACTGGCAGCGCGAGGCCACGCTGCGCTTCGACCGGCTGGAAACGCTGGGCGGCCTCGCCGTGCCGCCGCATGACGCGATGGCGTCGCTGGAGCGTCTCGGCTTCGCCGTCCGCCGCCGCGGCAACGACAGCGTGACGGTCGCCGTGCCGTCCTGGCGCAACGACGTGGCGGCGCCGGGAGCCTTGGACCAGGCGCCCGCCCTGCTGCCGGAGCAGGCGCTGGCCGCCGCCGCCGGGTGCCGCGAGATGGAGCCGGAGGCCGACCTGGTGGAAGAGGTGCTGCGGCTGCGCGGGCTGGACGCGGTGCCACCGGTGTCCATGCCGCCCACCTCCCCCGTGCCGCTGGCCACCACCACGCCGCGCCAGGTGCGCGCCGCCATCGCGCGGCGCACCCTGGCCAGCCGGGGGCTGCTGGAGTGCGTCACCTTCTCGTTCATGGCCCACGCCCAGGCGGCGCTGTTCGGCGACGCGCCGGAGGCGATGCGGCTGCTGAACCCGATCGCCGCCGACCTGGACCAGATGCGGCCCACGCCGCTCGCCACCCTGGCCCCGGCGGCCGCGCGCAACGTGGCCCGCGGCCTGGCCTCCGGCGCGCTGTTCGAGGTGGGGCCGGCCTTCGCGGCCGGGTCGCAGGAGGTGACGGCCGCCGGGTTGCGCCATGGCGCCCCGCCGCGCAGCTGGGCCGGGGGCGCGCCGCCGGATGCGTGGAGCGCCAAGGCCGACGTGCTGGCGCTGCTGGCAGCCCTCGGCGTGCCGATGGAGAGCCTGAGCGTGACCGCCGACGCGCCTGGCCACTACCACCCCGGTCGCTCCGGCGCGGTGCGGCAGGGGCCGAAGCTGGTGCTGGCGCATTTCGGCGAGCTGCACCCGCGCGTGCTCGCCGCCCTGGACTTGCCAGCGCCCGCCGTGGCGTTCGAGGTGCGGCTGGACGCCATCGCCGAGCCGAAGCGCCGCCGCAAGTCAGCCCCCGACCTGCCCGCCTTGCAGCCGGTGCGGCGGGACTTCGCCTTCGTGGTGGACGCGGCGACCCCGGCCGAGACGCTGCTGCGCGCGGTGCGCGGGGCGGAGCGCGGGCTGATCGCCGCCGTGTCGCTGTTCGACGCCTACCAGGGCGAGCACGTGCCGCAGGGCAAGAAGTCCTTGGCGGTGGAGGTGGTCATCCAGCCGCGCGAGGCGACGCTGACGGATGCGGAGATCGAGGCGGTGTGCGCCAAGGTCGTGGCAGCGGCGGCCAAGGCGACGGGGGCGGTGCTGCGCGGCTAGGCCCCGCTCAGCCCCGCATCGTTTGCCCGGCCTGGGTGCGCAGGCTCTCCATCAGCCGTTCCCGCACCTCGCCCAGTTGCTGCACCGCCGTTTCCCGCTTGGCCTGGTCGTCGCGGTCGATCTGCGATGCCTTGTCCACGGTGGCCAGCATCTTGTCCGTCGCCCGGCTCAGCGCGTCCACGTCGCCCTGCACCGTCTTGGCCTGGATGCCGGCGCGGCTGATCGGATGCAGCGCCGCCACCCGCGCAATGGCGGCCTTGAGGCCCGGCAGGCCGGACAGCAGGGCATCCAGCGTGTCCTGCATCTCGGTTCGCCCAGCCTGCCGCGCCATGCGGATTTGCGGGATGGCCAGCACGCCGTGGGCGAACGCCGCGTGCATGCGGACCAGCCGGGCCTCGAACGCGTTGGCCTGCTCCGCCATGTCCCGCAGCCTGGCCAGGCCGGCGGCATCATGGTTGGTGGACAAAGCCAGCCGCTCCGCCTCGAACGCGTCGCGCATCCGCATCAGGATCTGCTGCCCGGCGGCGACCCACACCTCCAGCTCGCGCAGGTTCGCCTCCGTCGCGTCCAGCAGCCGGTCCAGCCCGGCGTTGGCCTTGAGCTTGCCCAGGTGCAGCTCCGCCTTGCGCTCGGTGGCGGCCATGTGGTCCACCATCTGCCCCTGCATGGCGCGGAACCGGCGCAGGGCGGACATGGTGCGGCCGATGATCGGCAGGCGGGCGAGCAGCCCGGCCCGGCCCTCCACCTCGCGCTTGACGCCGGGCAGGTCCAGCATCTTGATCCCTGTGGCGAGTTCGGCGACCAACGTGCCCGCCGTGCCGATCTCCTCGGCGCGCACGCCCGCCAGCAGCTGGTCCAGGAAGCCCGACAGCTTGCGCTGCGGTCCAGCGCCGAAGGTGGCCACCGTGTTGCTGCCCGCGACGCTGGCGGCGATCACTGCCACCTGCTGCTTGCGCGAGGCATCGAAGCGGGCCGTGCCCACCATGTCGGCCGGGGCCAGCTGCAGCGCGAGCGCGGGGGCTGCGGCAGTCATCTCGGTGCTCACGCGCGGCATCCCCCACCCATGGGCGTCCTATAACGGAAGGGGCTGCGGAGGGCCAAAATGCCCGGCGGGACGAGGGCCGCGACGCTTCATGAAGCTTTGACGAAACGTTAAGGCTGGATACGCCTGCACCCGTCCTCCTGGCCGCTCGGCGATTCGAGGTGAAAGCCTGGTTTTCCCGAGCCAAAACAAATACCTGCATTTATTGGACCGACACGCGGCCTGCTGCGCTGCGGCTCGGAACGGCAGTTTCTGGAGCCTGCCGCGGCGGTTGACGGCCTAACTGCCCAACCGTAGTGCGGGCCTGCAACGAACCCCGGATTGTCTCAATGAAGCGCTCCTTCCTGAAGGCTTCCACGGCGTGGGCCACCGCCGCGTCGCTGTTCCAAGCGGCGGCGATGGTCCCGGCCTGCGCCGCACCGGCCGAGCCTGCGAGCACCCTAGCCACCACGACCACCTCCGCCGGCACCGCGCAGGCGCGCGACCCGGCCGCCGCCACGCCGCTGACCACGCAGCAGAAGATCGCCCTGCTGCGGCAGAAGGTGAAGTACGTGTTCGTCCTGTTCCAGGAGAACAACTCGTATGACCATTACTTCGGCACCTATCCCGGCGCAAATGGGCTGACGTCCACCTTTCCAGGCGCGCTGCCGTCCGACCCGTATGCCCAGCCGGCCAGCTCGTTCGGCAGCTACAACAGCCTGATCCGCAACCCGGACGGCAGCTACTCCACCGTTTCGCCGTTCCTGGCGCCGCGCAGCATCGTCAACCAGGCCGGCAACACGGTGCAGCTGTTCCCGGAGGACTTGTACTCGGTCGATCACAGCCACAGCGGCTTCCAGAACGACTTCCACTACGACCAGGCCACCAAGTCCGCCCCGCTGAACGACGGCTACCCGCTGGACCAGGAGGGGCTGCACTTCTCCGGCAACGCCTCCACCGGCGCCAGCGTGGTCAACAGCAGCGGCGTGGCCCCCACCGTGCTGCCGACCCTGCAAACCAAGCAGAGAGGCTACATCCCGGTCACCCACATCGACTGCGACACCATCCCGATCCTGTGGCAGTACGCCGACCGCTTCACCCTGTTCGACAACTTCCACCAGACCGAGACCGGCCCGTCCACCCCCAACGCCATCGCGCTGATCGCCGGCCAGTCGGGCGACACCCAGTGGGTCAAGCACCCGAACCAGGCAGACCCAGTGGGGCTGAGCCTGCCCAACCTCACCGACAGCGCGCCGTTCCCCGGCAGCACCGCCGACACCGCCGCCATCCAGCCGCCCTACGGCCCGGACGAGGCGACCAAC
>CAXTNC010000139.1:0-8659 GCA_964245495.1 uncultured Acetobacteraceae bacterium
GGCTGGAGCCGTCCGAGGGCGGCGGCGGGGCGGCGGACGGGATGCGCATCATCCCCAACACGCAGAACAACGCCCTGCTGATCTACGCCACGCCGCAGGAGAACGACACGGTGGAAGGGATGCTGCGCAAGCTCGACATCCTGCCGCTGCAGGTCCGCATCGACGCCACCATCGCGGAGGTGGACCTGAACGACAACCTGTCCTACGGCACGCAGTTCTTCTTCAGCTCGGGCATCCAGGGCGCGCTGTCGTTCGGCGCTTCCGCCGGGGCGTTCTCCAGCGGCTTCCCGGGCTTCGTGCTCAGCGGACCGGGCGGCACCTCCGGCGCGCTGAACGCGCTGCAAGCCGTCACCAAGGTGCGGGTGCTGTCATCGCCCCAGCTGCTGGTGCTGGACAACGAGGCGGCGCGGCTGGAGGTGGGCGCGCTGGTGCCGTACCTCAGCCAAACCTCGCAAAGCACCATCACCACGGGGGCGCCGGTGGTGAACTCGATCAACTACCAGCAGACCGGCGTCATCATGCAGGTGACGCCGCGGGTGAACAGCGGCGGGCTGGTGACGCTGGACATCGCGCAGGAGGTGAGCAACGTGGCCGCCGCCGTGACCACGGCGGGGGTGAACTCGCCCACCTTCAACGAGCGCAGCGTGACCTCCCGCGTGGTGATCCAGGACGGGCAAACGGTGGGGCTGGCCGGGCTGATCCAGGACTCGGATTCCAAGCAGAACCAGGGCATCCCGTGGCTGAAGGACATCCCGCTGCTGGGCGTGCTGGCCAGCCAGCAGACCAACGTGCGCACGCGGACCGAGCTGCTGGTGCTGATCACCCCCCACGTGGTGCACGACCAGCGGGACGCGCGCTCGCTGACGGAGGACTTGCGCGACCAGCTGAGCGGGTCGGCGGCGGTGCAGCAGCAGCTGGAAGCGCTGCCGCAGTCCGGCTCCGCCGACCCGAACGCCACCTTGCGGCGCAGGCTGGGCGCGCCGCGGTGAGGCGAAGGTTGGGGCCTTGCCCCAAACCCCACCAGGGGACGGTCGTCCCCTGGGCACCTTCACATGAAGGGGTGCAGGGCGGAGTGGGCCAAAGGTTCCGATCGCCTCCTTCAGGCGATTGGAAAGCCCATGGAGGGGGGCCCTGCTAAGGGTTGCAGATCTGCCCGTCGCCCGTCGCGTTGTTGGGACCCGGCGAGCACAGGTCGTAGTCGTGCCCGCTGCGCTGGGACGGCTCGCGGTAGCTGTACGGGTGGTTCCAGGCGTCCACCAGCGTGGCGCTGCCCTTCACGTAGGGGCCGTTCCAGTTGCCGGCGCCCGTCGGCTGGGCGGACAGCGCGGCGAGGCCCTGCTCCGTGGTCGGGTAGGAGCCGACATCCAGCTTGTACAGGTCGAGCACGGAGCCGAGCCGCTCGATCGACTGGTGGGCGATCTTCGTCTTGGCCGTGCCGAGCTGGTTCAGCACGGCCGGGGCGACCAGGCCGATGAGCAGGCCCAGGATGGCGATCACCACCAGGATCTCGAGCAGGGTGAAGCCGGCGTCGCGCCGGGTGCGGTCGGGTGCGGTCATGATCGTCCCTGGAATCGCGGCGCGGGCGGGGAGGCCGCTTGATGGCGGTCCCCTTCCTCGCCTGCATGGCGCTGGTCGCGTCGCTGTATAGCCTTCCCCCGCGCGTCCTGCCATCCATCCACGCCGTGGAGGGCGGGGCGGCCGGGACGGTGCACGCCAACACGGACGGGTCGCAGGACCTGGGGGTGATGCAGGTCAACACCCGCTGGCTGCCGGCGCTGTCCCGCTACACGGGGACCCCGGAGGCCGCCGTGCGGCAGAACCTGCTGAACCGCGCCTGCTACAACATCGCGGCGGCCGGGCTGATCCTGCGGACGTACCTGGACGAGACGGGCGGGGACCTGATGCGCGCGGTGGGGGACTACCATTCGCACACGCCGCCACTGAACCAGGCCTACCAGGCCAAGGTGCTGCGCTCGGCGGCCGGGTTGTTCAGCCGGCGCGGGCGGGGGGCGGGGGGGGGGTCGCCCCCGCCGGCCGGCCCGCGCTAGGCGGTCAGGCGAAGCCGGTCTGGCCGACCTGCTGGTTCAGCCCCTGCGGGAAGAACAGGCCCGGAGCGCCGCCGGTGTTGCCGTAGACGATCTTCAGCACCTGCGCCACCGAGCGGCGGTAGGTCAGCGCGTTGGCGTCCAGCGGCGCCAGCACCACGACGTTGTTCGTCGTGTCCAACGTGCCGTAGTCGTCCCCTTGCGCCGTGCCTTCGCCCGATCCGCTGGACAGGGTGGAGCGCAGGTTGGACACGGCGTCCGTCGCAGCGCCGCCGCCCAGGATGGACAGCAGGGTGCGGACGGTGCCGGAATGGTAGGCCTCGACCGCCAGGATGGAGGCCGCGTACTGCACCAGCCCGCTCGCCTGGGAGATCAGCGCGGCGGCTCCGCCGTAGGCGGTGACGCCCACGTCCTCGAAGATGTAGGCGCCGAGCAGGAAGTTGATCTCGTCCGCGTACGGGTTGAAGACCTGCGTGGCGTCGATGAGCTTGGCGGCGCGCGCCAGCACGGTGAACGCGCCGGGGGCGGCGACCGTGCCCGCCGTCACGTCCAGCACCGGGGCGGCGACCGGGCCGGTGCCGACGCCGGCGGCCTGGGCGCCCGAGAGCGCGGCCTTGATGAAGCGCACGTGCGCCTGCTCGTCCGCGGCGATGGTCTGCGCGAACTGCCGGATGATCGGCACGTCGAAGCTGACGGCGGTCTGGCCGGCGGCGACCGGCGTGCCGCCCGGAATGGTGTAGGTGGTGCCGCTCAGCGTGCCGCCGTTCAGGTCGTTCTGCGACAGGCCCGTGCCGGTCAGCGCGTTGAGGTAGTACTGCGCTTCCAGGTACTCGAGGTTGAGCGCGAAGTTGAGGATGTTCACGTCCGTCTGCGTCGGCGCGCCGGTCGGCTGGGGCGTGGTGGCCGCGGCGGCGGGGGAGGATGCGCCCGTCCCGGCCAGCATCCCGAGCGCCACCGCGCCCGCCAGGCCGGTGCCGGCCTTCTTGAACATCGCCCGCCGTTCCAGGGCGGTGATGGCGGCGTCGGTCAGCTGGTTGTGTTCAAACATTGGTGTGCCCTTGCAAGTGCGTGACGTTCCGGCCGTCCATGTCGCGGACGCCCGTCTTCCCAGCAGCTTCTGCCGCCGCCGAGGATTCAACGGATCACGCCGCGGCCCGGATGCGCGCGCGGCGCGACAATCCATCAAATGTTTTTGACCAGAACGTGAGCTAGTGGTGGGCGGCGACCGCCGGGGCGGCCTGCCGCTCGCGCTGCCTGAGGCGGTCCGCCAGGCGGATCGCCAGCGCCACGATCATCAGGGTGGGGTTGGCGTGCCCGGCGGTCGGGAAGGTCGAGCTGCCGGCGACGTACAGCCCGTCCACGCCGTGCACCTGGCCGTGCCGGTCGACCACGCCGTTGCGCGGGTCGTCCGCCATGCGGGTGGCGCCGGTCGGGTGCGCCGCGTCCCGGAAGGAGGGGGGGAAGCCGTCGCCGTCGCGCACCCACTCGTCCAGCGCCAGCCCGTGCAGCCGCAGCCGTTGCAGGCCGGCGCCGACCAGCTCGGCCATGCGGCGCACGGTGCGCTGCTCCTGGCCGTCGATGCGCCAGTCGATGCGGGACAGCGGCATGCCGAAGCGGTCCACGCGGTCCGCCAGGGTGACGCGGCTTGCCGGGTCCGGGCGCTGCTCCACCGTGCAGCTCAGCCGCAGGTCCAGCACCTTGCGGGGCAGGCCGTGGCCGACCAGCAGGTGGCGGTGCACGCCGCGGGCGAGCAGGCCCATGTTGCCGGCCAGGGCCGCCGCGTCCTGCCGGCTGAGCGAGCGGGCGCGGAAGACGCGCTTCAGCGCGCTCCACGGGTCGTCCGGGGTGATGATCTCCGTGAGCCAGGCGGCGCAGTTGAGCAGCTCCTCGCGCTCCTGCGCCGCCGGGCTGAGGCTGACGCCCTGGGTGAACACGTGGCTGCCGCGCTCCGTGCGGACGTTGTGGATGGCGAAGTGGCGGCGCAGCCTGGGGTAGTCCTGCAGCCGGAAGGAGGCGACGGAGCCGCGCGGGTGGTCCATCAGGAAGCGGCCGACCAGGTCATGGCCGTTGCCCAGGCCGGCGGCGGCGGCGCGGTTGGACGCCAGCAGCAGCCGCGCGTTCTCGATCCCGCCGGCGCAGAGCACGATCCTGGGCGCCTTGACCGTGCGGCGCCCGCCGCCGGCGTCCGCCACCTCCACCCCCTCGACCCGGGAGGCCGACCAGTTGGTGTCGACGTGCAGCACCGTGGCATCCGTGAGGACCCGCGTGCTGCCGCCGCGCAGGGACTGCAGCTGCGGCCCGAACCGCATGGCGTCGTAGCGCAGGCGGGCGTCGCGGCTGTACTGCCAGAAGAACGGCGCCAGGCTGTCGTCGGCGAGCTGCGGCTGCGGCGGCGCGCGCCGCGCGACCTGCCAGAAGCCCTGCCCGGTGTAGTCCGCGTCCGGGCCCAGGCCCAGGTGCAGCAGGGCGCGGCCGAAGTGCGGGCGCAGCTCCTCCGGCCCGAACGGCCAGCCGGAATGCGGCACCCATGGCCGCTGGCGGTAGTCGATGGGGTCGAACGGGGCGCAGCGTCCGGTCCAGATGTCCGACGTGCCGCCGAGCACCCGGGCGCGCATGGGCGCCCCGTCCGCACGCGCCGCGCCGATGCTCTCGACCTCGTTCAGCTGGTCGGAGCGCTCATGCCGCTTCAGGCCGCCGCTTTCCAGCAGGATGACGTGCAGGCCGCTGCCGGCAAGCTCGCTCAGCAGGGTGGAGCCCGCTGGTCCGCTGCCGACGATGCACAGGTCGCAGGCAAGCGGCTCGCCGGGCGGCAGGCTTCGCAAATCTTCTATCTGCACGGTAACGCCTTGGGTGCCATACTCGGTCAGCCCGGGGCCTGCCCGCACGCGGCGGCGCGGGTTGCCATAGGCAGGGAGCAGGATATGGCTGAAAATTATGGCAGCGCCATGACAGTGTTCGTCCGCGCATCCCGCAACGAGCGCATAAGATCGTGATGAAGCACCCGGGACAAGGGTCTTGGCAGCTTTTGGTGAAGCCGTGCCGGCGTACGGGCAAAACCACAGGTCGAGCCGCCAAGTCGGGCAGCTGCGACGGCGTTTTCACCAAAAGCTGCCAAGGCCCTGGTTGCGGGCCGGAAAACACCGATGATCCCGCGCCGGACTGCGGATGATCTCGGGCCGCTGCAGCTATATTCAGCCTATCTCGACGATGATCTTCCCAATGGCCCGCCCGGCTTCGAGGCGGTCATAAGCAGCGCGCGCCTCCGCGAACGCGAACCGGCTGTCGATGACGGGCTTCATGTCATGAAGGTCAATGAAACGGACGAGGTCCTCGGTCATGGCGCGACTTCCCACGGCGACCGCCGACAGCGTCTTTTGCCCGAAGATCAGGTCGTGCGGCTCGATGCCGGCGGCGCCGAACCCGCTAAGGCCGCCAATGACAATCACGCGTCCGCCGAATCGGGTTGCGAGGATCGAGCGTGGGAGCGTCTGCTCGCCGCCCACCTCAAGGACGAGGTCTGCACCTTGGCCATGGGTGAGGCCCAACACTTCCTCCTGCCATTCCGGCCGCGTGCAATAGTTGATGAGCGCGCGGGCCCCCAGCGCCTCGGCGTTCTTCAGCTTGTCGTCGCTTGACGAGGTGACGATCGGGTTGAGCCCCGCGGCAACGGCCAATTGCAGCGCCCAGGTGGCGACGCCGCCGGTGCCGAGGATCAAGACCGTATGTCCAGGGCGTGCCGCGCCTTGCACGAACAGAGCGTTCCAGGCCGTTGCGCCCGCACATGGGATGGCGGCTGCACCGGCGTCGCTCACGGTTTTCGGAGCCCGAGTCAGGCCGTCCTCATGAGCGACGAGCTCTTCGGCGAGCGTGCCATCGATCTGCGCTCCATAGGAGACGGATACCTTTGCCGGGCTGATCTGGCCGTCGATCCACTGCGGCCAGAAGTTGGTGATCACCCGGTCGCCAACGGCCAAGCGCGTCACCGCAGGCCCGATTTCGACGACGTCCCCCGCACCGTCGCTCAGGGGAACGAGGGGATGGGGCGGCGTTCCTGGGTAGCTCCCGCGAGCGAATTGCAGGTCGCGATAATTCAAGGCCGCGGCCTTGACCGCCACGCGCACGTCATGAGGTCCGAGCCGGCGCGGCTCGGCCTCCGCTTGATGAAGCCCCGCAAGACCGTCCCCAGCCAAAAGACTATACGCTTTCATGGCAGGCAGCTCCGTGAATGGGTTTCATCGGCGTGCATCGGTGCAGCGCTGCGTTCGGCCGGGCTGCGTCAGACCGGACGCGCGGCGAAGTAGTTGATTTCCCAGTCCAGCAAGGCGGCATGTTGCCAGCCTGGGCAGGCTGCAATGATCTGCGGCTTGCAGTCGGCACGGATCTGGGCGGCCGTCTGGCCGGCTCTGGTTCGTGCAACCACGTGCTGCCTGACGGTCTCGATGTGCGAGGCAAGATCGAGGGCGATCCTGATGTCGCCCAAGTCGCCGTGTCCTGGCACGATGACCGTCGGGTCGAAACGCCGGAACTCCCTCAGGATGCTTGCCCATTGCGCCCCGTCGACATCCTCGTCGTCCGGCGGAAACCAGGGGAAGATGGGGAACATGCGTTCTTCGATCAGGTCGCCAGCGAATAGAATCCGCTCTTTTGGCAGGACTGCGACCTGGTCGCCTCGCGTATGGGCGGTCCCCCAGGTCCGGAGCACCACCTTGCGGCCGCCAAGATCGATCTCCGTTTGCGGTCCGTCATAGACGGCGTGCGGCATCACGATGGCGGCGCCATCCAGGGCGGCTGCGGCAACCGGGCCCTGGGTCTTGCGGAAAAGATCGATGTAGCTGGCGCCCTTCTCAGCCAGTTCGTCGCGTTGCGCACGGTTGTAGATGATGGTCGCGTCGGGGCGGAATACCTGGGCGCCGTAGCCATGCTCGGGATGGAAGTGGGTGAGCGTCAGCATCAGGCGCCGGCGGCCAGCAAGCCGACGGGCCACGTCGAGGACACGCTCGCCATTGGCGGGGCCGAGCCCGGTGTCGACCACAAGCGCCGCGTCCTGTCCGAGGATGATGGCGATGTTCGGCACGAGCCAGATTCGGTGGTCGCGCAGGATCCAGACCCCTTCCGCAATCTCCTGCGGGTCTGAGGCATCGACGGTTGGAGGCCGGGGATCGGCCACCTGGGCGGTTGCGGACCTGATCGAGGCGCCCAACATGGCCGCGGCGGCGCCGACCGTGAGGGTGCGCCGCGAGACCGCCTCAAACGCGGTGCGAGGATGCGTTGTTCCGCATCCAGCAGCGCCCGCCTCCAATGGCTTTCCGGTCTTCCGCATGGCGCCTCCCTGTCGTCAATCGCTGATGGCAGGATGTTAGCGTCGCCTGAACGTCGGCAGTGGAGATAAAAATGCGGCATTTTGGTTCTCCTTGCTCTACAGTGTTGCATCATGAGAGATACGTTCCAAGACATTCCCGCCTTCGTGGCGGCCGCAGAGGCCGGTGGCTTCGCGATCGCGGCGCGCCAGCTCAACCTTTCCCGGTCGGCTGTCGGAAAGGCGGTGGCGCGCCTTGAGGACCGGCTTGGGGTGCGGCTGTTCCAGCGAACCACGCGGAGCCAGAGCCTCACGCAAGACGGCCAAGCCTTCTACGAGCGGTGTCAACGCGCCCTCGACGAGCTGCGGGCTGGCAAAGTGCTGCTGGAGTCGGGGCGCAAGACGGCCAATGGCAAGCTGCGCGCCTCGATGCCAGTGCTGTTCGGGCGGCTTTGCGTCGCACCAGTCCTGATGCGGCTTGCGGGGATGCACCCAGAACTGGAACTTGACCTCAATTTCAACGACCGCCACGTCGACCTTGTCGAGGACGGTTTCGACCTTGCGGTCCGCAATGGGCCGCTTCGCGATGGAACTAGCCTGATGTCTCGCCGCATCGCTCGCCAGCAGACCATGATCTACGCGGCGCCGGCGTATATCGAGCGGCATGGCACGCCGTCGACTCTCGATGATCTCGCGCTCCACCAAGCCGTCACCTACGCGCGGTCCGGCCGATCTCATGCGTGGCGGTTCCCCCGCGAGGGGGCATCGGTTCAGGAACTCACGCCACCAACGCGGTTGCGGTTCGACGATCTTGGCGCCGTCGCCGATGCCGCGATGGCAGGCGTCGGCCTTGCCTGGCTGCCCGATTGGCTCGCAAGGGACAGGGTCCAGTCCGGAGACCTCGTGCAGGTTCTAGCGAAAGCTCCTGCCCTGGTGACTGACATCCACGTGGTCTGGCCCGAGGCGCTGCACCTGCCGATGCGCGTGCGCGTCACCATCGATGCGCTTGTCGCTGGGGTGTCCAAGACGGCCGGCTGAACCGCGCTGCGCCCCATGCGGTTTCCGGCTGAGCTGCCAAGACCCCGAAGCGACGGAGCACGTTCGCAATCCGGCGAACGGCTTTGTCCATTTGCTGTTTTCGCGGCGTCATCCAGCGCCGCCCTGCATCGGGGGGCGCAAGCGGGCCGCTTGCTTGCAGCCAGCCGGGCGGAAGCCGCGCCGCCCGCCCTGCCGTGCGCCGCGGCTCACGCGTCCCACGGCGCGCCGTCCAGCGGGATGCCCAGGCGGCGCTGCGCCGCCAGGCCGAGCAGCATCCCGT
>CAXTNC010000140.1:0-5364 GCA_964245495.1 uncultured Acetobacteraceae bacterium
GTGTTCCGTCCGCTGATGCTGGCGCAGCCGCTGGAACCCCCGGACCTCGCCGCGCTGGACCCGGCGGCGTTCCGGGCGGAATGGAAGTGGGACGGCATCCGCGCCCAACTGGTGGCGGTGCCGCGCGGCCGGCGCATCTACTCGCGGGGTGCGGACGACATCTCCGGCACCTTCCCCGAGATCGTGCAGGCGATGGACTTCCACGCCGTGCTGGACGGCGAGCTGCTGGTGATCCGGCCCACTCTTGAAGGCGGGGGTGAGGTGGCCCCCTTCGCCGACTTGCAGCAGCGGCTGAACCGCAAGGCGGTGACTGGCAAGGCTTTGCAGGACTACCCCGTCCATGTCCGGCTGTACGACCTGCTGTTCGACGGCGCGGAGGACTTGCGCGCCCTGCCGTTCGACGCGCGCCGGGTGCGGCTGGAGCAGTGGTTCGCGCAGGTGCAGCCGGCGCGGATGGACCTGTCGCCGCTGATCCCGTTCGCCTCCGTGGCGGAGCTGTCGGCGGTGCGGGACGGCACGCGCGCCGCCTCCATCGAGGGGCTGATGCTGAAGCGGGCGGACAGCGCCTACGTGCCGGGCCGGCCGAAAGGCCAGTGGTGGAAGTGGAAGCGCGACCCGCTCACCATCGACGCCGTGGTGATGTACGCCCAGCGCGGCCACGGCAAGCGCAGCTCCTACTACTCGGACTACACCTTCGGCCTGTGGCGGGCGGATGGCGAGCTGGTGCCGGTCGGCAAGGCCTACAGCGGCTTCACGGACGCCGAGCTGGTCCACCTGGACCGCTGGATACGCAACCACACCATCAACCGCTTCGGCCCGGTGCGGGAGGTGGAGCGTGGCCTGGTGCTGGAGATCGCGTTCGACGCGGCGCAACTGTCCAGCCGGCACAAGTCTGGCGTGGCGCTGCGCTTTCCCCGGGTGGCGCGCATCCGGACGGACAAGCCGGCGGCGGAGGCGGACCGGCTGGAGACGCTGATGCGGCTGGTGGAGAACCCGGCGGGCTGAGCCGGGTCAGTCCGCCGTCGCCCTCATCTTGTCCACCCCCATCTTCTCCGCCAGCGTCGGCATCGGCGCGCGGCGGCGCGGGGCCAGCCATTGCTGCACGCGGCCCAGGTAGAGGTAGATCACCGGCGTGGTGTAGAGCGTCAGGATCTGGCTCAGGAACAGCCCGCCCACCATCGCGCAGCCCAGCGGCTTGCGCAGCTCGGACCCGGCGCCGCTGCCCAGCATCAGCGGCAGCCCGCCCAGCAAGGCCGCCATCGTGGTCATCAGGATGGGGCGGAAGCGCAGCAGGCAGGCCTGGCGGATGGCCGCCAGCGGCTCGGCGCCTTCCCGCCGCTCGGCGTTGATGGCGAAGTCCACCATCATGATGCCGTTCTTCTTCACGATGCCGATCAGCAGGATCACCCCCACCAGCGCGATGATCGACAGGTCGTACTTGGCCAGCAGCAGCATCAGCAGCGCGCCCACGCCCGCGGACGGCAGGGTGGACAGGATGGTCAGCGGCAGGATGTAGCTCTCGTACAGGATGCCGAGGATGATGTACACGGACACCAGCGCCGCCGCGATCAGGGTGGGCGTGCTGCTGAGCGAAGACTGGAACGCCTGCGCCGTGCCCTGGAACGTGCCGGTCAGCGTGCCAGGGGTGCCCAGCTGGACCATCGCCGCCTCGATCTGGCCCACCGCGTCGCCCAGCGCCGCCCCTGGCGCCAGGTTGAACGACAGCGTGACGGCCGGGAACGAGCTTTGGTGCGACAGGGACAGCGGCACCACGGGCGCCATGTCGATGTGGACGAAGGCGCTGAGCGGCACCGCCGCCCCCGTGCCGGACCGCACGTGCAGCTTGCGCAGGGTTTCCGTTTCCCCCTGCATGGCGCCGGGCACTTCGAGGATCACGTGGTAGGAGTTCACCTGGGTGAAGTACTGGGTGACCTGCCGCTGGCCGAACGCGTCGTACAGCGTGTCGTCGATCTGCTGCGGGGTGATGCCGAAGCGGGAGGCGGCGTCGCGGTCGATGGTGAGGGTGGCGGCGGTGCCCGCCACCTGCTGGTCGGTCGCCACGTCCCGCAGCGCCGGCAGGGTGCGCAGCTTGTCCAGCACCCGGGGCGACCAGTGATTCAGCTCCGGCAAGTCAGCGTCCTGCAGCGTGTACTGGTACTGCGTCCGGGACAGCCGGCCGCCGATGGTGATGTCCTGCACCGCTTGCAGGAACACCTGCGCGCCCGGCACCGCCTGGGCCTTCTGTCCCAGGCGGGCGGCGATCTGCGTGGCGGTCGCGTGGCGCTGGTCCCACGGCTTCAGGCTGATGAAGATGCGGCCGTTGTTGCCGGTCTGCCCGCCCAGGCCCGCGCCGACCGAGGAGGAATAAGCCTCCACGTCAGGGTCATCGCCCACGATCTTGGCCAGCGCCACCTGCCGCCGCGCCATCTCCGCGTACGAGATGTCCTGCGCGCCCTGCGTCACGGCGAAGATCGTCCCGGTGTCCTGCTGCGGAAAGAAGCCTTTCGGGACGATCACGAACAGGTAGGCCGTGAAGGCCAGGGTGGCCAGGAACACCAGCAGCGTGGCCAGGCGGAACCGCAGCGCCACGTCCAGGGTGCGCCGGTAGCCGCCCACCAGCGCGTCGAACATGCCTTCGACCAGGCGGTACGCCCGGCCGTGCCGGCTGCCGCCATGGCGCAGGAAGCGCGAGCACATCATGGGCGTCAGCGTGAGCGAGATGACCGCCGACATCACCACGGCGACGCTGACCGTCATCGCGAACTCGCGGAACAGCCGGCCGACGATGCCGCCCATCAGCAGCAGCGGGATGAACACGGCGATCAGCGAGACGCTGATGGAAACGATGGTGAAGCCGATCTCGCCGGCCCCGCGCAGGGCGGCGTCCATCGGGTCCATGCCTTCTTCCACGTGGCGGTAGATGTTCTCCAGCATGACGATGGCGTCGTCCACGACGAAGCCGACCGCGATGGTCATCGCCATGAGCGAAAGGTTGTCCAGGCTGTAGCCGAGCAGGTACATGACCGCGAACGTGCCCACCAGCGCCAGCGGCACCGTGACGCTCGGGATGACCGTGGCCCAGGCGCTGCGCAGGAACACGAAGATCACCGCCACGACCAGGGCGATGGACAGCAGCAGGGTGAACTGCACGTCCTTCAGCGACGCCTGGATGGTCAGCGTGCGGTCGATGATGGTTTGGACGTGGATGGAGGGCGGGATGGCCGCCTGCAGCTGCGGCAGCGCCTGCTTGATGCGCGCCACCGTGTCGATGACGTTGGCGCCGGGCTGCTTGTAGATCAGCAGCTGGATGCCGCGGCGGCCGTTCTGCCAGCCGGCCAGCCTCGCGTTCTCCGGCCCGTCGACGGCGCGGCCGATGTCGGACACGCGGACGGGCGCGCCGTTGCGGTAGGCCAGGATGGTGCTGTCGTATTGGCTGGCGCGGGTGATCTGGTCGTTGTCGTAGATCGCGAAGGATTGCCGGTCGCCGTCCAGGCTGCCCTTGGCGCTGTTGACGGTGGCGTCCGTCAGCGTGGCGCGCACGTCTTCCAAGGTGAGGCCCATGGCGGCCAGGCGCGCCGGGTCCACCTGGACGCGCACGGCGCGCTTCTGCTCGCCGCCGATCGACACCTGCGAAACGCCGGAGATTTGCGAGATTTGCTGGCTGAGGATGTTGTCGGCGTAGTCGTCCACCTCGATCAGCGGCGCGGTGTCGGACTGGACGGACAGGATCAGGATGGGGCTGTCCGCCGGGTTCACCTTGCGGTAGGTCGGCGGGCTGGGCAGGTTCTTGGGCAGCTGGCCGCTGGCGGCGTTGATGGCGGCCTGGATGTCGCCTGCGGCCGCGTCGATGTTGCGGTCCAGGTCGAACTGCACCGTCACCTGGGTCGATCCCAGCACGCTGCTGGAGGTGAGCTGGGACACGCCGGAGACCTGCGCGAACTGCCGCTCCAGCGGCTGCGCCACGGTGGAGGCCATCGTTTCCGGGCTGCCGCCGGGCAGGGAGGCGGACACGGCGATGGTCGGGAAATCGACCCGCGGCAGCGGGGCCACCGGCAGCAGCGGGTAGGCCGCGATGCCCACGAGCAGCAGCGCCGCCATCAGCAGGGAGGTCGCGATCGGGCGGCGGATGAAGGGGGTGGAGATGCTCATGGACGGGTCAGCCGCCCGCCTTGGCCTGTGCCGCGCGGGAGTCGGCGACCTTCGTGCCGTCCGTCAGCCGGGACTGCCCGCCGGTCACCACCGTCTCGCCGCCGGCCAGCCCCTTGGTGACGACCGCCACCTTGCCGTCGTCCTGGCCGGTCTCGATCGGCGCCAGCCCGGCCGTGCCGCCGGGCTTGACGAGATAGACGTACAGCCCGTCCACGCCATGCTGCACGGCGGCGGACGGCACCGCCACCACGCTCCTGGCGATGCTGACCTCCAGGTGCGCGTTGACGAACTGGCCCGGCCACAGCCGGTCATCGGCGTTGGCGAACTGCGCCTTGAGCGTGATCGTCCCGGTCGCGGGGTCGATCTGGTTGTTCAGGGTCAGCAAGGTTCCGTCGCTCAGCTTCTGCTGGTCGTCGCTGCTGTAGGCTTGCACCGCCAAGGGCGCGCCGGCCGCGCGCATCGCGTCCTGCACCGCCGGCAGCATGTCCTGCGGCAGGGTGAACAGCACGGAGATGGGATGGATCTGGTTGATGGTGATGATCCCGGTCGCATCCGTCGCGTGCACAAGGTTGCCCGCGTCGATCAGCCGCAGCCCGACCCGGCCCTCGATCGGGGAGGCGATGCGGGTGAACTCAAGGTTGAGCCTGGCTGCCGCGATGGCCGCGTCGTCGCCCTCGGCGGCGGCGCTGGCCTGCAGCACGGCGGCGTTCTGGGTGTCAACGCTTTGCCGGGACGCGAAGTCGCTGCGGGCCAGGTCGGAATAGCGGGCCAGGTCCCGCTTGGCGTTGCTCAGCTGCGCCAGGTCGGCGGCTTTCTTCGCCAGCGCCTCGTCCAGCACCGCCTGGTAGGGCCGCGGGTCGATCTCGGCCAGCACCTGTCCGGGCTTGACCTCCTGGCCCTCCGTGAACGCGATCCGGTCCACCGCGCCATCCACCCGGGCGCGCACCAGCACCGATTGCAGCGCCTGCACCGAGCCGATGCCGCGCACGAAGATCGGCACGTCCTGCCTGGCCGCGGCGGCGGTGCTCACGGGAACGGGGGCGGGCTGGGCCAGCGCGGACGCCGCGAAGCCGAGAAGCGATCCACCCACAAGGGTAAGCCTGGCCATGGGGCCTCCTGCGCAGCTGCACCCGCCTGATACCAGCTATCAGGAGCGTGGCGGCGGCACATCACCTTAAATCCAGGAAATGTCCTTCGCCTCGGCGTCATCCAGGA
>CAXTNC010000140.1:5464-8613 GCA_964245495.1 uncultured Acetobacteraceae bacterium
GGCCGCGCGATGCTCAGGACGCGCGCAGGCCGCGCGATGCGAAGTTGATCGGCATGGACCGGTAGGAGTCCAGGCTGCGGGACGTGGCAAACCCTCCGCCAAGCGTCCCGCCCGGCAGCGGCAGCACCCGGATGGCTTCGGCGCCTGCGTTGGGCAGCATCACCGCAACCCGGCTCGGCGCAGCAGGCATGGCGGACGACGCCGTTTGGGGCAGGACAGGGGGCGGGCTGCCGTGGGTGACCGCTTGGCTTTCCACCGGGAGCTGCGGCACGCCCCATGCCGCCAGCACCTTGCGGGCGTAATCCGCGCCGAGGTCGGGCGTGAACGAGTGGTATGCGGCGGCGGCCAGGGGCCAGGCGTTGGTCTGCGCGAACAGCTGCTGCAGGAAGCGCGCGGCGTAGGCTGCGTTGGCCACCGGGTCGAACGCCTGCTCCAAGTTGGCGAACGCCTCGGCATGGTAGAGGATGTTCACCTGGGTGCAGCCGATGTCCATGGACCGCACGCCCCGGGCCTGGAACGCTTCGGCCGCTGCGACCGCCTCGGCCTTGCTCTCGTAGAAATGTCCTATGCCCTCGGCGTTGATGGTCCAGGGCCAAGGGTACACCGCGCCGCTCACCGGGTCCCGCCTGCCGCTTTCCACCACGCCGATCGCGTCAAGCAGCCGGTCCGGCACGTGCGTCACCCGCTCGGCCTGCAGGATGGCGGCGCGGCACAGGGCGGAGGGCGCGGGGATGCTGGCCGCCGGCACGGGGCGGGCGGAGCAGGCGAAAGGAACCGCCATCAGCCAGAGGCTTGCGATCAAGGGCCGCGTCATGACGCCACGCTTTAGCAGCAATACCTTGCCAAGGTCTTGCCTTGCCTTGCAGGCAAAATGGTGCACTGCAAAAAAAGCTTGCCGCCAGCCCATGCGAGGGTTACTGTTCTGACCGTGGCGAGGCTCCGGTCTCGCTGCTTCTTGGACGTTTCCTCCCTAAACTTGGCGGCGCCGCAAGGTGCCGCCATCTTTTTCAGCAGCCAGCGGGAAGCTGGCGCAGGCCTCCGCCAGTTCGCCCAGCAGGGCGTCCATCCTGGTGCGGAGCGGCCCGAACCCATCGGCCTTCACCAACGTCTCCTCGTCCATGTACAGCCTGCGCGCCACTTCGATCTGCAAGGCGTGCATTCCTTCCCGCGGCCGGCCGTAGTGCCGGGTGATGTATCCGCCAGCGTAGGGATCGTTCCGGCGCACGTCGTAGCCGAATCCGCCCAGCACCCGCTCCGCCAAGGCGGTGACGTGCGGGGCGCAGGCGGTGCCGTGCGCGTCCCCCAGCACGAAGTCCGGCCCGCTGAACCTGCCCGCGCCAGCCGGCATGGAATGGCAGTCCAGCAGCAGGCAGCCGCCGAATTGCGCCCGGGTGGCGGCGAGCAGCCCGGCCAGCGCGTCATGGTAGGGTTGCCAGCATTCCCGCACCCGGGCCTGCGCCTCCGCGAAGCGCAGCTTGCCGCGGTAGATCGCCTCCCCCGAGGTGACGACGCGCGCGATGGTGCCAAGCCCGGCGCCAACGCGCGGGCTGGTGGTGTTGACCCAGTCCGGCAGCGGGTCTGCGAACATGGCCGGGTCGAGTTCCCAGGCTTCGCGGTTCGGATCGCAGAAGGCGCGGGGGAACTGGGCGCACAGCAGGGGCGCCCCGTGGCTGACGGCGGCGCCGAACAGCTCCTCCACGAAGCTGTCCTCGCTCCGCCGAAGGTCGAGCGGGCCGAGCCGGGCGGCTTGCAGGAAGGCGGGGGCGTAGAAGCGCCCGGAATGCGGCGAAGCCACGACCAGCGGGACCGTTTGGCTGGGCGGGTGCCGGATGATGAAGGGCAGGGTGTCCAGCGGCGGGGCGGGCAGGTCCATTCCTGCATAGAAGCCCTGCTTCGGCGTCCTGTCATCCCTGCGCGTCATGCGCGCCCTCAAACGGCGTGCGCGTGAACGGCTTGCACGCTTTCGGAGGCCAGGGTAACTAGCAGCTGGGGCGCGTAGCTCAGCGGTAGAGCACTGCCTTGACATGGCAGTGGCCACAGGTTCAATCCCTGTCGCGCCCACCATTCCCTGCCCGGCGCCCCCGAGACCCGCGCCATGCACGCTTATCGCACGCATACCTGTGATCAACTGCGCGCCAGCGACACAGGAAGCATCGTGCGCCTGTCCGGCTGGGTGCACAGCAAGCGGGACCATGGCGGGCTGCTGTTCATCGACCTGCGGGACCATTACGGGCTGACACAGGTGGTGTTCCCCGCCGGGTCCGCCGCCTTCGACGAGGCGGACGCCCTGCGGGTGGAAAGCGTCGTCACCATCACCGGCGCCGTCGTGCGGCGGGAGGGCGCCACGGTGAACCCCCGGCTGCCCACGGGCGAGGTGGAGGTGCGGGCGGAGGCGCTGGCGCTGCAATCGGCCGCCGCCGTGCTGCCGTTCCCCGTGGCGGGTGAAGCGGCCACCTCCGAGGAGCTGCGGCTGCGCTACCGCTACCTGGACCTGCGCCGGGACAAGATCCACCGCAACATGCTGCTGCGGGCAGGCGTCATCGCCTCCTTGCGCCGCCGCATGATCGAGGCCGGGTTCACCGAGTTCCAGACGCCGATCCTGACCGCCAGCTCGCCGGAAGGCGCACGGGACTTTCTGGTGCCGTCCCGCGTGCACCCCGGCCAGTTCTACGCCCTGCCGCAGGCGCCGCAGCAGTTCAAGCAGCTGGCGATGGTGGCCGGGTTCGACCGCTACTTCCAGATCGCGCCCTGCTTCCGGGACGAGGCGGGCCGCGCGGACCGCTCCCCAGGCGAGTTCTACCAGCTCGACTTCGAGATGAGCTTCGTCACGCAGGAGGACGTGTTCGCCATGCTGGAGCCGATCATGGCCGGCGTGTTCAGGGAGTTCGGCGGCGGGCGGCAGGTGACGGAGGGAGCGTTCCCGCGCATCCCGTACGACACGGCGCTGCTGCGGTACGGGTCGGACAAGCCGGACCTGCGCAACCCGCTGGTCATCACGGACGTGACGGAGCACTTCGCCGGGTCGGGCTTCGGGCTGTTCGCCCGCATCGCGGCGTCAGGCGGGGTGGTGCGCGCCATCCCTGCGCCCGGCGCCGGGCCGAAGCCGCGCGGCTTCTTCGACAAGCTGAACGAGTGGGCGCGGGAGGCGG
>CAXTNC010000141.1:0-8559 GCA_964245495.1 uncultured Acetobacteraceae bacterium
CGTGGCTCCGGTCCCGGCGCTAAGCAGCGCCGCCCTTGCCCTCCGTTGCGCGCCGGAGCCGCCAGGAGGCGTCGGGACGAAGGGCGTCCCACCGCATCGACGCCAAGAGGGCCTGCCAGCCCGGCGTCGAACAAAGGGCTAGCAAGAAAACGGCTTGACGAGAGATGAACTTGTGAAATTGTGAACATACTACAAGATCATGTTTTCACGAGTTCACATGCTCACAGTTTCAGTCATTGGCCAGAAAGGCGGAACTGGCAAGACCGTCGCTGCCATCGGTCTTGCCGTCGCTGCCGTCCGGGCAAGCATGGCAACCGTACTGATCGACCTCGATCCGCAAGCGACGGCTTCGAAGTGGAAGGACCGGCGAGAGCACGAAGAGCCGGCCGTTGTGTCGGCGCAGTCCAGCCGCTTGCAGCCGGTGCTGGACACCTCCCGCAAGGGCGGGACCCAGCTAGCGATCATCGACACGGCCGGGCGCAGCGACGACACCGCGCTCAATGCCATCCGCGCCGCCAGCTTGGTGCTCATCCCGTGCCGCCCGCACATGGTCGAGATCGAGACGCTTGCGGCGGTGAAAGACCTGTTGCTGCTTGCCAGCAATCCCCCGGCCTTCGTCTTGTTGAACGGCATCCACCCGGCTGCCACCAAGCAAGCCGACGAAACGCGCGAACTGGTGATGCAGGCTTTTGGGTTGCCGTGCTGCCCAGTGCATCTGTGCCATCGCAGCGCTTACGCTGAGGCTCCGACGACTGGCATGACTCCCCAGGAGCTGGACCCAGACGGAAAAGCAAGCCTTGAACTGCAACGGTTGTTTGAGTTCACATGTTCACAAATGAAATTGGGAAGGAGTGAACATAATGGCTAAGGTATCCGCCATGCAGGCGCAGCTTGAAGCTGCGGCAGGACGCGCCTTGCTGCCAGAGACAGCGACAATCCCCCGTCCGATTGCTGCCAAGCCTAAAAGCCGGGAAGGGCGGGTGCACGTCGGGGCATGGCTCCCCGAAGCATACAGCCGCAACATCCTGCTTGTTCGGGCGCAAACTGGCCTACCGGTCAAGGCCATTTTTGCGAAGGCCCTCAACGACCTGTTTTTGGCACACAACATCCCCGCCATCGACGAAGAGTGAGGCTGTCCGCCCAAGGCTGACGGTTGCAGCCGGGCGACATTCTAAGGAGGCTTTCATGGCGACCGTCAGCAACTTCGCGCTCCGCGTTCCTCCTTCCTTGATGGAGGACGTGAAGGCGCTGGCGACTCAGGATGCCGTGTCGGTCAACCAGTTCCTGGTGCAGGCCGCGGCGGAGAAGGTAGCTGTAGCGGCGCGCAATGATAAACGGTCTGACGCGCAATCAAGGGCGGTTTCTGGCGCAGGTTAGGTGAGACCGGAGCGAGCTTCTGGCGCACGCTGTTTGAGACTGAGCGCATGATCGGTGAGACGGGCGCGCGACTGGGCGCTTCGGCGCACGATACGTGAGACGGACGGCGCGGCTTGTCAGCACCTTGAGCCCGACATCCCGAGTCCGCAGGTCCTCGACCGTGTTGACCAGGTGGCGCAGGTCGCGTCCTAGCCGGTCAAGCTTCCAGAGCACCAGCGTGTTGCCAGGCTGGATGGCTTTCAGGCAGGCAACCAGTCCAGGGCGGGCATCGTGCCGCCCAGATGCCAGGTCCTCGTAGATGCGGGTGGGATCGACGCCAGCCGCCAGCATCGCGTCGCGTTGCGGCGCCAGCGTCTGGGTGCCGTCCGACTTGGAGACACGGACATAGCCGATCAGCATCGCGGCACCGGACGAGCCTCAGGAAAGAAAAAACCCACCCTGCAAGCTGGCGATCAAATCTGCAACGGGTTTCCTGGCGGGTTCTGGGGGTGGCGGGTCCATCCGGGACGGCCGCCCGGAAACCGCCCGTTTTCCGCACGCACGCCCGCAGCCAGGCCGCGCCGCCCGTCTCACGCACCGTGCGCCGGAGCGCCCGGTCTCGCGTCCGTCTCACCGATCATGCGCCCAGTCTCAAACAACGTGCGTCAAACCCACCCGCCAATCTCAGCTATCGTGCGCCGGATACCGCCCTTGATTGCACGTCAGACCGCTCATCATTGCGCGCCGCTACAACTTAGGGGTGGGAAGGCGGCCCTATACTTGACGCAGATCGGGCCGGCACCGCCCATGCGGCATGACCGAGCAAGCCGAACCCCCGCCGCCGAAAGGCCCGCAGCCGGAGCAAAGGCCGCCCCGCGTCCAGCCCCGCATCACGGCCGCCCCCAAGCTCGCGCAAATCTACTGGTGCGACTTCCCGCGCGACGCCCAGCTCCCCGAGATGTGGAAAACCCGGCCCGTCGTCGTGGTGTCGTACAAGAACACCCTGCACGGGCCTTGCCTGGTGGTCCCGCTGACGACCGAGCCGCAGGGCGGCAGCCCGTGGGCTTGGGAGCTTGCCACGTCCCTGGACGGACGGCGGACCTGGGTGGTGTGCAACCACCTCTGCACCGTCGCGCCAAGCCGGTTCTCGACGTTCCCCGGCAAAATCCCGTGGGTGCCGAACGCCGAGTTCAACGAAACCCTGGTCCGGCTGACCAAGTGGCTGCCAAGGCCGTTCAATCTTGAAGACTGAAGGGATTTCGTGCATATATGCACATACTGCGGCATCGGTGACGGATGACCGTTTCCCCTCGCAAGGGGGAGTCAACTGCCAGGGGAGCCGCAAGGCTCCCTTTGGTTTTCTAGGCCGCTTTCGGATTGGACGGTCTGGTGTTCTTCTTGAGGGCATCTAGGGCCTTCTCCAGGTCCAGTTGCCGCTCGGTCCGAACCGTAGGCGCCTTGGCCTGTTCATCGCGCCGCACCTTGCGACCCGTGCGGGGGCTATTCAGTTCAGCCTGGGCCGCGGCGATCGCCGCATGGTCCTTCGGCTCGAAGCGCAGCTCGACGGCGACCACGGCCCGGCCGCGGCGGCTATCCCGCCAGGTCAGGGTAAACGGTGCGATGTGTTCGATCTCAGACTTGGCAATGCCAAGCGTGAAGCGGCTCAGGTCCGTCCAGTCGCGATAGGTGCCGGTCGGCACACCCAGCAGTTCGCGCAATTCGGCCAGGCTGCCTTGCCAGGTTGGATGCTGACGGCGGTAGAGCAGGCAGCCGTATTCGTAGAGGGTCACGCTGTAGCGGCTCTCGAACGCCAGCACGGCCTGCTGCTGCATCTCGGCATAGTGGTCGGACGCCTGCATCACCCGCCGCATGGGTTCGGAGAAGCGCCAGAACACGACGGAGCGGGCGTCGTCGTCCAACTCCTCAATGCGCTGGGCGATGATCGGCGCCACGAGCACGGCGTCATGGCCGCGGGGTGACTTGACCTGGACCCGCAGCAGCACCCGCTGCAACTCGTCCAGCACGCGCGCTAGCCGGTCATTGCTTTGATGGCTGCCGCGCAGCTCGCCTTTGGTGATCTGGTGCTCCTGGTCCTGCCAAGCGTCCCCGGCGGCCTTGGCAAGCAACAGAACAAGCACCTTGCGGGCTACGGAGGAGAGCGTAGCGCCTTCGGGAAAAGTGGCTTTGACCAGTTCGCCGGCCTTAATCACGCCCTCGCCGCCGCCGTGTTCTTGCGGACGAATATGGGCGGCCCGCATAGTACGGCCGACAGGAGAACTGCCAGAACTAGTGCGCTGGTTCATACCTGAACTTGATGACCGAACCGAATTTGTGTCAAGTACCCGGCTCGCGCCCCAAAACTCGGGATAGACTCCTTTCAGTACGCCCCAAAACTCGGGATGTACGCCCAATTACTCGGGTATCCACAGGGTAAACCATTGTTTTCGCTAGCAAAAAACCCTCCGAACACTTGAATCCTAAAGAGAATCCTTCGCGCGCGCACGCGAGGGGCAAAGCGGTGCCCCGGTGCTCACTGCGGGCAAGGGGTGGGTCCTCACCATGCTCGCCATGCTCAGCCCGAAGCCGGGCTTGCGCGTGGCTGCGCGTGGCTCCGGTCCCGGCGCTAAGCAGCGCCGCCCTTGCCCTCCGTTGCGCGCCGGAGCCGCCAGGAGGCGTCGGGACGAAGGGCGTCCCACCGCATCGACGCCAAGAGGGCCTGCCAGCCCGGCGTCGAACAAAGGGCTAGCAAGAAAACGGCTTGACGAGAGATGAACTTGTGAAATTGTGAACATACTACAAGATCATGTTTTCACGAGTTCACATGCTCACAGTTTCAGTCATTGGCCAGAAAGGCGGAACTGGCAAGACCGTCGCTGCCATCGGTCTTGCCGTCGCTGCCGTCCGGGCAAGCATGGCAACCGTACTGATCGACCTCGATCCGCAAGCGACGGCTTCGAAGTGGAAGGACCGGCGAGAGCACGAAGAGCCGGCCGTTGTGTCGGCGCAGTCCAGCCGCTTGCAGCCGGTGCTGGACACCTCCCGCAAGGGCGGGACCCAGCTAGCGATCATCGACACGGCCGGGCGCAGCGACGACACCGCGCTCAATGCCATCCGCGCCGCCAGCTTGGTGCTCATCCCGTGCCGCCCGCACATGGTCGAGATCGAGACGCTTGCGGCGGTGAAAGACCTGTTGCTGCTTGCCAGCAATCCCCCGGCCTTCGTCTTGTTGAACGGCATCCACCCGGCTGCCACCAAGCAAGCCGACGAAACGCGCGAACTGGTGATGCAGGCTTTTGGGTTGCCGTGCTGCCCAGTGCATCTGTGCCATCGCAGCGCTTACGCTGAGGCTCCGACGACTGGCATGACTCCCCAGGAGCTGGACCCAGACGGAAAAGCAAGCCTTGAACTGCAACGGTTGTTTGAGTTCACATGTTCACAAATGAAATTGGGAAGGAGTGAACATAATGGCTAAGGTATCCGCCATGCAGGCGCAGCTTGAAGCTGCGGCAGGACGCGCCTTGCTGCCAGAGACAGCGACAATCCCCCGTCCGATTGCTGCCAAGCCTAAAAGCCGGGAAGGGCGGGTGCACGTCGGGGCATGGCTCCCCGAAGCATACAGCCGCAACATCCTGCTTGTTCGGGCGCAAACTGGCCTACCGGTCAAGGCCATTTTTGCGAAGGCCCTCAACGACCTGTTTTTGGCACACAACATCCCCGCCATCGACGAAGAGTGAGGCTGTCCGCCCAAGGCTGACGGTTGCAGCCGGGCGACATTCTAAGGAGGCTTTCATGGCGACCGTCAGCAACTTCGCGCTCCGCGTTCCTCCTTCCTTGATGGAGGACGTGAAGGCGCTGGCGACTCAGGATGCCGTGTCGGTCAACCAGTTCCTGGTGCAGGCCGCGGCGGAGAAGGTAGCTGTAGCGGCGCGCAATGATAAACGGTCTGACGCGCAATCAAGGGCGGTTTCTGGCGCAGGTTAGGTGAGACCGGAGCGAGCTTCTGGCGCACGCTGTTTGAGACTGAGCGCATGATCGGTGAGACGGGCGCGCGACTGGGCGCTTCGGCGCACGATACGTGAGACGGACGGCGCGGCTTGTCAGCACCTTGAGCCCGACATCCCGAGTCCGCAGGTCCTCGACCGTGTTGACCAGGTGGCGCAGGTCGCGTCCTAGCCGGTCAAGCTTCCAGAGCACCAGCGTGTTGCCAGGCTGGATGGCTTTCAGGCAGGCAACCAGTCCAGGGCGGGCATCGTGCCGCCCAGATGCCAGGTCCTCGTAGATGCGGGTGGGATCGACGCCAGCCGCCAGCATCGCGTCGCGTTGCGGCGCCAGCGTCTGGGTGCCGTCCGACTTGGAGACACGGACATAGCCGATCAGCATCGCGGCACCGGACGAGCCTCAGGAAAGAAAAAACCCACCCTGCAAGCTGGCGATCAAATCTGCAACGGGTTTCCTGGCGGGTTCTGGGGGTGGCGGGTCCATCCGGGACGGCCGCCCGGAAACCGCCCGTTTTCCGCACGCACGCCCGCAGCCAGGCCGCGCCGCCCGTCTCACGCACCGTGCGCCGGAGCGCCCGGTCTCGCGTCCGTCTCACCGATCATGCGCCCAGTCTCAAACAACGTGCGTCAAACCCACCCGCCAATCTCAGCTATCGTGCGCCGGATACCGCCCTTGATTGCACGTCAGACCGCTCATCATTGCGCGCCGCTACAACTTAGGGGTGGGAAGGCGGCCCTATACTTGACGCAGATCGGGCCGGCACCGCCCATGCGGCATGACCGAGCAAGCCGAACCCCCGCCGCCGAAAGGCCCGCAGCCGGAGCAAAGGCCGCCCCGCGTCCAGCCCCGCATCACGGCCGCCCCCAAGCTCGCGCAAATCTACTGGTGCGACTTCCCGCGCGACGCCCAGCTCCCCGAGATGTGGAAAACCCGGCCCGTCGTCGTGGTGTCGTACAAGAACACCCTGCACGGGCCTTGCCTGGTGGTCCCGCTGACGACCGAGCCGCAGGGCGGCAGCCCGTGGGCTTGGGAGCTTGCCACGTCCCTGGACGGACGGCGGACCTGGGTGGTGTGCAACCACCTCTGCACCGTCGCGCCAAGCCGGTTCTCGACGTTCCCCGGCAAAATCCCGTGGGTGCCGAACGCCGAGTTCAACGAAACCCTGGTCCGGCTGACCAAGTGGCTGCCAAGGCCGTTCAATCTTGAAGACTGAAGGGATTTCGTGCATATATGCACATACTGCGGCATCGGTGACGGATGACCGTTTCCCCTCGCAAGGGGGAGTCAACTGCCAGGGGAGCCGCAAGGCTCCCTTTGGTTTTCTAGGCCGCTTTCGGATTGGACGGTCTGGTGTTCTTCTTGAGGGCATCTAGGGCCTTCTCCAGGTCCAGTTGCCGCTCGGTCCGAACCGTAGGCGCCTTGGCCTGTTCATCGCGCCGCACCTTGCGACCCGTGCGGGGGCTATTCAGTTCAGCCTGGGCCGCGGCGATCGCCGCATGGTCCTTCGGCTCGAAGCGCAGCTCGACGGCGACCACGGCCCGGCCGCGGCGGCTATCCCGCCAGGTCAGGGTAAACGGTGCGATGTGTTCGATCTCAGACTTGGCAATGCCAAGCGTGAAGCGGCTCAGGTCCGTCCAGTCGCGATAGGTGCCGGTCGGCACACCCAGCAGTTCGCGCAATTCGGCCAGGCTGCCTTGCCAGGTTGGATGCTGACGGCGGTAGAGCAGGCAGCCGTGTCCGGCGAGTGCTGGCGCGTGGCGCTTGATCCGGCGTACGCTGGTTGCTGGGAGGGCCAGTTTGATGGACGAAACACCAACGCGCAGCACCAGGGACGAGCGGCTGACCCGGTTGTTGGACGCAGGAGATCTCATCCACGGGGAGGAGCCAGGGCCGGTCCTCTACGCGCGCACGGTGTTCTGCCAAACGGGCTTGCCCTATCGGAGCCCCGGCGACGGGCGCGAGTGGGAGCAGGCGAACGGCACGGCACGAATGGAAATCATCGCAGGAAAAGCGATGCACCCGGAAACGGGCGAGTTCGTAAAGGTGGGGCTTCCCTATGGGCCAAAGCCCCGGCTGATCCTGGCGCACCTCAACGGCGAGGCGCTGCGGCAGCAGTCCCCGCGGATCGAGGTCGAGGACAGCCTGACGGCGTTCATGAAGCGGCTGCGCCTTGATCCAAAAAGAAGGAACATCGCAGCCATCAAGGATCAGCTCGCACGGCTATCGGCATCCTCGATCCGGCTCGGCTACGTCCGCGACGGGCGAGCGGTGACGATCAACAGCCAGATCGTGACGAGCTTCGATCTGTGGTTCCCGCGGGTGGACGGGCAGCGGGTGCTGTGGCCCTCGGCGGTGCAACTCTCGGCTGACTACTTTGACAGGCTGACTCGTCACGCCGTGCCGCTGCATGAGATCGCCTTGGCTGCCCTGTCCGGCAACGCGATGGCGCTGGACGTGTACGCCTGGCTGGCGCAGCGGCTGCACCGGGTGGACCCGGCCAAGTCCGTGCTGGTGCCGTGGCCCGCGCTGCGGATGCAGTTCGGCTGGTACTACGACCGGTTGGTTCATTTCCGCCCGGTGTTCCATAGGACGCTCGACATGGTTGTGAGCCAGTATCGCGGGGCGCGGGTGGAGCTGGATCAGCGGGGGCTGGTGCTCTCGCACAGCGCCACACCGGTCAAGGGACGCACGGCGATCATGGTCCGGAAGGGCTGAGGCACCGGCACTTTGCGGTAGCCGCACACTGCCACTTTGGGGCGCTTGGCTCTTGGGATCAACAAGTTATCCACGGGCACTTTGCAGCACAAGCCTATAGTTAGAATCCTATAGCTCTTCCGGTAGTTGGCAACGTGGTTCCATGGACAACGAGAACGGCGTGGCATGGAAGGCAAGACGCCTTCACCTACCCCGAGCGTGCCCGCCGCCGTCCAGCCGCATCAAGGACGCTTCGCGCCGCTTCGCGGTGCCCAAGCGGGCATCCTTGACCCGTCTGGCCGTCGCCGTGCTGGACTGGTGGTAGGGACGGGACGAGGAACAGGGCTTTGCGGTCCGAACAAGGAACATGGGATAGGGTGCTGGACGCTGTACCTGTGTTTCTGTTTTTGCAGCAATACACTTAGTGCCCGTTTGAGAATGGTCACGGGTGAGCAATCCTGCGGAGCAGGAGCGCGCCCATGCTGACGCGGATCATGGCTTCCGACACGT
>CAXTNC010000142.1:0-8322 GCA_964245495.1 uncultured Acetobacteraceae bacterium
TCCGAATGGCGCCGGCAAAACTACGCTGCTGAAGACCCTGCTGGGCCTGTTGCCCGCCGCAGCCGGCGCCATCCGCTTCCGTGGCCAGAACATTACCCACCTCAACACCCGCGCCCGCGTCCGCCTTGGCCTCAGCTTCATGTCCGAGCTCGGCATCTTCCCCGACCTCACCGTGGACGAGAACCTCCGCCTCGGCGCGCTGTTCGTTGACCGCACTACCGCAAGCCGCACCCGCGAAACCCTCTACGACCTGTTTCCCATCCTCGTCGAAAAGCGCCGCCAGCCCGGCGGCGTGGGGGCCGGCCAGCACCTCGTGCAGCGGCGGGTGGACGCGGGGGCGCTGGAGTTCCGCCAAACCGCCGGCGGTGAAGCCGAGCAGCCGGGGGCGGAGCGGGTCAGTCGCCAGGGCGCCCCGGAACGCATCGGCAAGCGTTGCGCGGCGCCGCATGGGCAGCCCGGCCAGGTCGACCAGGATTGCGCCGGACAGGTTGCGCAACCGGATTTGACGGGCGAGCGCGGGCAGCGCCGCCCGGTTCGCGGCCTCCTGCTTCGCCTGCTTGCGTTCCGTCCCGGCCGTGGCGCGGGCCATGTCCATGTCGATCGCCACCAGCGCCGCCGTTGGCTCGATGCGGGCCAGCAAGCCGCCAGGCAACGCGACCACCGGTTCAGCCAAGGCCGCCACCGCGGAACGCAGCGCCTCGTCCCAGGACACGCCCACCGAAACCCGCTCGCCCAGCCGGAGGCGCAGCGCGGCGGCGATGGCGGGGTCGTCCGCCAGGACCGCCCCGCCGTGCAGCGCGGCCAGCCGCTCGACCACGTTGGGGCCGCGGCGGAGCAGGGCAGGGGGGCCGGCGCCGGCCTCTCCCGCCGCTGCGGCCAAGCGCGGACCCTTGCCGCCTTGGGCAGCACGGACGACCTGCACGCACAGCATGTCGCCCACCCCCCGGCCAGCGGCGCCCGCGCTGTCCGGCAGGAAGCCGTCCGCGCCGTCGATGGCGACGAACGCACCCGCCATGCCGGGGACCACTGCCGTGACCCGGCCGCGATGCACGTCGCCCACGCCGTCCGGACGGCCTGGCCGCCACACCGCATAGTCGAGCAAGTGGCCATCCTGCGTCGCCGCCACCCGGACTTCGCCCGGGCTGCAAGCGACGTGCAGGGTCACGGCGAAAGCCAGCCTTGGCCACGAAGCAGCTGCATGGTCTCGAACAGCGGCAGGCCGACCACCCCGCTGTAGCTGCCGCCCAAGAAGCGCACGAAGGCCCCGGCGCGGCCCTGGATGGCGTAGCCGCCCGCCTTGCCCTCACCCTCGCCGGACGCGGCATAGGCGGCCATCTGGCCCGGCGTCAGCCGGGCGAACGCCACCACGCTGTCCACCACGCGCTCAGTGGCGCGCCCTGCCGGGCCGACCAGCACCACGGCCGTGAGCACGTGATGGCGCCGGCCTGACAGCATCCGCAGGCACCCGGCCACCTGCTGCGGGTCGGCGGCCTTGGGCAGGATGCGGCGGCCAAGGCCCACCACCGTGTCCGCGGCCAAGGTGAAGCTGCCTGGCACATGCGCCGCCGCCGCCTTCCCCCGCGCAAGCCGCGCGGCGTGCAGCCGTGGCGCTTCGTCGCGCAGCGGGCTTTCGTCGATGTCAGCGGGGCGGACCTGGTCGGGAATGATGCCGACCTGCGCCAGCAGGGCCAAGCGGCGCGGGCTGGCAGATGCCAGCGTCAGCGATGGGCGGGCGGCCAACTCACTTGAAACGGAACGTGATCCGGCCCTTGCTGAGGTCGTAGGGAGTCATCTCGACGTTGACCCGGTCCCCGGCGAGCACGCGGATGCGGTTCTTGCGCATCTTGCCGGAGGTGTGCGCCAGGATGCTGTGCTCGTTGTCCAACTTCACGCGGAACATCGCGTTGGGCAGCAGCTCCAGGACGGTGCCGCTGAACTCGATCATATCCTCTTTAGACATGCATGGTCTCTGAGCGCCTTCTGTCCCGTTGACGGGGCGGAACATGATGTGGCAGCCGCACCGGGTCAAGCGTGCGAGGAGGTCATCCGCCTTGGCCCAGGCGCATGGCGATGCTGCGCGCATGGGCCTGCAAGCCCTCCGCCTCCGCCAGCGCCACCGCCGCCGGGCCGACCACTGCCAGCGAGGCCGCGTCGGCCTGCACCCAGGTGGTGCGCTTGAGGAAGTCGAACACCGACAACCCGGAGGCGAAGCGGGCGGTGCGGCCGGTCGGCAGCACGTGGTTCGGCCCGGCCACGTAATCGCCGAGCGCCTCCGGGCAGTCCGCGCCCAGGAAGGCGGCGCCGGCGTGCCTGATGCGGGCGAACAGCGCCGCCGGGTCCGCCACCATGACCTGCAGGTGCTCGGGCGCCAGGCGGTCGGTGAGCGCCGCACCCTCCGTCCAGTCCCGGACGAGGATGATGCAGCCGTGGTCGCGCCAGGAGGCAGCCGCCTCGTTGCGGTGCAGGCTGCGCAGCTCGGCGGTGACGGCCTGGGCCACGGCGTCGGCCAGCGCCGGGTCGTCGGTCAGCAGGATGGACTGCGCGTTCTCGTCGTGCTCCGCCTGCGCCAGCAGATCGACCGCGACCCGGCGCGGGTCGGCGCTGCGGTCGGCGAGGATCACCACCTCGGACGGGCCGGCGATGCCGTCGATGCCGACGCGGCCGAACACCTGCCGCTTGGCCTCCGCCACGTAGGCGTTGCCGGGACCCACGATGCGGTCCACCGGGGCGATGCTGGCGGTGCCGTACGCCATGGCCGCCACCGCCTGCGCCCCGCCCACGCGGTACACCTCGGACACGCCGGCCCGGCGCGCGGCGGCCAGCACCAGCGGGTTGGGCGCCCCGCCGGGCGTGGGCACGCACATCGCCAGCCGCTCCACGCCGGCCACGCGGGCAGGGATGGCGTTCATCAGCACGGAGGAAGGATACGCGGCCTTGCCGCCGGGCACGTAGAGTCCCACCGCGTCCAGCGCCGTCCAGCGCATGCCCATGCGCAGCCCGGCGGCGTCCGTGGTGTCGATGTCGTGCGGCAGCTGCAAGCGGTGGAACGCCTCGATCCGGGTGGCGGCCATGTCCAGCGCCGCCGCCAGCTCGGGCGGGATGGCGTTGGCGGCGTCGTCGATCTCGTCGGCGCCGATGCGGATGCGGCCAGGCGTCAGGGCATGCTGGTCGAACTGCGCCGTGAAGCCGCACAGCGCCGCGTCGCCCCGCTCGCGCACGGCGGCGATGATGGCGGCCACCGGGCCGTCCACCCGGGCGGTGGCGTCCCGCGCCTCGTCCAGCAGCGCGTCGAACGCGGCGGGGAAGCCGGGTTGCGCCGTGTCCAGCCGCCTCATGGTGAGAAAGCTTGGGGGGCGAGCGCCGCGCGGAACCGCTCGATCCAGCCGCCCACCGCCTCCGGCTGCGTCTTGAGCGCGGTGCGGTTCACCACCAGGCGGCTGGACACGCGGGCGATCACCTCGCTTTCCTTGAGGCCGTTGGCGGCCAGGGTGGAGCCGGTCTGCACCAGGTCCACGATCAGGCGGGACAGGCCCAAGCCGGGGGCCAGCTCCATCGCGCCGTTCAGGTGCACCACGTCCGCGTGGATGCCGCGGGCGGCGAAGTGGCGGCGGGCGATGTTCGGGTACTTGGTCGCCACCCGCACGCGGGACCACAGCCGGGACTCGGCGGTGTCGATCCAGCCGGACGGGCCGGCCACGCTGACCCGGCAATGCCCGATGTCCAGGTCGAGCGGGGCGTACAGCTCCGGGTAGTCGAACTCCATCAGCACGTCCGAGCCGCAGATGCCGATCTGCGCGCCGCCGAACGCCACGAAGGTCGCCACGTCGAACGGGCGCACGCGCACCACGTCGAGCGCCGGGTCGTCGGTGGGGAAGCGCAGGCGGCGGGAGTCCTCGTCCAGGCAGTCCGCGGCAGGGTGCACGCCGGCGCGGGCCAGCAGGGCGCCGCATTCCCGCAGGATGCGGCCTTTCGGCACGGCGAGCACCAGCGGGCCGGTTTGCTCCGGCGCCAGGGTGGACGCCGGGAAGTGCGCGGTCATGGCTGCCTCGGTCGGACGGGGATGGTGGCGGTGGGTAGCATCGCCGATGCCCAGCGGCTAGGCGGGACAGGCTGGGCGGCGACAGGCTGGGCGGCTTCGGCTAGTAGCCCAGGCCTGAGCCTCGGCTGTACCCCGAAGATGGCTGGCCGCCGCCTGGCTGCTGCGACCCGTATCCCGGCGGCGGCCCGCCATAGCCCTGCTGCGGCGCGTAGCCTTGCGGCGCCGGGTAGCCGGACTGCGTGCCATAGCCGGGCGGCGCCCCGTAGCCAGGCTGGGCATAACCAGGCTGGGCGTAGCCAGGCTGGGCATAACCAGGCTGGGCGTAGCCAGGCTGGGCGTAGCCAGGCGGAGTCCCGTAGCCTGGCTGGGCAGCGGAACCGGGCTGGCCTCCATAGCCGGGCTGAGCCGCATACCCGGACTGCCCTGCGCTGCCGGACGGCGCCGTCCCGTAGCCGGGCGTGTAGGCGGACGACCCGTCATACGGCGGCACGCACCCGCCGAGGCCGATCAGGGCTGCTGCTGCAATTGGGCGGACGATGCGGCGCATGGCGTGACTCCCGTGATGGTTGCACCAAAGCACGGCAGCCGCCGGAGTTCACCCGGCCAGCTTGGCCAGCAGCCGGGCGTGGCTGCGCAGGCCGTGATGGAAGCAGCGCCACTCGAACTTCTCATTGGGGCTGTGCACCTGGTCATCCGCGAGGCCGAAGCCCATCAGCAGCGAGTCGAGGCCCAGCAGCCGCCTCATGCTTTCCACCACGGGAATGGAGCCGCCGCTGCCGATCGTCACGGCTGGACGGCCGTACTCATCGGCCAAGGCGGCGCGGGCGGCCTGCATCCAGGGGCTGCCAGCCGGGATCTCGACGCCGGGCGCCCCGCTCATCTGCTCGAACGTCACCCGCGCATCGGCCGGCGCGCGGTCCGCCACGAAACGCTGGAACGCCGCGAACACCGCCGCCGGGTCCTGGCCCGGGACCAGGCGGAACGACAGCTTGGCCGACGCCTCCGCCGCGATCACCGTCTTGCTGCCCGCCCCGGTGTAGCCGCCCCAGATGCCGTTGATGTCCGCGGTCGGCCGCGCCCACAGCCGTTCCAGCGGCATCCGGCCCCGCTCGCCCGCCGGCACGGACAGGCCGATGCCGCCAAGCGACGCCGCCTCGTCGAAGCCGAGCGCCTGCCATTCGGCAGCCAACTCCGGCGGCAGCTCCGCCACGCCGTCATAGAAGCCCGGCAGCTGCACCCGCCCGTCCGCATCGTGCAGCGCGCCCAGGATGCGGGTCAGGGCATTGATCGGGTTGAGCGCGGACCCGCCGAACAGTCCCGAATGCAGGTCGCGCTCGGCCGCGCGCAGGGTCAGCTCGACGTACACCATGCCGCGCAGCCGGGTCGTGAGGGCCGGGGTGTCCGCGTCCCACATGTTGGTGTCGCTGACGACGGCGATCTCAGCGGCGAGCGCGTCCCGGTGCGCCGTCAAGAAAGGTTCGAGGTTGGGGCTGCCCACCTCCTCCTCGCCCTCGATCAGCACCGTCACCGGGCAGGGCGGGCCGCCGGCGGCGTCGTGCCAGCCGCGCAGCGCTTCCAGCCACATCATGACCTGGCCCTTGTCGTCCACCGCGCCGCGGGCGGTGACGCGGGGGCCGTGCGGGCCTTCGGTGAGCGTCGGCTCGAAGGGCGGGCTGGTCCACAGCTCCAGCGGCTCGGCCGGCTGCACGTCGTAATGCCCGTAATAAAGCAGCTGCGGGCCTGGCCCGGCGCCGGGGTGATGCGCCAGCACGACGGGGTGGCCCGGCGTGCCGATCACCTTCGCGTCAAAGCCGATCTCCGCCAGGCAGCCCCGCAGCCAGTCCGCCGCGGCGGCGCAGTCGGCGGCGTGGACGGGTTGGGCGCTGACGCTGGGGATGCGCAGCAGATCGAACCAGCGCGCCCGGGACGCGTCGAGCCCGGCCTCGATGCGGTCCAGCACGGCAGGCAGGGAGTCGGCCATCATTTGGCTCCGTAGGTGTTGAGGAACATCGACACGGCTGCGTCCACGACCGCCTCCATCGAATCCTGGTCCAAGTCGGCCAGGCCGAGGCGGCGCTGCATGGCGATGCGGGTCTGGCAAAGCGAGAAGAACTGCTCGGCGGCGAACACCGGGTCCGCCATGTCCAGGCGGCCTGCGGCGGCCTGCCGCGCCAGCCAGGCGGCCAGGAACTCGATCGCCATGCAGGGACCGGTGTTGTAGTAGGCCCGCGCCAGTTCCGGAAACTTGAAGGCTTCCGCCACCGTCATGCGGAAGATCGTCAGGCCGGCATCCGACACCATCAGCCGCAGCATCCGCAGCCCGATCGCGCGCAGCCCGGCGCCGGGCGCGTCATCGGGGTCCTGGGTGTCGAAGGCGTGCCTCAGGTCTTCGCACTCGCCTGCGACCCAGGCGGCGAACAGCTCCGCCTTGCCCTCGAAGTAGTTGTACAGCGTGCCCTTCGAGACGCCGGCGCGCGCCGCGATGCGCGACATGCTGGCGCCCTCGTAGCCGTCCTGCGCGAACACGGATGCTGCGCCGCGGAGAATCTGCGACTGTTTCTCCTTTGAGAAGCCAGCGGTGTCGATGTTCACTCTGGCTCGTCTTTTCCTGCGTGGGTTGACCTTCCATGCAAAGCGGGGTTGGTGTCAAAGGGCTGACCGAACCGATCGGTCAGCCTGGACCGGCTGGTCCGCGTCTGCCGGAGGCTCGCCGACCTTGAGACTGCCTTCCTTCGCGCTCGCGGCCGGCATGGCGGCCTCCCTGGGCGGCTGCAGCCTCGGCCCCGATTTCCAGCGCCCGAGCCTGTGGGCGCCCGGGTCCTGGTTCGCCAGCCGCGCCCGCCCGCAGCCCGCGGCGGCCCCCAGCCAAGTCGTGGCGGAGCCGATCGACCCGGCCTGGTGGCAGGCGTTCGACGACCCGATCCTGACGCAGCTGGAAGAGCAGGCGGCGCGGTCCAACCTCGACGTCCGCCTCGCCACCGTGCGGCTGCAGGAAAGCCGGGCGCAACGCGGCGTCACGGCGGCCGACCAGTACCCGACGGCCAACAGCAACACCAACTACGTGCGGGAGAAGATCTCGGACCGCGGCGTGATCGGCCTGATCGGCGGGGGCGGGGGCGGCGGCCAGAACGCCAGCACCGCCACCAGCGCCAACGGGCTGAGCGGCACCTCCGGCGGCATCCCCACCAGCGTCACCTCCACGGGCGGCGGGCCGGGCACGCACCTCGGCTCGTTCAACTTGTTCCAGTCGGGCTTCGACGCGACGTGGGAGCTGGACTTCTGGGGCCGGGTGAAGCGCGAGGTGGAGGCTGCCGACGCCAACATCGACATGTCGGCGGAGCAGCGGCGCGACTCCCTGGTCACCGTGCTGGCCGAGATCGCCAGCGACTACCTGCAGCTGCGCGGCCAGCAGCGGGACTTGCAGATCGCCCGCGACACCCTGGCCAGCGAGCAGGACAGCCTGCGGCTGACCCGCGAGCGCCAGCTGGGCGGGCTGACCACGGGGCTGGACGTGGCCAACGCCGCCGCCCAGGTGGCCAGCACGGCGGCGACCATCCCGCAGCTGCAAGCGCAGGCGGACGTCACCGCCAACGCGGTCGCGCTGCTGCTGGGGGAAACGCCGGGCGCGCTCACCGCCCTGCTGTCCCCGGCCAAGCCGGTGCCCCCGGCGCCGCCGACGATTCCCGTGGGCTTCCCGTCCGAGCTGGTGCAGCGCCGGCCCGACATCCGCCGGGCGGAGGCGCAGCTGCATTCGGCGACGGCCGACATCGGCGAGGCGGAGGCGGAGTTCTTTCCCAGGTTCACCCTGGCCGGCAGCATCGGCGTGCAGTCCTTGCAGCTCAAGAACCTGGGCAATTTCGGCGCCTACGGGGCGTTGCAGTATTCCGGCGGCCCCTCCGTCACCATCCCGGTGTTCCAGGGCGGGCGGCTGAAGTTCAACCTGATCCTGCGCAAGGCGCAGCAGCAGGAGGCGGCGGTGCAGTACCAGCAGGTGGTGCTGCAAGCCTTCCACGACGTGGACAACGCGCTGACCAACTATTCGGCCGAGCAGCTGCGCCGCACCCAGCTTGCCATCGCGGTGGACCAGGCGCAGCACGCGCTGGACCTGGCGCGGGCGCAGTACGTGCAGGGCCTGTCCACCTTCCTGGACGTGCTGACGGCGCAGCGCACGCTGCTGCAGGCGCAGCAGCAGTTCGCCGACAGCACCACGACGGTCTCGACCAACCTGGTGCAGCTTTACAAGGCGCTGGGCGGCGGGTGGGAGGCGAGCTTCCCGCGCGGGA
>CAXTNC010000143.1:0-8215 GCA_964245495.1 uncultured Acetobacteraceae bacterium
GCGCCCTGGCGGCGGGGGCTGCCAGCGCGGCGGACAGCAGAACGGCTTGCAGCATCCTCGTCATCGGCATCATCTCAACATGCAACTCGTCCTGCCCTGCGGCAAGGCGCAGCTTCTTGCCGCAACGTCAACCGCGCCGCGTCTTGGCCCAGCATGGTGCAGCCTGCCGGGCGTTGGCAAGGCGCGGCATCCAACGCAAATCGGCGCCCCAGGCTGGCCAGCCTGGGGCGCCGATCCGGTCAGCGTCGGGGAGGGATCAGTAGTTTATCAGCAGGTTGGTCACGTTGACGCTGCCCAGGCCGGTCACGAAGTTCCAGCCGAGGGTTTCCGGGTAGGCGGCGGTCAGCTTGTTGGGCGTGGTGGACAGCACGCCGATGCCGGCCGTCGAGGCGGCGTTGGTGAAGCAGTTGGGCGAGCCGGCCACGCAGGGCAGGGCGTTGTCGCCGCGGGTGATCTCGTTGAACACGCACGCCGCCGAGATGCTGGCGCCCTCGTTGGACTTGCAGGTGCTCAGCAAGGTCGGGTTGCTGAACTGCAGCTGCGCCAGCTGGTAAAGGCGGGGCGCGGCCAGGCCGACGTTGCCGCCCTTGTACTGCACCACCAGCGCCTCGATGCCGCCAAAGATCGGCGCCGAGAACGAGGTGCCGCCGGCGGCGTTGCCGAGCACGTCGTTGACGTTGGTGAAGTCGCAGGCGGTGCCGCCCTCGTTCGCGTCGGACATGCAGAACACGTAGAAGTGGTTCCAGATGCCGTTGGAGGCGAACAGCGACGCGTCCGGCAGGCCGCGCGCGCCGTCGTTCGGCACGCCCAGCACGCCGGTCGATTGCCAGTCGGGCTTGGTGTAGTAGAGGCTCTTGCCGCCGCTGCCGCCCACGAGGTTCAGCAAGGGCTGCTTCGGGATGTTGCAGTAGGGGATGGCGCCTGCGGCCCCGGCGGCTTTCCAGATCACGGAGCTGGCGCAGCTGTCGTCCCAGGGAATCTCGGGGATGTAGGACTTGGCCGACCCGTCGCTGCCGGAGTTGGCCGCCGTCCAGTAGGTGCTGTTCTTGCCGTCAACCGTGTCGCTGAAGTCGGTGCCGCCGATGGCCGTCACGTAGGGGTTGGAGGCGAGGCCGTTGACCGCCAGGCCGCCCGTCGCCGCCTGGGCGCTCGGGCTGTCGCAGCCGGCGGCCGCGCTGTCGCCGGTCGAGATGAAGACGGAGATGCCCTCTGCCGCCGCCTGCTCGACCAGCTGCGTCCACATGGCCAGGAACGACAGGCCGTTGCCGACCTCGCAGCCGCCGTAGCTGACGGTGATCACCGAGCCGCGCGGCCCGGCGTTGACCAAGCCTTGCAGCGTGGTCATGACGCCGAAAGTGGTGGCCGTCCCGGCGCAGCTCGCCTCGATGATGGCGGCGTCCGGGGCCACGGCGCTCGACCACTCGGCGTCCAGCGCCGCCTCGCCCTCGTCCGGGGTGAAGCCGGGGTCGGCGCAGCCGCCGGGGTGGACGCTTTGCAAGGTGCCCGCGAAGCCCGACAAGCCGAAGCCCGTGCGGAACGTGTTCCAGTCGGCGGGGTTGATGTCCGTCTGCTCGGCCACGATCAGCGTGACGCCCTTGCCGGTCAGCTTGTAGTGCGAAGCGCCCGTCACGGGGTTGAACAGGTTGGGCGAGCTGCCGTTGCGCGCCGGGTTCACGTTGTAGATCGTGGCGAAGTCGGACGGGGTGACGGCGTAGTAGGTCGTGGCGCCGTCCGGGACGGTGAACCCGGGCGCCGGCTTCGTGACGCTCCACTGCCCGGTCGCGCCGCTCTTGCGGACGGCGCCGACCGGCCTCAGCGCGGGCTTGGGGAAGAAGTTGCTCAGCGTCACGCCGTGCACGACGCCGCCGAGTGCCGCGGGGATGACCGGCGAGGCGATGTTGGACAGGTGATGCTCGCCCGCGGCGTTCACCACGTCATGCAGCTCGGTTTGGAAGCTGCGCGCCACCTGGCCGGCCGTGCCGGAGAAGTCGATCGACATGAGGTTGGGCGACACCTGGCCCACGGTGAAGCCCTCGGCGCGGAGCCAGGCGACCACCTGCTGGACATCGGACTGCGCGGGGCCGAAGGCTGCGCCGAACTCGCCCGGCTCGACCCATTTGTGGAAGTTGGGCGAGGCCGGGTCCAGCTGCTGCTTCACCAGCGCGTCCAGCGCCGCCTGCCGCTCGGCCGGGCGGTTGAGCACGAGCTGCAGGTGCTCGAGCGCCATGCCGGATGCCAGGGCCCCCGCGTCGGACACGGCGTGCATCGCGAGCGGGGCGTCGTAGTCGAGGGATTGCCCGTGCGCGGCATCGATGGGCGCCGTGATCAGGGAGGCGGCGGCCGGCACCGCCGGCACGGCCGCTTGGACGGCGCCGGGCAGCGCGGCGGCGATGAGCGCGCCGCAGGCGATGGACTTGATCACGGTTCGGTTCGGCACGGGACCTCCAGGAAGGTTGCGGACAAGAAGCTGTGGTCGAGCGGCGCGCCAGGGCTGCCGAACTGCTGCCCGGCGGAGAAACAAGTGGATGTTTGTTGTTCCGCCATCTGTGACGGGTTCATGAATCATAGGATATAAAGTTCATTTGCCCGTCAATGACCAAACTGCCTGCGGGGGACCAAATCGGCGCGCCGCGCCAGGGCCTACCCGCCGTGCTCGTCCAGGTAGAACTGGTCCGCGTCCTCGTCGTAGCTGTAAAGCTCGGCGTAGCGCCCCCACGCGATCACCGCCCGCATGGTGTCGTCCGCGTAGTCCGGACTCATCACGTCCTCCAGCTCGTCGCGGAAGCGCACGGCGGAGGCGCGGTGGTTCCAGCGCTCGTCCAGCACCTGGCGGATCTGCGCCGCCAGCGGCACGTGCGCGCGCAGCGCCGCGCCGAACAGCGCCTTGCGCGGCTCGGTGTCGGCCGCGACGAACTGGCGGCCGGCGTCCGTCACCAGCAGGGCGCCGTCCGCCAGGGAGCCGAACCGCAGAAGCTGCAGCGCCTCGCCCAGCGGCAGCAGCTCGTCCAGCTCCAGCTGCAGCGCGGCGGCCAGGGCGGGCAGGTCGGCGCGCCCGTCGTACGGCGCCGCCCCGAGCGTTTCCAGCAGGCCGGCCATGATGTTGGTCGAGACCGGGTGCAGCGCGGTGGCCGCGGTGACGGCGGCGAGCGCAGTGCGGGCGGGCGCGCGCCGGGTCATCAGGGCGTAGATGTCGTCCACCATCTGGCGGAACGCCGGGGCCAGCCGGTCGCGCGGATGGGGAAAGGGGACGAGCAGCTCGCTCGCCACCCGGCCGGGGTTGGAGCTGAACACCAGCACGCGGTCGCACATCAGCACCGCTTCCTCGATGTTGTGCGTGACCATCAGCACGGACTGGATCGGCAGCTTGTTGTCCATCCACAGGTCGATCAGGTCCGTGCGCAGCGTCTCGGCCGTCAGCACGTCCAGCGCGGAGAACGGCTCGTCCATCAGCAGCAGGTCCGGGTGCACCACCAGGGCGCGCGCCAGGCCCACGCGCTGGCGCATCCCGCCGGACAGCTCCTTCGGGTAGGCGCTCTCGTAGCCGCCAAGGCCGATCAGGTCGATCGCGTCCTCCGCCCGGCGCTCCCGCTCGGCGCGCGCCACGCCCTGCGCTTCCAGGCCCAGCTCCACGTTCTGCTGCACGGTCAGCCAGGGGAACAGGGCGAAGGACTGGAACACCATGGCCACGCCCTCCGCCGGGCCGAGCAGGGGCGCGCCGCGCCAGCGCACCTCCCCGGCAGTGGGGCGCAGCAGGCCGGAGACGATGCGCAGCAGGGTGGACTTGCCGGAGCCGGAGCGGCCCAGCAGGCCCACGATCTCGCCGGGGCGCAGCGTGAGGTCCACGTTGTCCAGCACCAGCAGGTCGGCGGTGCTGTCCTTGTGGTAGGACTGCCGCACGCCGCGCACCTCCACCAGGTTGCCGACAGCGAGAACCGGGGTGGTGTCCATGGCGGCCTGTCCCTACGCGAAGGTCAGGCGGCGGGCGGCATAGCCGTACATCGGCCGCCAGACCGCGCGGTTGAACAGCAGCACGAAGGCGCTCATCACCGCCACCCCGAGCACGACGCGGGGCGTGCCGTTCGGGTCGGCCGTCGCCTCCGCGATGTAGGCGCCCAGGCCGTGGGCGTGCAGGTGGTCGGTGCCCCAGGTGGCCACCTCCGCCACGATGGCGGCGTTCCAGGAGCCGCCGGACGCGGTGATCGCTCCCGTCACGTAATAGGAGAAGATGCCCGGCAGCATGACCCGGCGCCACCACAGCCAGCCGCCGATGCGGAAGTTGCTGGACGCCTCCAGCAGGTCGCCCGGGAAGGCGGCGGCGCCGGCGATCACGTTGAACAGGATATACCACTGCGTGCCCAGCACCATCAGCGGCGTCAGCCAGATGTCCGGGCTGAGCCGCCAGCGCACGATGGCGATGACGAAGATCGGGAAGAACAGGTTGGCCGGGAACGCCGCCAGGAACTGCGCCAACGGCTGCGCCCGCCGCGCCCAGGCCGGCCGCAGCCCGAGCCACACGCCGACCGGCACCCACAGCGCCGTCGCCAGCGCCATGAGCACCACCACCCGGGCCATGGTGTAGGTGCCGAGCAGCAGCGCCGTGCCCAGGTCGCTCCAATCCAGCGTGGCGGACACGTAGGAGGCGATCTTCCACACCGCCGCCAACGCCACGGCGGCCAACGCCACCGCGAACGCCGCATCCCCTGCGGCCGATGGCGCCCGGCGCGCCCGGGGCCGGCCGGCGGCGCGGGCCAGCCGCAGCCCGGTGAGCGCGCCGAACACCACGCCGAGCGCATCGACCCCGCGGGCCAGCAGCCGGGTGCGGCGCAGCAGCTTGAGCACCCATGGGTCCTCCGCCTCCGCCCCGGCCGTCATCTCGAAGCGGAACTTGGCCGACCAGGCGACCAGCGGGCGGAACAGCAGCTGGTCGTAGGCGAGGATCACCACCAGCATGGCGAGGATGGCGTAGCCGACCGCCGCCACGTCCTTGCGGTCCAGCGCGGTGGCCACGTAGGAGCCGATGCCGGGCAGCTTCCAGGTGGTGTCCCCCACGCTCACCGCTTCGCTGTACACGACGAAGAACCAGCCGCCGGACATGGACATCATGGTGTTCCACACCAGCCCGGGCATGGCGAACGGCACCTCCATGCGCCAGAACTTCTGCCAGGGCGACAGGCGGAAAGCGGTGGCGGCCTCGGCCAGGTCCGCCGGCACAGTCTTCAGCGACTGGTAGAGGCTGAACGCCATGTTCCAGGCCTGGCTGGTGAAGATGGCGAAGATGGCCGCCAGCTCCGCCCCCAGCACGCGGCCGGGGAACAGCCCCATGAAGAACACGACCGTGAAGGTGAGGAAGCCGATGACCGGCACCGATTGCAGGATGTCGAGGATCGGCACCAGGATCTTGCCGGCCCGGCGGCTCTTGGCCGCCCAGGTGGCGTAGGTGAAGGTGAACAGGAGCGAACAGGTGACAGCCGCGAACATGCGCATGGTGGTGCGCAGCGCGTAGCCAGGCAGATAGGCCGGGTCGAGGCTGATCTGCGCCACCTGGTCCAGCGGCACGACGGTGCTGCGCGCGCCGGTGGCGAAGGCGAACAGCAGCCCGCCGATGCACAGGATGGCGGCGATGTCGAACAGGTTGGGCAGCCGGCGGACCGATGCGAAGCCGGGGGCGAAGGCCGGGAAGATGGAGCCGGACATGGGCGGTCCTCGCGATGCCGGGTGCGGCTGGGGTTCTGCGTGCCCCATAGCGGGGAGGGTGCGCCGTGTCACGCGAGGAGGGCGCGGCAGGCAGACACCGTGTTGCATGAGTGCATAAATCGGAGGGGAGCGCGTGCACACAACCAATCTTCGCAAGGTCGGCGGCTTGGTCATGCTGGCGTTGCCGCCCGCCATCCTTGACCTGCTCCAGTTGCAGGCGGGGGCCATGGTCGGCATCAGCGTGGACGGCGACCGCCTGGTGATCGAACCCAACCCTCGGCCCCGCTGCACGATTGCCGGCGTGTTGGGCGCGTCTGACTATTCCCAGCCCCAGCCGCTTGGGGAGCGGGAATGGGTTGATGCCCCGGCTGTCGGCCGCGAGCCGATATGAAGAAAGGCGACATCTATCAGGTGACGCTCGACCCTGCCGAGGGACGCGAGCAGCGCGGGCATCGCCCGGTGCTGGTCGTGTCCCCAGCCGAGTTCAACCAGGCGACAAAGCTGCCGGTGATCCTGCCGATCACCAACGGCGACGACGCCCGCAGGATCGGCTTTGCCGTGCCTTTGTCCGGGATGAGGACCACCGGCGTCGTGCGGTGCGACCAGCCTCGGGTACTGGATTTGCACGCGCTCCATGGCAGGAGGGTTGAGAAACTGCCTGCAACGATATTGGACGAGGTGATGGCGAAGGTGGCGCTGATTCTTGTGTGAGGGCGCGTCATGTGCTGGAAGCGGCGGGACACGCAAAAAGCTGTCGGTAGATTTTACAGGGTGGAGTTGGCTGCATGGGGAAACACCGCCTTCAGACACTGGCATGTAATTTGCACACAGGACTCCGGCCATGACCTGGACGTAATATGTCCTTCATGCAGGAGTATAGCTTTATGTCCTTTCCGCCAAAAGCCGGTTTGGGTTTGATCCTTCTGGGCATGGCGTTCGCGCCAGCCCACGCTGCTCCGAGCGGCCCTTTATTCATTGATGACGCCAATGGCCTCGTCGGCACGGTCAATATCAGCACCGGCGCGGTCACAGTCTTGGGCAGTTCCGGGGCTACCCTGACCGACATCGCCTTCACGGCGAATGGCACCCTTTATGGAACAACCTTCACAGGGTTATACTCACTCAATCCCACAACCGCCGCTGCAACTCTTGTTGCATCCTATGGCGGAGTTGGCGGCGGCGGCGTGAACGCCCTGGTGGGTTCGAGCGCTGGCCTCTACGCAGCGTCCGGTACGACCAACCAACTTTACTCGGTCGGCGTGGCCCCGTTCAGCATCGCGGCGCTCAGCGGCACAACAAGCGGCGGCTCCGCCGGAGACCTGGCTTTCGCAAGCTCCGGAGGAGCGTTGTATGAGACATTGTCGAACGGCGACCTTGACCGGATCACGATCACCGGGGGAGCCATTACATCGGCGGTTGTTGGCAACACTGGCCTGGATGACGTGTTTGGCTTGGCCACCGGAGACGATGGCATCACCTATGCTGTCGCTGGGACAGAGATTTACACTGTAAATTTGTCAACAGCCGCTCTTACCCCGACCCTCAACTATGCAGGCTCTGGCCTTGCGGCGGCGGACGGCACGGCGTTCTTCGGCGAAGCTGGTCCCGCGCCGACGCCACCGCCGCCGTCACCGCCGAGTCCAACCCCCGTGCCAGAGCCGGCCACGGTCGGGCTTTTAGGCCTCGCAGCATTTGGGATTACGCTTGTTCGGCGCCGCACCGGGCTGCTGACCTAGCTCCGTGCGGACAGGGGTGGCAACCCTCTGCCGCCCCGCCATCAGCCCCGCCCGGTTGAGCCGAACCCCTGGCTGCCACGCCCGCTGCGGGCCGAGAATGCCTCCACCACCCGCAGCTCCGGCCGCACGACCGGCACGAACAGCAGCTGGGCGAACCGTTCGCCGGGCCGCAGCTCGACCGCCTGGCCGCCGGGCGGGTTGCGGTTCCAGGCGCTGACCAGCAGCGGCCCGGCGTAGTCCGGGTCGATCAGCCCCACCGTGTTGCCCAGCACCAACCCTTTGCCATGCCCCAGCCCCGAGCGCGGCAGCACCAGCGCCGCCAGGTTCGGGTCCGCCAGGTGCAGCGCGAACCCGGCCGGCACCAGAACTGGGGCTCTGCCGGGTTCCAGATGCAGCGGGGCGTCCAGGCAGGCGTGCAGGTCGATCGCCGCCGCCATCGCGCTGTGATAACGGGGCAGCCCCCATTCGTGCAGGCGGGGGTCCAGCACCACCAGCTCCACCTTCACGCCAGCGCGTCCGCGATGCGGGCGGCCAGGCGGGCGGCGACCTCCGTCTTGGGCAGCATGGGCCAGTCCTCCATGCCCTCCGAGGTGAGCAGGTGCACCTGGTTCGACTCCCCCGCCATGATGCCGGTGGCGGGGCGCACGTCGTTGGCCAGGATCCAGTCGCAGCCCTTGCGCGCCCGCTTGGCGGCGGCGTTGGCCGCCACGTCCTGCGTTTCGGCGGCGAAGCCAACCACCAGGCGGGGGCGCAGCGGACCGGGGGCGGCCAGGGTCGCCAGGATG
>CAXTNC010000144.1:0-8211 GCA_964245495.1 uncultured Acetobacteraceae bacterium
GGCTCCGGCCGCGCCCGCCCCGCCTGCCGACCTGGACGCCGTGATGCAGCGCCTGCGCGGCAGCGCGCCCAAGCCCGACCCCGTGCCGGACGTCCCGCCAGCGCCCCTTCCGGCGCCGCTGCCCGCGGTGGTGACGCCCGTGCCGCCGCCCGCGCCGCCCGCGCCGGCCAGCCGCTGGACCAGCGTGACCGGGCAGGGCACGCGGTGGCGCATGGTGCGCAGCGGCGACCGCTTCACCGTGTCCATCGACCTCGGCGGCGGCCAGGTGGCGGACGTCCACGTGCTGCCGGCCTTCGCCAACCTGGACCCGGCGGCGGTCAACGTGCGGGTGGACTACCTGAAGGACACCATCCTGCAGAACTTCTCCCCCAGGTCCGCCAGCTACGACTTCGCGCGGGACGGGTCGGTGTCGGTGGGGCCGTGACGCCCTTTGCCTCGTGAAACGATCAGACAGGTTGCCGCCACATCCTGGACACATGCCGCTGCATAGTCTCCTCGTGCAGACGAGGCAGGAGGCCGACCATGCAGACTGCGCAGTTCCCGCCCATGGCTGCCCGGCCCGTGACGGCGGTGGCGGACCGGTCCGCCCTGTCCCCCCTCGCCATGGCGCTGCACCTGCGGGCGGCGGAGGGCGGCGCGGCGTTCTGCTTCGCGCGGGCGATGCATGAAGGGTCGGCCTGGGCGAACGAGGACTGGGGCGACTACTGGGCCGACGTGATGCGGCTGGTCTGACCAGGCAGCCGCGTTTCCGCGTGTCGATTTCGCGGAACTGACATCGAAGCGACACGGACGGCCTCGGCCGGACAAGGTAGCACATCTTCCGATCATCGCCGCGCAGGCGGCCGGTTTGTCCCGAAAACGGAGATTGCTTGATGTCCAGGCCGAACTCGTTCCGCATAGCCCTGCTCCTGAGCACGGTGCTGGCGGCTTCGCCCGCCGCCCGTGCCGCCGAGCCTGAGCTTGCCGGCAGCACCGGGACGCTCCTGCCGACCGGCCTGTCCATCACGCCGACCATCCTCGCCGGCGCCGTGCAGCAGCCGCTCAACCCCGGGCTGACGGCCTATCCGAGCTTCGTCGCCGGCGAGGCGGTCCAGTCCAGGCTCAGCCCTGACGGCACGCTCCTGGCGATCATCTGCGCTGGCCAGAACTCGCTCGACAACGCCGCCGGCAACACAGACGCCGCGAACTCGACCCAGTACATCTTCCTCTACGACGTTGGCGGGAACAACAAGACGAAACCAGTCCTCGCGCAGGTCATCAAGCAGGCCAACGCGCATGTCGGCCTGGTTTGGGCGCCGGACGGCAAGACGCTCTACGCAACTGGCGGCAACGACGACGCGGTGTATGCCTACGCCAACCCCACCGGCGCCTTCGCGCTCACGGCCAAGATCGCGCTGAACCACAACAAGCAAGGCATCGGTCTTGCGGTGCAGCCGAACGCGAGCGGGCTGGGCATCTCGGCCGACGGCAAGACCCTCGTCGTCGCCAACAACTACAACGACTCCGTCAGCGTCATCGACACGGCGAGCAACGCCGTCCGCTATGAGTACGATCTGCGGCCCTACCTGGCGAGCAACGAGAACACCAGCGGCGTCGCCGGCGGCGAGTACCCGTTCGCGGTGCTGGTGAACGCCAGCGGCGTCGCCTACATCTCCTCGACGCGCGACCGCCAGGTGGTCGTGCTCGACGTATCCTCGCCCACGGCCGCCAAGTTCGTGGGCCGCATCGCGCTCGACGGCAACCCGTACGGCATGGCGCTCAGCGCCGACCAGGCCACGCTCTACGTGGCCGAGGACAACAGCGACCAGGTCGCGGTCATCAAGACGCAGACCAACGCGGTTGAGCAGAAGATCGACGTGCGGGCGCCCGCCGGCATCCTGCCGGGCTACCGCCAGACCGGCGCTGCCCCGTTCGCCGTGACGCTCTCGCCCAACGGCAAGCAGCTCTACGTGGTGAACAGCGGCGCCAACGAGATCGCCGTCGTGTCGCTGGCCGGCGCGAAGCCCGCGGTGATCGGGCTGATCCCAACGGCGTATGCGCCGAAGGACGTGACATTCAGCCAGGACGGCACGTGGATGTACGTCATCAACGGCAAGAGCAACACCGGGCCGAACCCCACCAACTTGTCCGGTTCCACCGCGAGCATCACCAGCATCACCTACCCCGGCGGCAACGCGGCGGCGGCGGCGGCGGCCCGGGCAGGCAACCAGTACCAGTTCCAGCTTGAGCACGCCTCCCTGGTCAGCGCCCGCGTCCCCACGGCGCAGCAGCTCGGGCCGTTGACCGCCCAGGTGGCGGAGAACAACGGCTACTCGACCCCGCAGAGCCAGGCCGACGCGGCGGTGATGGCGTTCGTGCGCAAGCACATCAAGCACGTCATCTACATCGTCAAGGAGAACCGGACCTTCGACCAGATCCTCGGCGACCTGCCGAACGGCGCCAACGCCGACCCGGCGCTCGTGCAGTTCGGCCGGTCGCTCACGCCCAACTTCCACAACATCGCCACCAACTTCGTGACGCTCGACAACTTCATGGACCCGGCGGACGGCAGCATGGACGGCTGGTCCTGGTCGATGCGCGGCCGCATCACCAACGACGAGGAGCTGACCCAGCAGATCAACTACGCCTTCGTCAACCGCGGCCTGTCCTACGAGTCCGAGGGGTCCAACCGCAACGTGCCAACCGGCCTTGCCGCGCAAGCCGACCGGGACGCCGCGACGAAGGGGCAGTTCTCGGCGCTCTCGGCCAACCTCCCCGGCGGAACGGCCAACCTGCTGCCCGGCACCGCCGATGTGGCGACGACGGACTTCGAAACTCAATACCAGACCGGCTACATCATGGACGCGGCGCTGCGGGCCGGCCTCAGCCTGCGGAACTACGGCTTCCAGGTCAACAACATCGGCCCGACCACGGACGCCAGCGGCAAGCCGATCACCAACCCGGGCGCCGCCGGGGTGGTGCAGGCCGCCGAGCTGAACCCGGCGCTCGTGCCGATCACCGACGTGTATTTCCGCGGCTTCGACCAGACCTACTCGGACCAGTGGAACGTCAACGAGTGGTACCGCGAGTTCCAGCAATATGTGACCTACGGCGACCTGCCAGCCTTCGAGACCGTCCGCTTGTCGCATGACCACACCGGCAGCTTCGCCACCGCGCTGGCCGGGGTGAACACGCCCGACACCCAGGAAGCGGACAACGACCTCGCCGTCGGGCGCATGGTCGACTACGTGGCCCACAGCCGGTTCGCGCAGAACACCCTGTTCATCGTGACCGAGGACGACAGCCAGGACGGCCCCGACCACGTGGACTCGCACCGCTCCACGGCCTACGTCGTCGGCCCCTACGTGAAGCAGGGCGCAGTCGTCAGCACGCGCTACAGCCAAGTCAACGCGCTGCGCACCATCGAGGACATCTTCGCCCTGCCGCACCTCAACCTCAACACGGCGTTCCAGGCGCCGATGGCCGACGTGTTCGACGTGAACAGCACGGGCAAGTGGACCTACACCGCCGTCGCCTCGACCATCCTGCAAACGACGCAGCTCGCCATGGCGGACAGCGGCGTGAAGTACGCCGCCGGGCCGCGGGTGTATCCGCGCCAGAACGCGGCCTACTGGGCGAAGCAGACGGCCGGGTTCGATTTCTCGGCCGAAGACCGGGTTCCGACCGGGCTGTTCAACAAGGTTCTTTGGGAAGGCACGCGGCCTGGCGTGCCTTACCCGGCGCTGAAGGGCGTCGCCGCCGAGGCGAGCACGAACTGACGCGAGCGATGCGGCGGGGCGCTTCGGCGCCCCGCCTCATGTCAGCACGGATGCTTGCGGCTAAGCCTCCGCCAGCGCCTCCTCCGCCTCCAGCCACGCCATTTCGGCCTGCTCCACCTCCCGCGCCACCGCCGCCAGCCGGGTGTTCGCCGCCGTGACCTCCGCCGCGCGTCCGGCGGCATACAGCGCCGGGTCGGCCAGCCGCACTTGCAAGGCATTTCGCTCCGCGGCCAGCCGCGCCAGCGCGCTCTCCGCGTCCCGCGCCTGCTTGCGCAGGGGTGCTGTCTGCACCCGGGCCTGCGCACGGTCACGCCGGTCGTCCCGCCGGGTGGGCGCTTCGGCGCGCGCGGGCCGGGCGCGCTCGGCCAGCAGGCCGCGGTAGTCGTCCAGGTCGCCGTCATACGGCCTGGCCGTGCCGTCGGCCACCAGCCAGAGACGGTCCGCCACCAGTTCCACCAAATGGGGGTCATGGGTGATCAGCAGCACGGCGCCGCCGAACTCGGCGAGCGCGCGGACCAGCGCCTCGCGGGCGTCGATGTCCAGGTGGTTGGTCGGCTCGTCCAGGATCAGCAGCTGCGGCGCCTCCCGGGTGGCCAGCGCCAGCAGCAGCCGGGCGCGCTCGCCGCCGGACAGCTGCGCGGTGGGCGTGTCGGCGCGGTCGGCGTCCAGGCCGAAGCGGGCCAGTTGCGCCCGCACCGCCGGGGGCGCAGCGGCGGGCATGGCGCGGGCCATGTGGTCCACTGGCGACTCGGCGGACACCAGCTCCTCCGCCTGGTGCTGCGCGAAGTAGCCGACCCGCAGCTTGGGGCTGCGGCGGACCTCGCCCGCCAGCGGCGCCAGGCGGCCGGCGAGCAGCTTGGCCAACGTGCTCTTGCCGTTGCCGTTGGCGCCCAGCAGCGCCACCCGGTCCTCCATGTCCAGCCGCAGGTTCACTCCGCGCAACACCGCCCGGCCGTCATACCCGGCGTCCACCCGGTCCAGCTGCAGGATCGGCGGCGCGAGCGAAGCCGGCTCGGGGAACGCGAAACGGGTGGCTGCTTCCTCCACCACGCTCTCCATCGCCGGCAGCCGTTCCAGCGCCTTGAGGCGGGATTGCGCCTGCCGCGCCTTGGTCGCCTTGGCGCGGAAGCGGTCCACGAAGGCCTGCATGTGGGCGCGCTGGGCGGCGATGCGCTCGGCGGCGCGCGCCTGCTGCATGGCCTGCTCGGTGCGGATGCGGACGAACTCGGTGTAGCCGCCCGGGGTGAGCGAGAGCTTGCGCCCGTCCAGGTGCGCGATGGCCTCCACCGCCCGGTCCAGCAGGCCGCGGTCGTGGCTGACGATCAGGCACGCGCCGGGGAAGCGGGACAGCCAACTCTCCAGCCACATGGTCGCCTCCAGGTCGAGGTGGTTGGTCGGCTCGTCCAGCAGCAGCAGGTCCGGCTGGGCGAACAGCGCGGTCGCCAACGCCACCCGCATCCGCCAGCCACCGCTGAACTCGGACACAGGGCGGGCCTGGGCCACGGCGTCGAACCCGAGGCCGGCCAGGATGGCGGCGGCGCGGGCCGGCGCGGCGTCGGCGCCGATGGCGCGCAGGCGCTCGTGAAGCTCGGCCAGCCGGGCAGGGGGCGCGGCGTCGGCCTCGGCCAGCAGCGCGAGGCGTTCTGGGTCGCCTTCCAGCACCGTGTCCAGCAGGCTCGCCGGGCCGGACGGCGCTTCCTGCCGCACCTGCGCCATGCGGGCGGCGGAGGCGAGGTGGATCGCGCCGCCGTCCAGCGCCAGCTCGCCGGCGATGGCGCGCAGCAGGGTGGACTTGCCCGCGCCGTTGCGCCCCACCAGGCCGATGCGCCGGCCGGCATCGACCCGCAGCGTGGCATGGTCCAGCAACGGCCGGCCGGCCATGCGGATGGTGGCGTCGTCGATGACCAGCAGGCTCATGCCGCCGATGTAGTGCGGGGCGGGGCGGCAGGCTAGCGCGCCAAATTACCGCGGGGGGCCTTTCAGCACCCGCAGCACCGCATCCACCGTCAGCCCGTAGGCGACGTGCGCCAGGAAGCTGCGGCCATGCGCCTGCCAGGGATAGCGGGTGGGCGGGCCGGCCAGGTCCAGCCGCGAGGCGCCCCACTCGTCCTCCACGGCCCAGACCGTGACCCCGAACGCGAAGCCGCGGCCTGCGCCCAGCCAGCCGAGCCGGTCCCGCAACGCGCCGAGCAAGGCGGCCGGCGCCATGCCGATGGCATACTTGATGGCGAGGCCCACGGCGTTGTCCGCCGGCTGGTCCAGCTCGGCCCCCAGGGCGCGGGCGGCGCGGTTGGCCAGGATGTGCGGCGTGTCCATGCCGCCGGGCCTTGCCGCGACCGTCGCGGCTTCCGTGGCGGCGCTGCCGCGCACCGCCATGTGCTTGTCCACCTCGTGCAGCGCCCACACTCCTGCCGCCCCGGCGATGGCGCCGCGCACGAGGCCGCCCAGGACGCTGTCGCCCGCCCGATCAGTCATCGCACCCATCCTTCTGTTGTCCCTTGGCAACGTGCCCCGGCGGCGCGGGGTTGCCCGGCATACCCGCCTCGTTTACAGCCCCGTCCGAACCTTCAAAGGCTGCATGGACCATGGCGACCGAGCGCACCTTCTCCATCATCAAGCCGGATGCGACCCGGCGGAACATCACCGGCAAGGTGCTGGCGACCCTGGAGGCGGCTGGGCTGCGCGTGGTGGCGCAGAAGCGCCTGCGCATGTCGAAGGACCAGGCCGAAGCGTTCTACGGCGTGCACAAGGAGCGGCCGTTCTTCGCTGGCCTGGTCAAGTTCATGACCTCCGGCCCCGTGGTGGTGCAGGTGCTGGAGGGCGAGGACGCCATCGCGCTCAACCGCAAGATCATGGGCGCGACCGACCCCAAGAAGGCCGAGGCCGGCACGGTGCGCGCGCTGTTCGCCGAGGATATCGAGGCCAACACGGTGCACGGCTCCGACAGCCCGGAGGCTGCCGCCACGGAGATCGCCTTCTTCTTCACCGACGCCGAGATCGTCGGCTGAACGCCCCTCGCCTGGCCGGGGCGGCGCTGGTGGCCGCCTGCCTGGCCGGCTGCGCCAGTCCCAGGCCGGCCGCCTCCGTCGCAGCGGCGCCCGCGGCCCCGCCGGAGCGGATCGACGGGCAGTACCGCGGCATCGCCCGGCTCATCCGCGCCGCCGTCCGCGGCTGCCCCCGCAGCGGGCCGCGCACCATCACCGTGGAAGGCAACGCGCTGTCGGTGAACTATCGCGGCCCCACCGTGTCCTACGCGCTGGCCGCCACGGTGGCGCCCGACGGCAGCATCCAGGGCAGCGATGGCCGCGGCTCCGTGCAGGGGCAGATCACCGGCCGCCACATGGACCTGACGGTGACCTCGGACGCCTGCGACCTCCGCTACGCGCTGGAGCGGCGGTAACCGGCCATGCAGGCCGCCGCCGTCCGCGTGCTGGCGCAAGCGTCCGGGCCGGACGCGCTGGCGCCGGTGGTGCAGCAGGTGACGCTGCCGGACCCGGCACAAGGCATGGCCCTGGTGCGAGTGGACGCGGCCGGGGTGAACCCGTCTGACGTGAAGGCGGCGCTGGGGCTGATGCCCTATGCCGTGTTCCCCCGCACGCCGGGCCGGGATTTCGCGGGCACGGTGGTCGCTGGCCCGGCGGTTCTGCTGGGAACGGCGGTGTTCGGCTCCTCCGGAAACCTCGGCATCCGCCAGGATGGCAGCCACGCCACCCATCTGCTGGTGGAGGCGGGCGCGTTGCTGCCCGTTCCGGCCGGCATGGACACGGCGGAAGCGGCGGGCATCGGCGTGCCGTTCACCACGGCGGCCGAGGGCCTGCGCCGCGCCGGGATGCCGCAGCCGGGCGAGACGGTGCTGGTGATCGGCGTCAACGGCAAGGTGGGGCAGGCGGCGGCGCAGGTCGCCGCCTGGCGCGGCGCCCGCGTGTTCGGCGCCGTGCGCACGCCGGAGCCGTACGCCGGCCACGCCAGCACGCCCGTCACGGTGCTCGACCCGGCGGCGGATGGTGCGGCGGCCCTGCGCGACGCCACCGGCGGCCACGGCGCGGACATCGTGTTCAACACGGTGGGCGACCCCAGCTTCGCGCTGGCCACCGCCGCCCTGGCGCAAGGCGGGCGGCACATCCTGATCGCGTCCACCCGCGAGACGGTGGCGTTCGACATCTTCGCCTTCTACCGCGGCCGGCACAGCCATCACGGCATCGACACGCTGGCTTTGTCTTCCGTGGCGACGGCGGAGGTGCTGCGCGGCTTGCTGCCGGGCTTCGCCTCCGGGGCGCTCAAACCGTTCCCGATCATGCCACGGTCGCGTTATGCCCTGCGCCAGGCAAGGGACGCCTACCTGGCCGTGCTGGGGTCTTCCCGGGACCGGATCGTGCTGGCGCCCGGCGGCTGAGCGTCAACCCGCCGCGCCAAGCCCATGCAGCGCATCCAGCAGCCCCGCCGCGAACGACCC
>CAXTNC010000145.1:0-8174 GCA_964245495.1 uncultured Acetobacteraceae bacterium
GCGGTGGCGTAGCTGACGCCGTGGACGACCGCCGCCGTGCGGGCGGCCTCCGCCCGCGCCCGGGCGATGGACAGCAGCTCAGCCTCGGCGTCCCGGACCGCGGCGGACAGGGCGCGCCACCGCTCGGCCTGGCGGGCTTGGCGCTGCAAGGCGGCCAGTTGGCTGTCGAGCTGGCCGCGCAAGTCCTCCGCGCGCTCCAGGTTGGCCTCCGCCGCGCGCAGCTTCAGCTCCGCCTCGTGCCGCCGGGCGTGCAGCCCGGTGATCCCCGCCGCCTCCTCCAGCACCGCGCGCCGCTCGTCGGGGCGGGCGTTGACGATGGCGCCGACGCGGCCCTGGCTGACCATCGCGGAGGAGCGCGCGCCGCTGGCCAGGTCCGCGAACAAGGTCTGCACGTCCCGCGCCCGCACCTCGCGGCCGTTCAGCCGGAAGGCGCTGCCGCCGCCGCGCTCGATCCTGCGGCTGACCTGCAGCTCGTGGCTTTCGTGGAACGGCGGCGGCGCCGCCCCGGCCGCGTCCTCCAGCGTCAGCACCACCTCGGCCAGGTTGCGGCTGGGCCGGCCGGCGGCGCCGGCGAAGATCACGTCGTCCATCTCGCCGCCGCGCAGGGAGCGGGCGCTGCTCTCGCCCATCGCCCAGCGCAGCGCCTCCACCACGTTGGACTTGCCGCAGCCGTTGGGGCCGACCACGCCGGTCAGCCCCGGCAGGATCTCCACCACCTGCGGCTCGGCGAAGCTCTTGAACCCGGCGATGCGCAGCCGGCTGAACGCGACGGGCAACGCCTAGCTCGCCGCGGCGACCAGGCCGGCGATGACGGAATAGCTCTGCTCGCCGGAGTGCGGCTTCTCGCCCACCACGAAGGTCGGCGTGCTGTCCACCTTGTACCTGTCCACGCCGGCCTGCTGCTCAGCCAGGATGGCGGAGCGCAGCGCCTCGTCGGACACCGTGCTGTCGAACACGGCGCGCGGCATCCCGGCCAGGGCGGCGCGCTTGAACAGCTCCTCGTTGCTGTTCACGCCGCGCGCGAACGCCCAGCGGTCCTGCGTCGCGAGCAGGTTGGCCACGAACGCCTCGTAGCGGATCGCCGGCAGGGCGCGCGCCACCATGGCGGCCGTCAGGGCGACCTGGTCCAGCGGGAAGTCCCGGTAGACGTAGCGCAGCTTGCCGGCGTCGATCAGCTTGGCCTTCACCTCGGGGAACACCTCCTTCGACCAGGCGGCGCAGTGCGTGCAGGTCAGGGAGAACCATTCCTGCATCGTCGCCGGCGCATCGGGCTTGCCCAGCTCGCGGTCGCTCATGCGGTCGTCACCGGCCAAGGCGGGGGCGGCAAAGGCAGGCCAGGCCGCCAGGCTCGCAGTGGCGGCGATCAGGGTGCGTCGGGTCAGCATGGGCGCCTCATGGAGCGGGTGGGCATCATCGCCGGGCTTAGCACGCAAGCAGCCGTCCTGTGCAGCCGTGCTCAGCCGGCGCTGTCGGGCCCAGCGCTGTCATGTTCCGGGCCGGGCAGGTCCGGGTGCTCCATCGCGTTGGCCCGCACCGGGTCGGATGGCGCGGCCCCCGGCTCGGACGAGTCGATGATCACCAGCATGGACCCGGCGAGCGGGCTGGGCGCTGCATCCTTGGGCAGCAGGGCGGCGAACCGGCGGTCGGTCTGCGCCGCATCCCGCAGCTTGGCGTCGATCAGCCCGGCGTGGTCCAGGTAGGCGTTGAACCGGGACGGGATGCGGATGCAGCCTTCCGAGTCCCAGCGGCCCAGCCGCGGCTCCAGCGCCGCCGGGTCGGTCGCGTGCATCTCCATGCGGACGGCCATGACCGCGCCCGGCGTGCGCCAGTCGTCCGTGGTCTGCCAGCCGAAATCCCACACCCGCATCCCGCGCACGCCGATGCCGCGGATGTGGTTCTCGTTGTAGGTGCCTTCCGCGCGGTAGCCGAGGATGGCGGCGTCGTTGGCGAACACGCCGACGGGGCTGCGGAAATGCTCCTTGCGGCCCGGCTTGCCCGTGCTGACGCGCACGGCGCCCGCGGCGTCCCACGGGCGCCCCCCGGGATAGGCCACGGCCACCCAAAGGCGCTGCACCCGCGCCGCGCGGTCCACCACCAGCACGGCTTGCCGGGCGTCGATGACGGCGTGCATCCGGTCCGCCATGGCGCGGGCGGCGGCAAGCGCGGCGCGGGCGGCGGCCGGGTCGTCCGGCAGCAGGGTTTCCGCGAGGGACCGCCGCATGTCCGCCCGCAGCGCGAGGACGGCGGGCTTGTCGGCGTTCGGGGCGGAGAGCGCCGGACGGCTCGGCGCCGGCGTCCGCGCCTGCGCAAGGGCCGAAACGGCCGCCGGCGGCTCCTGGCTGGCCAGGACTTGCGGACCGCCCCCTGCCTGCCGGCTTGCCGGCGCCGTTCCCTGGGCCGCGCAGCCCATGATGGCCATGCAGGCCGCGACGGCGCTCAGAACAGGCGCGGCATGGTAGGGCATCATGGGTCCAGCGATGCGGGAAGCTTCGTTTGCAGCATAGCCCCGGAGCCAGGCCGCTGGAACGGCGTTGGTGGCAAACCTGCCCACTGTCTCCCAACTGCCACAACGGCGCCGGTCACCGCTGGCCGCTCACCTTTATGGCCTGCCCCAGCCGCGCGAGCGCGAGGTTCAGCGGGCCTGCCCCCAGCCCGGCGACGGGCGGCGCAGGCTCCGGCTCCTGCGCCGCCCGCGGGGCGGCGGGCGGCGGCTCCTGCACGAAGCGCAGCCGTTCGGCCAGGACGCGCCCGAAATGGCCGTTGACCCGCGCCAGCAGCTCGGGCGCCATGTGCTGCAGCTCCAGGGCCAACGGCCCGGAGCAGGCAAGCGTCAGCGTGGCGGCGGACAAGCGGCGCGGCGCCGTGATCGCCGCCAGGGCCGGCCCCACGATGGCGCCCCAATCGGCTTGCAGCCGCGCGGCGGCGGGGGAGCGCTTGCGGAACGCGGGCCGGGTCAGCGCCGGCACCAGGGCGCCCACCGGGCGCGGGCCGGAGACGAACCGCTTGTCGTCCTTGCCATCCGCCGCCATACCGCGCCCGTGCTCCCCGACAATCCGTCCGTTGCCGCCCTGCTCGGCTGGTACGACGCCCATCGCCGCCGCCTGCCCTGGCGTCACGGGCCGGGCGAGGCCGCCGATCCCTACCGCATATGGCTCTCCGAGATCATGTTGCAGCAAACCACCGTCGCGGCGGCGATGCCGTACTACGAGCGGTTCGTGCGGCGCTTCCCCACCGTGCAGGCCCTGGCGGACGCGCCGGAGCAGGACGTGCTCGCCGCCTGGGCGGGCCTGGGCTACTACGCGCGGGCGCGCAACCTCCATGCCTGCGCCAAGGCGGTGGCGCAGGCCGGCGGCTTCCCGCGGACCGTGGCGGGGCTGCGCGCGCTGCCTGGCATCGGCGCCTACACCTCCGTGGCCGTCGCGGCCATCGCGTTCGGGGTGCCGGGCATCCCGGTCGACGGCAACGTGGAGCGCGTCGCCAGCCGCCTGTTCGCCATCGCCACGCCGCTGCCGGAAGGCAGAACCGCCATCGCCGCCGCCGCCGCGCAGCTTGGCCGGGACCCGGGAGCGCGGGCGCGTCCGTCCGACTTCGCCCAGGCCCTGTTCGACCTCGGCGCCACGGTCTGCACCCCAAGCAGCCCGGCCTGCATCCTGTGCCCGCTCGCGGCAGGCTGCCGGGCGCGGCAGGCCGGGATCGCCGGGGAGCTGCCGCGCAAAGTCCCCAGGAAGCCGCGCCCCCGCCGGCACGGCGCGCATTTCTGGCTGACGGACGCCGCCGGCCAGGTGCTGCTGCGCCGCCGCCCGCCGCGTGGCCTGCTGGGCGGCATGACGGAGCTGCCCGGCACGGAGTGGCGCGCCGAGCCGTGGCCGCAAGCCGAGGCCATCGCCGCCGCCCCCGCGCCCGCGCCGTGGCGGCGGATGGGCCAGGCGTTCCACGGGCTGACGCATTTCGAGCTGGTCCTCGACGTGTACGCGGCGGACGTGCCGGAGATCGCCGCCGGGATCGCGGCTGAAGGCTTCCTGCGCCCGGCGGCAGCCCTGGACGGCGAGGCGCTGCCGAGCGTGATGCGCAAATGCGTGGCGGTGGCGCGCGGCGCGTGACGGGCAAGGCGTCGGTCGCGTTCATCCTGCTCACCCCGGCCGTCGACGCGCTGGACGATCGCCGACATCACGCCACCCGGTTCGGCCTCGCCGGGGCGGTCCTTGGCGCCGGCTTCGTGCTCGGCCCGGCCTGGGCGGGCGCACCTTGCCTGGTCGGCGCAGTGACCTACGGGCTGGCGGCCATGGCGGTGGCGCGGTCGGGGGCCGGCCTGCGCTGACGCGGCGACGCTTCGCGCGCGGCCCGCCAGCTGGTCAGCGCGTCCAGCAGCATGTGCGGCAAGGTCAGGGCCGCCAACCCCTCGATGGTCAGCGCGAGCAGGCGGTCCGGCGCGTCGCCGGGGAACCAGCGCCACAGCCCCGCCCCGATCAGGATGGTCAGCGCCGTGACCGGGGCCGACCGCCGCCTCGCGTCCGCCATCGTGCGCACGCGCGGCGCGCGCGCGTCCTGCACCAGGGCGCGGGTGTGCCGGGGCGCGTGGAAGCACACGAAGTAGGCGGCGAACCCGGCCAGCGGCGGCAGGGCCGCGAACAGCAGCAGCAGGCACGCCGGTTCGATCAGCGCCGCGGTTCGGCCGTGGGCGGCGCTGCGCCCGGCCCAGAGCAACGCCGCCAGGACCCATGCACGGGACCCGGCAAGCAGCCAGCCAGGCAGCTCAGGCAGCGGATGCATGGCGACCAGGCCGAGCAGGTGGGCTGTCGCCGCCGGGTGCAGCAGCACCGGAAGCGCCACCGGCAAGCCGCCGCGGACCAGCGCCTCCAAGGGGCGCGGCCCGGCATCCTCCGTGCCGAAGTGCCAGACCGACGCGGCCAGGAACCCGGCGAGCGTCGGCATGGGGGCGATCCGCCAGGCGGCCAGCACGCATGCTGACAGCCCGAGGTAAGGCAGCGCAAAGACCAGGAACCAAGCCCGGCCGAAGACGGGCCGCATGAAAGGGCGGGCGATCTCGCCGTCCAGCGCGCCATGCGGCACGCCCAGCAGGATGATGACCGCCAGCACGGCCAGGCACCCCGCCGCCTGCGGCAGCATCGCCGCCGCCGCGAGGACGAGCAGGACAGGCGCAACGCTTGAAAGGCGGGATGCAAGGGTCATGACGGGCCTGCGGAAGCGTGCGGAAGCCTGCTGGGCAGCACCGCTGCCCAGCAGCGGTTCAGGCCGCCGAGCGGAGCGGGGAGGTCGCGTTGACCGTCAGCTTGGGCTCGTGGGACACCACCCTGCTCATGCTTGAGACGGCCAGGTAGCCGTAGACCACCTTGGACACGAAATCGATGATGGCGATCAGCGCCACCCCGGCCGTGCTGCTGATGATGCCGAGGCCGTCCGGGTCGATCGCCAGCAGGATCGGGTAGATGATCCACAGCACGGACAAGATGCCGGCGTTGCGGCGGTAGTCGGCCTGCACCTCGGCCGACTCCATCCGGTTCTCCTGCAGCATCGGCCCCCACATGACGTAGAACACCGCCAGGAAGGCGACGCAGGAGGTCAGGAACCACGTCCACTTGATCCAGCTGGCCACGGACAGGCCGAAGGCGAGGGCCGTCACGATCATCATGATGTCGGCCAGCAGCAACCCGGCGATCAGGCCGCCGCGGCGCAGGTTGGACTGGAACGCGGTGTAGGCGAGCGCCAGCAGCAGCAGCGGCGTGGTGAAGCTCCAGTCGACGTAGCGCGCCCAGTAGAATATCCGCTCGACGATGCCGACGGTGTCGCCGGGCGCCGCCGGCAGGATGACCCCGACCGGCAGGGTGATGCTGCCCTGCCCGGACGCCATCGCGAGGTAGGAGCACGCGGCGATGATCGGCACGATGCCGTGGAAGATGGTGTGGGCTTGCTCGTGCGCCGTCCGCTGCTTGCCGATGACGAGGATGGCCATGCCGCCGATGAGCATCGCAATGGTGTCAAGCCAGAGCCAGAATTCAGACGTCATGCCAGTCCCCCAGAGCAGGATGTGAGCACCCGCAGCGCATACGGCTATCCGCGGTTGCCTTCGGCATGAAAATTGGCTGGGGCATCGGCAAGTTTTTGGAATCCAGCGGCAACGGGCCGCAGTCGCGTGGCCGGCCGCGCCGAAGGAGCGATGATGAGGGTTGCGATCGTGGGAGCCGGCCTGGCGGGACTGTCATGCGGGCAAGGGCTGAAGGCTGCGGGCTGCGAGGTCGCGCTGTTCGACAAGGGCCGCGCCGCCGGCGGCCGCATGTCGGTGCGGCGCATGGCGACGGCGGAGGGGGATGCCGCGTTCGACCATGGCGCGCAGTACTTCACCGCCCGGGACCCTGGGTTCCAGCGCCGGGTGCGGGAATGGCAGCGCGAAGGGCTGGCAGCGCCTTGGCCGGCCGCCGGCCCTGATGCGTGGGTCGGCACGCCGGGAATGAACGCCCCGGTCAAGCGCATGGCGGCGGGGCTGGACGTTTGGTGGCGCGCGCCCGTCGACGCCATCCTCAGGCAGGGCGGAGAATGGCGGCTGCGCGGCGAGGGCGTGGACGAAGCAGGCCATCAAGCGGTCCTGGTGGCGGTCCCGGCGGAGCAGGCCGTGCCGCTGGTGCGGCCTTGGGACGCCGCGATGGCCGGGTGCGCCGCAGCCACGCCGGCCCAGCCGTGCTGGACGGTGATGGCAGCCTTCGCCGAGCGCCTGCCGACCGGCGCAGACATCCTGAGGGAGCAGGGCGCCATCGGCTGGGCGGCCCGCAACTCCGCCAAGCCGGGCCGGTCCGGGCCGGAAAGCTGGGTGATCCAGGCCGGCCCGTCCTGGTCGCGCGAGCACCTGGAGGACGAGCCAGGCGCCGTCATCGCCGCGCTGACGGCGGCGTTCGCCGCCCGGCTCGGCGGCGCGCTGCCCGGGACGCTTGCGCTGGCGGCCCACCGGTGGCGCTACTCCCGGTCGGGCCATGCCGGGCGGGGCATGATGTGGAACCCGGCGCTGCGCCTCGGCCTGTGCGGCGACTGGCTGCTCGGCCCCCGGGTGGAGTGCGCCTGGCTTTCGGGCATGGCGCTCGCGCAGGCCGTGATCGCCGGGGCGGCTTGAGGGTGGGGCTGGCCCGGCGGACGGCCCTGGCATTCGGCGGCGCGCTCGGCGGCGCGCTCGCCGCCGCCGGGTGCTCCCCGGTGCAGGTGCTGAACGGGCTTGCCCCGTTTCGGCTGCTGGAGAAGGGCGTGCCATACGGCGAAGGGCCGCGCCGCACGCTCGACATCTACGGGCCGAACAAGCCCGGGCCGCATCCCGTGGTGGTGTTCCTGTACGGCGGCGGCTGGGACAGCGGCAGCAAGGACATCTACGCCTTCGTCGGCGGCCCCCTCGCGGCCAACGGCTTCGTCGCCGTCATACCGGACTACCGGCTGTACCCCGAGGTGCGCTTCCCGGGCTTCCTGCAGGACTGCGCCGCCGCCGTGGCCTGGACGCGCGCCAGCATCGGCCGCTACGGCGGCGCCGGGCCGGTCTTCGTCATGGGCCATTCCGCCGGCGCCTACAACGCCGCCATGGTCGGGCTGGACGGGCAATGGCTGGGCGGGGCCGGCCTGTCCCGGGCCGACCTGCGCGGCGTGATCGGCCTGGCCGGACCCTACGACTTCCTGCCGCTGCACAGCGAGGAGCTGAAAGCCATCTTCGGCCCGCAGGACCAGCTGGCCCGGACCCAGCCGATCAACTTCGTGGACGGCCATGCCCCGCCGATGCTGCTGCTGGCAGGCGCGGACGACTCCACGGTGGACCCGGGCAACACGGCCCGGCTCGCCGCGCGCATCCGCTCAGCCGGCGGCGTCGCGGAAGAGCGGCTCTACCCTGGCATCGGCCACCTGGAGCTGATCGGCTCCATCGGCCAGCCGCTGCGCTTCCTGGCGCCCACGCTGCGGGATTGCCTGGCGTTCATGGGAAAGGCCGCGTGACCGTCCTGCTGGCGCGATGGTGCAGGGTAGCTCAGGAACCTGCGGGCCGTGACATGCCTGGAGCCTGTTGCGGACCTCTTTGCTTGCCAAGATGCCGATTTTCTGGGCCTTGCGCGTTTCCATGCTGTCATGCCCGAAAACCTCGCAGCTGAAGTTCACGACAGCGACTGGCCCCCGATGTCCCGCCGGTAGAACCC
>CAXTNC010000146.1:0-8169 GCA_964245495.1 uncultured Acetobacteraceae bacterium
GGTGGGGGGACGGCGGGACAAGCTTTGCCGGACGCAGGTCAGTTCTCGGCCTCCGGCGTCAAGGTCGGGATCACCTCGGCGGCGTGGCGGTGCGTTTCGGCCTGCTGCTCCAGGGTCTTGGGAAAGCGGGTGCGCTTGGCCTGCACCAGGATCTGCTTGGCCTTCGACTCGTGCCAGGCCTGGGCCGCGGCCAGGGCCGCCGTCCAGCCGCGCTCGAACTCCGTCATGCCGCGGCGCCGCGGCCGTCCAGCGCGATGTCCAGGCCGATGTCCAGCACCGGGGCGCTGTGAGTCAGCCAGCCGACGGAGATCAGGTCCACCCCCGTCGCGGCAATCTCCGGCGCGGTTTGCGGGGTGATGCGGCCGGATGCCTCCGTGACGGCGCGGCCCGCCACCATGGCCACCGCGCGCCGCAGGGTCGGCACGTCCATGTTGTCGAGCAGCACGGCGTCCACGCCCACGGACAGCGCCTGCTCCAGCTGCGCCAGCGTGTCCACCTCCAGCTCGATCTTGACCAGGTGGCCGACGTGCGCCCGGGCGCGCGCCAGCGCCGTGCGGACATCGCCCGCGATGGCCACGTGGTTGTCCTTGATCAGCACGGCATCATCCAGGCCGAAGCGGTGGTTGCTGCCGCCGCCGGCGCGCACGGCGTGCTTCTCCACCGCGCGCAGGCCCGGCGTGGTCTTGCGGGTGCAGGTGACGCGCGCCCCGGCGCCGGCCAGGCTGTCGACGATGGAGGCGGTGATGGTGGCGATGCCGCTCAGGTGGCACAGGTAGTTCAGCGCCACGCGCTCCGCCGTCAGGATGCCCGCCGCCGGGCCGCGCACGGTGGCGACCGTGTCGCCCGCGGCGAGCCGGCTGCCGTCCGGACGCTGCACCTCCACCGCGATGCCGGGGGCGACCAGGCGGAAGGCGAGCGCCGCGAGGTCCAGCCCCGCGACGACGCCGGGCTGGCGCGCCGCCAGGGTGGTGGTGGCGAGCAGGCCCGGCGGCACGATGGCGTCCGTCGTGAGGTCCCCGGCGCGGCCGAGGTCCTCCAGCAGGGCTGCGCGCACCATCGGCTCCAGCATGACGGCCGGCAGGGGGCGGAGCGGCACGGTTTCAGGCGCTCCGGGCCAGGCCGGAGGCGGGCAGGCCGCGGGCGAAGGCGAGCGCGTCGTCCAGGGTGGTCGCCGGCATGTCCAGCGGGCTGGCGGCGCCGCCGTCCGTGCGCCAATGGCTGCCGACGCGGCCGGGGCGGCGCAGGGCGGCCACCGCCAGGAGCAGGCCGACCAGCGCCGGGTCGGACGTGGCGGCCATGGGCAGCAAGGAGTGCACGGCCGCGGTCAGGCCGGCCGCGTCCCGCAGCACGCCCAGGTGGCGGGAAACGGTTGGGCGCACCGCGGTCGGGTCCGGCGCGGTCGGCAGGCTGCCCAGCACGGCCGGCACGGCGCGCGCCGGGACGCCGGCGATGTCGTCGGCCACGAAGCGGGCGCAGGCGGCGGCTTCCAGCAGGGAGTTGCTGGCCAAGCGGTTGGCCCCGTGCAGCCCGGTGCAGGAGGCTTCGCCGCAGGCCCACAGGCCGGGCAGGGTGCTGCGGCCGCACTTGTCCACCGCGATGCCGCCCATGTGGTAGTGCGCGGCGGGGCGGACCGGGATGGGCTGCAGCGCCGGGTCGATGCCGGCGGCGCGGCAGGTGGCGTCGATGGCGGGGAAGTGGCCGGCGAAGTTGGCGATGCCCGTGGCGTCCAGCCGGACGGTTCCGCCCGCGGCAAAGACGCGCCAGACTTCGCGGGAGACCACGTCGCGCGGCTCCAGGTCGCCGCGGGCGAAACCGGCCATGACGGGCGCGCCGTCCTCGTCGATCAGGGTGGCGCCCTCGCCGCGCACCGCCTCGCTGACCAGGGGCATCGGGTCGCGGCCGATGTCCAGCGCGGTGGGGTGGAACTGGACGAACTCCATGCCGCGCAGCGCGGCGCCCGCCAGCGCCGCCATGGCGAGGCCGGCACCCCATGCGCCGACCGGGTTGGTGGTGTGGCGGAACAGGCCGCCAACGCCGCCGGTGGCGATCACCACGCGGGAGGCGGGCAGGCGCAGCGCGTTGCCGTCACGCTGGGCCAGCACGCCGCACACCCGGCCGTCGGCCACGAGGAGGCGGCGGGCGGCGACGCCTTCCAGCACGGTGATGCAGGGTGCCGCGGCTACGGCCGCGGCGAGCGCGCGCACGATCTCGCGGCCCGTGCCGTCGCCCATGGCGTGGACGATGCGGCGGCGGCTGTGGGCGGCTTCCAGGCCCAGCTGCAACGCGCCGCCGGCGTCGCGGTCGAAGCGGACGCCGTGGCGGGTGAGCACGTCGATGACGGCGGGGCCAGCCTCGACGATGCGGCGGGCGGCGGCCGGGCCGCACAGGCCCGCGCCGGCGCCGAGGGTGTCGGCCAGGTGCAGCCCGGCGTCGTCATCCGCGCCCACGGCGGCGGCGATGCCGCCCTGCGCCCAGGCGCTGGAGGACAGCGCGCCGAGCGGCCCGGCGGTGAGCAGCGTGACCGGCTGGGGCGCCAGGTGCAGCGCCGTCAGCATCCCGGCCAGGCCGGCGCCGACGATCACCACGGGGTCTTGCCGGGTCATAGTGCGAGCATCCTTTCGACTGACAGGCGCGCCCGGCCGGCGACCGCCGGGTCGATGGTGACCTCGGTGGCCATGGTTTCCAGCGCGCGGCGGATGTTGGACAGGGTGATGCGCTTCATGTGCGGGCACAGGTTGCAGGGGCGGATGAAGTCCACCTCCGGGTGGCGCACGGCGAGGTTGTCGCTCATGGAGCATTCCGTCACGAGCACGATCTGCTTGGGGGCGTGGCGCTGCACGTAGTCCTCCATCATGGCGGTGGAGCCGGACAGGTCGGCCTCCGCCACCACGTCCGGCGGGCATTCCGGGTGGGTGAACACGGTGATGCCGGGGTGCTGCTCGCGCAGGCCGCGGATCTCGCCGGGGGTGAAGCGCTGGTGCACCTCGCAGTGGCCGGCCCAGCTGATGATCTCCACTCCCGTTTCGCGGGCGATGTTCTGCGCCAGGTACTCGTCCGGGATCATGATCACGCGCGGCGCGCCGAGGCTTTCCACCACCCGGCGGGCGTTGCCGGAGGTGCAGCAGATGTCGCTTTCGGCCTTCACCGCGGCCGAGGTGTTGACGTAGGTGACGACGGGGACGCCGGGGTGGCGGCCTCGCAGGGCGCGCACGTCGGCGGGGGTGATGGATTCGGCCAGGGAGCAGCCGGCCCTGGCGTCCGGGATCAGCACGGTGCGGCTCGGGTTCAGCAGCTTGGCGGTTTCGGCCATGAAGTGGACGCCGGCCAGCACGATCACGTCCGCGTCCACGTCCACGGCGCGGCGGGCGAGCGCCAGGCTGTCGCCCACGATGTCGGCCACGCAGTGGAAGATCTCGGGGGTCTGGTAGTTGTGCGCCAGGATGACGGCGCGGCGCTCCTGCTTGAGGCGCAGGATGGCGTCCACGTCGTCAGCGAAGAACGGCCACTCCATGGGAGGGACGACCCGGCGGACGCGGTCGTAAAGCGGGGCGGTGCGTTCGAGAACGGCGGCTTCGAGCATTGTGCACCTATAAACTCTAGGAGAGTATATGTTGGGCGGGCGGATGGTCATGATCGCAGGACGCCCTTCCCACCCATTATACTAGCACTGAGTATTACGGAGTCAAGGCCCGCGGGCAAGCGGCAGCTTGGTTCCGGCGGCGGCGCGCTCCAGCAGCACCTCGCGGCGGAAGCGGAACAGCTTGGCCGGGCGGCCGCCGGTGTCCGTCGTGGCCTGGCCGGTTTCCTCCACGAGGGCCTGCTGCTCGATCAGGCGGCGGAAGTTGGGCTTGTGCAGCAGCTGGCCGGCGAGGGCTTCCACCGTGCGCTGCAGCTGCAGCAGGGTGAAGGCGTCGGGCATCAGCTCGAACACGACGGGGCGGTACTTGATCTTGGCGCGCAGCCGGGCGATGCCGGTGGCCAGGATGCGGCGGTGGTCGTGCACCATGCGCTGGCTGGGCAGGGGGTCGGCGTACGCGTCGCGGCCCGCGTCCCCCGCTTCGGCGACCAGCCCGGCCTCGTGCAGCAGCTCGTAACGCTGCAGCACCAGCTCCTCGTTCCACGGGTGCGGCCCGGCGCCGAAGCTGACCGCGATGCGCCGCTCGCGCCCCAGCCGCGGCTCGCCGGTTTCCCCGTGCGCCCACTCGGCCAGGCGGGGCAGGATGCCGCCGGGGCCGGGGCCGGCGCGGCGGTCCTCCCAGGGGAAGTAGTCGTACCAGCCGCGCCAGTTCGCGGCGCCGGAGGCGGGGATTTCCCGGGTGAGGCCCAGGTAGCTGACGGAGATGACGTGCTCCGGCCCCGGCTGCTCCACGCTTGACGGCGCGCGGTCGCGGTCGGCGAAGGTATAGAGCTGCTCGACGTAGCCGAGCGGGTGGTGGGTCTGCTCCTCCACCCAGGCGCGCACGCCCGATTGCAGGGAGCGGTGGCCGGAGGTGAACGGCCCGGCCGGCAGCGCGCCGCCGGACAGGGTGAGCACGCGCGGCTGGTTGTCCGTCACGGCGGCGATGACGGCGATCAGGTCTGCGGAGATTGCCAAGTCCGTCCCCATGGCATGGCGCGGTGTTGTGCTATTTATGTGACAGTGGCGCAAGATTGCAATTTCGCGTCTTTCTTGGCTTGGCGACGCTCGCCGCGCCCTGCATTGTTCCGGGCAAGGACAAGCCGTCACTTGGCTGGGGAAGGGGACTTGGCAATGCACCTTTGTGGCACGCTGCCGCACAAGCTCAAGCGCTGGGCGTTCGCCGCAGCCGCGTGCCTGGCGGTCTCAGCGTCTGGGGCGGCGGTGGCCTCGGCGCAGGAAGTCGAGCCCAACGAGTTCACGTCGCTGCCGGACGGGACCAACATCGCGTTCCTTTACTATGCCTATGGGCACAACGACAGCTACAGCATCGCCAACGGGCCGAAGATCAAGGGCAGCGGGATCGAGACGAACGTCATCAACGCCCGCTTCGTGCATTTCGACTACATCTTCGGCGTGCCGGCCGGCGTGCAGATCTACCAGGCGTTCGGCTCCCTGTCGGCCGGCCATGTCGGGACGCAGAGCCTGGGCAGCGCATTCGGCGCGTCCAACGTCACTTTGTCGGCGTTCTTCTGGCCGTATTCCAGCGTGGCGACCAAGACGTACTGGAACATCACCGGGTTCGTCATCCCGCCGACCGGCACCTACGACAAGAACTCGCCCATCAACCTCGACACGGTGTTCGGCGGCATCGGCTGGGCCGGCGACGTGCAGACCGGCTTCACCAAGGGCATCGGCGAGCATTTCTCGTTCGACCTGGGGTTCGATGCGCGCTTCTACGGCGATGCGACCCGTCCCGGCGGGCTGCGCATCCGGACGGCCAACGACTACCGGCTGCAAGGCTTCGCGAACTGGAACTGGACGCGGGCGTTCCAGACTTCCGTCGGCTGGGAAAGCCTGCTGGGCGGGACCCAGACGGCCAACGGCGTCAACGACGGCAGCAAGACCGAGTTCGAGCGCCTGCGCCTGGTGTCGTCCTTGTTCGTCGCCCCCAACGCGCAGGCCCTGCTTGAGCTGAACCACGACTTCGTGGCCGTGGGCGGGTTCAAGCAGTCGTTCGGCCTGCAAACCCGTTTCCTGTACGCCTTCTGACGCGCCGTCATGACAAGCGAGGCACCCACCATGATGTTCACGACACGGCGCGCCGCCCTCCGGCTGCCGCTGCTCGGCGCCGCCGCCCTGGCTGGGTGCCAGGCCACCCAGGCCAGCAGCCCGTCCGGCGTCGACCTGAGTCCGAGCGACCTGGAGTTCGTGACCAACGCGTTCGACATCATCGCCTTTGACCGCGACCAGTGCACCGCGGCCCAGACCCAGGCCAAGTCGCCCGAGGTGCGGGCGCTGGCGGTCAAGCTGCTGGCGGAGGCCAACCAGTTCGACGCGGAGCTGCGCCCGGTCGCGGCGGAGTCCGGCATCAAGCCTCCAACCGTGCTGCCGTTGAGGCTGCGCACCCGGGCGGGGCGGCTGCGGCTGGGCCAGGGCGTCGATTTCGACCGCGCGTTCCTGGCCGACCAGATCGCCAGCCACCAGGACACGCTGAACCTGCAGGAGTCGGTCATCAACGCGCCGAGCAGCAACCCCAAGCTGGCCGACCTGTCCCGGCGCGGATACGCCCTGGTGCGCGCCAACCTGGCGCAGCTGCAGGCGTTGCAGGGCCAGATGCCCAGGCCGGCTTGACCAGCCGGCTGCCCGGGGCGGGAATGCGGCGCACGCTCCTGCTGGCCAGCTTGCTGGCCGGCCTCGGCGCCGGGCCGGCCACGGCCCAGCCTCCGTCGCAGGCGGAGCCGCCCGCCCGGCAGGCCAGCCCGCCGCCCGAGGTGGACCGGGTGCCGGAGAATGCGACGAACGGCGCGCCGGGTTCGGCCAACTCGCCCAACCCGGACGCCAACGTCCCGCCGGTGCAGACGCCGGAGGAGCCAGTCAACCCGAAGCCTTGATCCTGCTTCCCCGCCCGGCGCGGACCTGCCGGCGACGACGCCCAAGGAATGGAACGGACGATGGCCAGTTCCCTCCCTGCCACGGCTGACGCCGTCCTGCGGCACGCGGTCGAGGCCGGGCCGGGCCTGCCGGGCGTGGCCGCCGTCATCACCGACCGCCACGGCACGATCCGCCAGGGCGCGGCGGGCAAGCGGGCCATCGGCCAGGACGCGGACATGACGGCCGACCCGGCTTCCCTTCCCGGCTTCGAGGCGCCCGAAACGGCGGCTTGCCAGGACCTCAGGCAGATGGCGGCCTGACGGCTTCAGGCCGGCTGGCGGCTGCTGCGCAGGGAAAGCGCGTTGGCCAGCGCCAGCAGCTCGCCGATCGACAGCACCAGGTGCTCGTCCCCGCCCTGTGACCGCAGCGCGGACAGCAGGGGGCTGCCGCTGGGGGCGTGCCACAGGCACACCACGATGGCGGCCTGCGGCACCTGCTTCTGCATGCGGCGGACGAAGTAGCGGATGCTGGACACGCTGCTGCCCTCTTCCAGCACGGACAGGCAGCAAAGCCGGACATGGCGCAAATCCGCCGGCGCGGAGGTGGAGGAGCCGAGCATCAGGTTCGGCACCAGGCTGGCGCCGAACCCGGCGGACGCCAGCGCCTGCACGGCCATGGTGGCCGCCAGGTCGTCCAGCTGCCCGCGCCCGGGGATGCAGGCCACGATGCCGGCCGCCTGCCACGCGGCCGGCGGCGTCCGCTGCGGGGCCGGGGCACGGGCGGAGCTGCCGGCGAGCAGGACGAGCAGCGCCTCGATCTGCGCGTGGATCGCTTCCAGCCGCTCGAACGCCAGCGCGTCGCGGGACAGGTCGCCCTGGGCCAGGGCCAGCCCTTGCAGCGCCACCGTGTCGTAGTACTCCGTGAGCGAGGTGGCGGCGATCTGCTGGCGGGCGCCGGGGGCGAGCAGGGCGGCGTTGCCTTCCAGCGCGCGCTGGTAGAACGTTTCCGCCGGCTCCAGCGGCGGCCGGTCGCCCAGGACCACCTCGAAGAACGCCAGCGCCTCCACGTGCCGCCCGATCACCACGAGGCAGACGGTGAGCGGGGTTGCGAGCAGCAAGCCGACCGGCCCCCACAGGAACGCCCAGAACGCGGTGGCGGTGATCACCGCGATCGGCGACAGCCCCGTGCTGTGGCCGTAGATCAGCGGCTCCACCACCTGGCCCATGACCAGCTCGGTGCTGATGAACAGCGCCAGCACCACGATGGCGAGCGACCAGCCCGGCACGACGGCCACGGCCAGCAGCAGCGGCGGCAGCAGGGCGATGGGCGTGCCGACGTAGGGCACGAAGCGCATCAGCGCCGCCAGGATGCCCCACAGCACCGGGTTGGGCAGCCCGGCCAGCCACAGGCTCGCGCCGATCAGGGCGCCGAAGCCGGCGTTCAGCGCCAGCTGGAACAGGAAGTAGCGCGACAGCCGCCGGGCCGCGTCATTCATGGCCAGGATGGTGCGGTGCAGGTCCCGCCGGCCCACCAGGCGCACCAGCCGGTCCCGCAGGTCCTCGCTGGACAGCAGGATGAACACGGTGAACACCAGCACGACGCCGGCGGTGGCCAGCGGCCCGAGCAGCGGCTGCGCCACCGTGCGGGCGATGGCCAGGCCCGACGTGTCGGCCAGCCCC
>CAXTNC010000147.1:0-8139 GCA_964245495.1 uncultured Acetobacteraceae bacterium
GCCTGGGCTACCGGCGGACGACGCGCAACTGGCCCTGCTGCCGCCCCGCTGAGCTTCAGCCGGCCCGCCGGTAGCCCAGGCCGCGGGCCAGCCAGCAGCCGACCCGCACGGACCCGTCTCCCTGGAAGGCCAGCGTCCAGTCGCCCGGCGGCGTGTGGTCCAGCGCGCGGGGGCACGGCAGGGTCCAGACGCCCGGGCCGACCGGCTCCAGCATCTCCATGCGGCCCTGGCCCAGGAAGCCCGAGAAGCTGCCGCAGAGCACGCCGCCGGCGTCAACGACCGTCAGCCCGGCGTCCAGCTCCGCGCAGCGGTAGCGGCCGGCGATGTCCGCGGCGGGCGCGCCGCCGCAGGGTTGCAGCAGCGAGGCGTGGTTCTCCGCCGGGCGGTCCATCCGCAAGCCGTTCCCGCCCGGGCGCAGCCGCGCGCCGTCGCTGCCCGCAGCGCCGTCCGCTCCCAGGCCGAGCCGCTCGGCCGAATGCCCGTAGCGCAGCCTCACCTGGCCGTCCGGGGCCATGTCGATGCGCGCGGCCAGCCCGGACTCCGGCTCCAGGTAGGCGCCGAGCCAATCCGGCGCGGGATGCGCGGCAGGGGACGGCCTTGCCTCGCCCAGCACGGCGGCGAGCAGGTCCATCGCCGCGGCGCCCGCGTCCGCCATGTGGTTGAACAGCACGACGACCGAGACGCGCTCCGACGCCACATGGAGGCGGTGGCTGCGCCAGCCGCGCAGCGCCCCGCCATGGCCGGTGACGGCGCGGCCCCACTCGGTCCGCCGCCCGAGGCCGAAGCCGTAGGCGGCCGCGTTCCCGTCCGCGAAGGCGACGGGGGCGGACAGGCGGGCGTACAGCGCCGCCGGGTCGTCCCGCGTCGCGTCGATATGGCGCTCCCAGGCGACCATGTCGTCCAGGCTGGCGCCCAGCCCGGCGTCCCCCGTCCACAGCACGCGGTTCTCGGCCGCGCGGAACCCGGCATCGGGCGAGCCTTCGTAGCCCTCCGTGCCGTCCGGCATGGCGCGGGTGTCGGCGGCCAGGAAGGCGGTGGCCATGCCCGCCGGCTCGAACAGCCGGGTGCGCAGCAGCTCGGCGAAGCTGCGCCCGGCGCGGTCCTGCAGGATGTCGGACAGCAGGCGGAAGTTGCCGTTGCTGTAGGAGTACCGCGTGCCCGGCGCGAACTGCAGCGTGCGCGCCCCGGCGATCACCCGGGCCGCCTCCGCGTCGCCGAACGGCGCTTCCGCCGGCGAGCCGTGCAGCATGGCCACCGCCCAGTAGTCGCGCAGGCCGGACTGGTTGTGGCACAGGTGCAGCGCGCCGGGGGCGGGCTGCTCCAGCAAGGGCAGCCGGGCGCGCACGTCCCCGTCCAGCGCCGCCGGGTCAGGGAAGGCGTCCAGCACCAGGCCGCAGGTGAACTGCTTGGTGATGGAACACATGCGGAACAGGGTGCCCGGCGTGAACGGGATGCGCCGCTCGGCGTTGGCCCATCCCCAGGCGTGGCGGGCGAGCACGTCGCCGTCGCGCAGCACGGCAACGGCCCCGCCGGGGCCGGGGTAGGCGCGCGGCAGGGCGCGGAGGGTCTGGTCGAGGCGGCTCATGCCGGCCAGTCTCACGCCCCTGGTTGCATTGGTAAAGGTGCGCTGGCGGCATCGGCCAGGCTGCGTATGATGCGGCTTCCCTGACCAAGGCCGAAGCTTGACCGACTTGCCCGACGCGATCCCCCTGCCGCCGCCGGACGGCGCGGACCCGGCGGCCACCCTGTCCCTGGGCGCCCTCGCCGTCTGGCAAACCTCCCTGTCCACCCTGCTGTCCGCCGCGGGCGCGGCCGGGCGGCTGCCGCTGCTGACCGGCCCCGTCCACCCCCGCCTGGCCGCCGGCGCGCGCATCCTGCTGCGCACGGACGGTCCCGGCTTCCTCGACGCGGAGCAGGTGATCCGGCTCGACATCGCGGGCCATGACCCGGCGGAGCGCCGCCTGACCGGCCAGGCCCTGGCCGACGCGCTCGACCTGCTGCACGACCCCGCCACCGGCCGGCTGCTGGACGGGCTGGCGGCACCCGTTCCCATCGGGGCCGATGGCGTCACCGTGGTGGCGTTCTACCTGCCCGCCTTCCACCCCTTCGCCGAGAACGACGCCGCTTGGGGCGAGGGCTTCACCGAGTGGGCCAACGTGGTCGGCGCGCAGCCGCGCTTCCCCGGCCACGCCATGCCGCTGCTGCCGGCCGACCTCGGCTTCTACGACCTGCGGCTGGCGGACGTGCGCCGCCGCCAAGGGGAGCTGGCGCAGCAGTACGGGGTGGACGCGTTCTGCTACCATTTCTACTGGTTCTCCGGCCGCCGGGTCATGCCCGCGGTGCTGGACGACGTGCTGTACTCCGGCCAGCCTGCCCTGCCGTTCTGCCTGTGCTGGGCCAACGAAACCTGGTCCCGCCGCTGGGACGGCTCCGAGCACGACGTCACCCTCCGCCAGGAGCATGACCCGGCGACGGACGAGACGCTGTTCGCCGACCTGCTGCCGTTCTTCAGCGACCCGCGCTACCTCACCGTGGACGGCGCGCCCGTGCTGCTGGTCTACCGCATGGACATCCTGCGCGAGCCGGAGCGGGTGTTCGCCGCCTGGCGCGCCGCCGCCGTGGCGCACGGCTTTTCCGGCCTGTTCATCGCCGCCGCCCGCACCTTCGGGCTGACCGGGGCGAAGGCGGGGGCGGGGGCGGCGGACGCCACGGTGGAGTTCCCGCCGCACGGGCTGGACAACACGGACGTGGCCGGCCTGGTCGCCCCCGGCGTGCGCACCTACACGGAAGCCGGGGACGGCTTCACCGGGCGCATCCTGGACTACCGCAGCGCCGTGGTGAACGCGGTGGCCGATGGCGATGGCGACCCGTCGCGCATACCCTTGCGCATCCCGGGCGTGATGCCGCGCTGGGACAACACGCCGCGCCGGGGCGCCACGTCCCACCTGTTCCACGGCAGCACCCCGGCGGCGTTCGGGCTGTGGGCCAGCCTGTCGCTCGCCCGCGCCGCAGCGCTTCCGCCGGGGCAGCGCATGATGTTCGTCAACGCCTGGAACGAATGGGGCGAGGGCGCGATGCTGGAGCCGGACCGCCGGTTCGGCCGCGCCTACCTGGAGGCGCTGCGCCAGGCCCGCTCCGGCTATGTCGTCAGCCCGGAGGGGGAAGGCCGCTTCCGCCTCGTCTCCCCCCTGAAGCCGGACGGGGCGCAGCGATACCTCGACTCGTTCACTGAGACGGTGACGCTGGCCCGGCAGGCGCTGGCCCGGCTCGGCGGCCCCCCGCTTGCCCTGCGCCCCGGCCCGCCCGAGTGGCTCGCCGGCCTGAAGGCGGCCGACACGGCGGGGATCGGCACGCTGGACCACGTGCGCCCGGCGCCGGACGCCGGGCGCATCGTGGTGCAGGCGGATGGCGCGGTCACCCTGACCGGCTGGGCGGTGATGGACCCGGGCAACGCGCACGGGGCGGACCGGATCGCCTTCCTGGTGCTGGCCGACCCGCATTCCGGCGTGGTGCGCCACCACCTGCCGCTCGCGCGCTGGACCTTGCGGACGGACGTGCGGGACGTGCACGCGCCGGGGCTGGCGGACGAGGCGGCCTGGTTCGGCTTCACGGCCACGATGGGCATGGAGGGCGTGGCGGCCGGCGCATGGAGCGTGCAGCTGATGCAGGCGGCGGGCGACCGCACGGTCCGGCTGGATTTCGGGGCCAAGCTGTTCCGCGTCTGAGGTGTGGATGGCGCCGCGGCAGTGCCGCGCGTCCACCGCCGCCTGTTGGGCGGCGAGGTCGGCAGGCTCGGCGGGCAAGAGGGTCCGCGGCCCCCGCTAGGCCGCGGCGCGGATGGCGCTGCTGCGGACCTCCTCGCTGGCGCCGTCCTGGAACAGGGCGAAGTTGCGCTCGAACAATCCCGCCAGGTGGTGCGCCGCCCTGTCGTACGCCGCCTTGTCCGCCCAGGCCTCGCGCGGGCTCAGCAGCTCGTCCGGCAGGCCCGGCACGCCCGCGGGCACCATGAGGCCGAACACCGGGTCCGGCCGGAACTGGGCGCGCGCCAGGCTGCCGTCCAGGGCGGCGGCGAGCAGGGCGCGGGTGTGGGCGATCGGCATGCGCTGCCCCTCGCCGTAGCCGCCGCCGGACCAGCCGGTGTTGACCAGCCAGCAATCCGCGCCGTGGCGGCCGATCAGCTCGGACAGCATCTGGCCGTACGCCTCCGGGCGGCGCGGCAGGAAGGGGGCGCCGAAGCAGGTGGAGAAGGTGGCCTGCGGCTCCCCGCCCATGCCCTTCTCCGTGCCGGCGACGCGGGCTGTGTAGCCGGACAGGAAGTGGTACATCGCCTGCCCGGCGGACAGCTTGGAAATCGGCGGCAGCACGCCGAACGCGTCGCAGGTGAGCATGACGACGTGCTTGGGCTGCCCGCCGCGCCCGGTGCGGCTGGCGTTGGCCACGAAGTCGAGCGGGTAGCAGGCGCGGGTGTTCTGGGTGGCGCGCCCGTCCGCCAGGTCCAGCCGGCCGGCCGCGTCCGCCGCCACGTTCTCCAGCACGGCGCCGAAGCGATGGGCGGCGTCCCAGATCGCCGGCTCGGCCTTCTGGCTGAGGTCGATCACCTTGGCGTAGCAGCCGCCCTCGAAGTTGAACACGCCGCCTTCGCCCCAGCCGTGCTCGTCGTCGCCGATCAGCGGGCGCGCCGGGTCGGAGGACAGGGTGGTCTTGCCGGTGCCGGACAGGCCGAAGAACAGCGCCACCTCCCCGGCGGCGTCCATGTTGGCGCTGCAATGCATCGGCAGCACGCCTTCCGCCGGCAGCTTCCAGTTCATGAGGGTGAACACCGACTTCTTGATCTCCCCGGCATACTCGGTGCCGGCGATGACGATCAGCTTGCGCGCGAAGGAGAGGGCGATGGCGGTGCCGGTGCGCACCCCGTCCCGCGCCGGGCTGGCTTGGTAACACGGCGCGTGCAGGATCACGCAGTCCGGCTCGAACCCGGCCAGCTCCTCCGCGGGCGGGCGGATGAACATGTTGCGGGCGAACAGGGCGTGCCAGGCCGACGGCGTGACCAGCCGCACCCGCACGCGGTGCGCCGGGTCCGCCCCGGCGTAAAGGTCCTGGGTGAACAGCTCCGGCTGCTCGCCGAGGTGGGCGGCCACGTGGCCGCGCAGCCCCTCGAAGCGGTCCGCCGCCATGCGCTGGTTGATCTTGCCCCACCAGATGTCGTCCGTGGTTTCCGGCTCGTCGGCCACGAACTTGTCCTGCACGGAGCGCCCGGTGTGCGCCCCCGTCATGGCGATCAGCGCGCCGTCCGCGGAAAGCCGGCCCTCGCCGCGGCGCATGGAGGCCGCCACCAGGGCAGGCGGGGCCAGGTTGGCGTGCACCGGATGCGGGGTGGCGACGCCGGTGCCGTGCAGCGGGGCGTGGGGCGGATGGCTCACGGGGCGGTCTCCTCGGGCGTTCTGCAAGCGGTATAACGGGGGGAGCGGGCAGCGTCTATCGAAGGCAAAACGATACTGGTTTGTCAATTTGTGTTGACATTGTGTGTAAGACGTGCGACTTCCTGTTTGGTGTTCCTCGCAGGATCGCAAAGATGACAACTTCCATCCAAGCCCGACCAGATGCTGCCAACCGCCAGCAGATCATCAATATCCGGGCGCAGCAGCGGCAGGTCGCGTTGATCGACCGGGCTGCTGAGGAACTGGGCCAGACACGCTCCGCCTTCATGCTGGAACGGGCGGTGCAGGCGGCAGAGGCGGTGGTGTTGGACAAGTGCCTGTTCTCCGTCGATGATGCGACCTATGAGAGGTTCCAGGCCCGCTTGGATGCGCCGGTTGAACTCAATGCCAGGTTGCTCGCGTTGCTGAGCCACAAGGCGCCCTGGGATAAGTAGCGCCGCACCGACCTCGCGCCTGCGGCCGCCGGAGCGGCTTTCGGCAAGTCACGACATGTCAGGCTTCAAGTCCCGCGAGCCTGCGCTGGATCGCTGGCTCACGACCCGCGCACTTCGCAACGAGGGCCGGATGTCGCGGACCTTCGTCATCTGTGCGCCGGAGACGGATGATGTGATCGGCTTCTACTCGTTGGCCAACGGCGCGGTTCAGCGGGCGGCGGCGACTAAGCGGCTTCAGCGCAATGCGCCTGATCCCATTCCGGTCATGGTGCTGGGGCGGCTTGCGGTGGCGGAGGCTTGGGAGCGTCGGGGGCTTGGGCGGTCCTTGCTGCGGGATGCTGTTTTGCGGACGGTGCAGGCTGGTGAGATTGCGGGGGTTGCCGCCATTCTGGTGCATGCGAAGTCGGACGAGGCGGCTGAGTTTTACCGACGGTTTGGATTTTCTGAGGCGGAGTTACACCCGCTGACCCTCATGCTTCCGCTGGCGACCATTAAATATGTAATGGCTTGAACAGCTGAAGATTAAGACGCGTCCGATCGCCTATGCGCTGGAAGGTGTGCTATGACGATCTGCTTTGATGTGGAGTCCCAAAAATAGTAGATACGTAAACATCTTGCAGGGTCTCTAGTATTCCCACCGTTTTTAATGTGCCAATCGACAGTGTACTGCTGCCCTTGCCAGCTTATATCAAAACAATCGTTACCACAATGGCTATTTTGGATTCCGCTCTCGACAGTTAAATTGTTGAATTTTGTTTTACCACCTTCTGTGAAGTATCTTACACCCTTGTCGGCTAGCCATTGTAGGCAGCGAACGACTACACCGAGGTCTTCAAATTCTGGAGATCGCAATCCACGTTGCGCAGATGGAGTTAACACGATTGATCCGGCTAATGCATTATCACACCAATCTGTGAAGGTTTTACCCCAGGATGATGGGGCCTGAACATCAGAGATTTCATTTTCTGCCGACCTGTTTCGACGCTCGGAAATCAAACATTGAATCCGGAAAGCTGACATTCGAGCTTGGTTTTCAGCAACCTCAGCTCTCTCTTCAGCAAGGCGGTGTTCCTGTGAAAAGTACTCCTGTGTCGCTATCTCGTTATCGAGTTGATCTTTCAAGGCTTTGATGCGGGCTTCAGCGGCAGCAAGCTGCTCGATCGCACTTGCGCCACCGTCATGCAGCATATTCTGGCGCTCCTCTAGATACGCCTCTCTTATTGCAGAAAACGCCAAGATATCGTTACTTAGTCTAAGTTGCTTCAAGCTATGCTGTGCCGCAAGCGACCGCATCCAACGTTGACAATTAGATTGGCCAATGTAGTCATTAATCTGATCCGCGAATACAAGACGATGCATGTACGGATCAGCATCAGCAGAGAACCCAGGCAGATAAGCTCTAACTGAACCTCCAAATACCGCGTTTTGACTTCCAAAGTCGGAAGTCAGGTATCTTGAAGCTTGTCGTCCAAGAATGTAGACATGCCCCATACCTAAAGTTGCGCGAGTCAAAGACTCAGCATCAATTAAAGTGCGAAATTCAGCCGTCGCCGTTTCGGGAACACTTGCAATGAATACAGGAACTCTTCTCGCTGGATCAACAAGCATGTCAGCTAGACTCTGGTAAGCATCTTTATCATCCACAATTACAGGTCTAGTAGTAGTTTTGTAAGGCCCAATCCAAAGACCAACGCGATCCGAAATTTGCTGCAAGAATCCCGGGGAGTGCGGTTCTACATTCAAAAATTTTTCGCTTGTGTTGACGATGAGCCTTACTGTTAGTCGAAGTGGCTCACCTTTGAGAGATGCAACTACTATCTCTGTTGTCCATGTACGTCCGGCAGCGCTCTTATCCGGATCCTCGGATCGAAGCGCCCAGATATCTGCTTCGAAAGATTGAAGGCGGATGGCAGAACAGTTACGACCGCCAAGAAAATGGTCAAATCCGTTAAAGCTCCAAGCTTCAGACGGGAAATTAGTGCCGGCTCGTCTGGTCGCCCAATGTAAAATCTGTGTTCTCGCCTCGTCAGCCGCATTTGATCGCATTAACCCTTGAAGGCGTAAGACCTCATACTCTTGCGTAGTGGCTCTAGGACGCAGCACGCCTTAATCCTCGGTTAAAGACTTGTTATCGCACCAACGTACGACAACGCTTGTAGTCTACCATTTCTGATTGTAGCAAGGTGCCAGCTTGGCGATGTGGCACGCGATCTCCTGGGTGGGCCTTACACCTTCCGCACCCCCCAAAACACCGCAAACCCCTCCAC
>CAXTNC010000148.1:0-8023 GCA_964245495.1 uncultured Acetobacteraceae bacterium
GGCCGCGGCCCTGGGAGGGTGGGGGCCGGTGAAGCAGCAGCCGATGCCGTCGGGCGCCGCGGCCATCGTGCTGCAGCCGGCGCTCGCGGCAGCGGCGGACAAGCGGCGCGAGGCGGCGGCAGGTGATTGAGGGGCGTGGGCGGCCGCGCCGCACCCCGTTCCTGCGCCTGCTCCGCCGCCTGGGCAGGGTCCTGATCGGGTTGGTGCTGCTCGCCCTCGCCGCGGCTGGGGCAGTCCTGTTCCTTTGCCTGCCGCCAGCGCGGGAGCAGGCCCGCATCCCCGGGCTGTCCGCCCCCGTCGCCGTCGCGTTAGACGGCGACGGCGTGCCGCGCAACCGGGCGGCCAACGCCGCGGACGGGGCCGCGGCCCTCGGCTTCGTGCACGCGCGGGACCGCATGTTCCAGATGGAGCTGATGCGCCGCGCCGCCTCCGGCCGCGTCTCCGAGCTGGCCGGGGGACGCGCCTTGCCGCTGGACCGCACGATGCGCGTGCTCGGCCTGCGCGTGCGGGCGGAGCAGGAGCTGGCCGCCCTGCCCGCTCCCACCCGCGCCATGCTGGACGCCTACGCGCGGGGCGTGAACGCCTACCTCGGCGCCCACGGCCGCTGGAGCGCCGTGCAGTTCGCCGTGCTCGGCCGGCCGGAGCCGTGGAGCCCGCTGGACAGCCTGCTGTGGGGCAAGACGATGGGCATGTACCTATCCGGAAACTGGCGCTCCGAATTGGCGCGCGAGCGGCTCGGCGCCAGCGTGCCGCGCCCGCTGATCGACCAGCTTTGGCCGCCACAGGACGGCACGCCGGGTCCGAGCGCCGCCGCGGCGCAGCCCCGCTTCGCCGCGCTGTCGGCAGCGCTGCTCGGCGCCGTGCCCCGCTTCCCCGACCCGTTCACCCTGCCAGACACGGCCTCCAACGAGTGGGCCGTCGATGGCGCGCACAGCACCACGGGCGCGCCGCTGCTCGCCGGGGATCCGCATCTGGGCTACAGCACGCCGGGCATCTGGCACCTGGCGCGGATCGACACGCCGGACGGCACGCTGGCCGGCGCGTTCGCCCCCGGGGTGCCGTTCCTGGTGATCGGGCGCAACAGGCGCATCGCCTGGACCTTCACCACGGCGGGCGCGGACACCCAGGATTTGTTCACCGAGACGGTGCTGCCGGACGGCCGCTACGCCACCCCGGACGGCCCGGCGGCGTTTGCCACCCGCACGGAGCGCATCGCCGTCCGCGGCGGCCCGGACGACACCCTCGTGGTGCGCGAAACCCGGCACGGCCCCGTGGTGAGCGACTTGTCCGGTTCCGCGTCCGCCGGCGCCGCCATGGCGGCGGAGATGGCCAACCTGGCGCCCGGCGATGACCCTGCCAGCGGCCTGCTGGCGCTGAACGGGGCCGGCAGCGTGGCGGAAGCCGGCGCCGCCGCCCCGGCCATCACCTCGCCGGTGCAGAACATGCTGGTGGCGGATGCGCGCGGCATCGGCCAGTTCACCACGGGGCGCGTCCCGGTCCGCCGCGCCGGCCGCGGCGACTGGCCGCAGCCGGGGGCGGACGGCGCGCACGACTGGGTCGGCTGGGCCAGCGGAAACGCGCTGCCCCACGCGGTGGACCCGGCCAGCGGCCACCTGCTGAACGCCAATGAGCGGGCGGCGCAGCCGGGCTTCCCCGTGTTCATGGGGCAGGACTGGTTCGGCGACTGGCGCGCCCGGCGCATCCGGCAGCTGCTCGGTGATCGTGCAAGCGGGGGTCGGCTGTCCCCGGCCGATTTCGCGGCCATGCAGCTCGACGTGACGGACGCCTTCGCCCAGCAGGTGCTGCCCGCGCTGCTGGCCCGGCCGCGCCCGGACGGGCTGCCCGGCCAAGCCGCCGCCCTGCTCGCCGGCTGGGACGGCCGCATGGCGATGGACCTGCCGCAGCCGATCATCTTCACCGCCTGGATGCAGGCGTTCGAGGCGCTGGCGTTGCAGCGCCAGCATATCCCGGCCGGCGCCGAGCGGCCCTGGGCCGACATGGCGGCCTGGCTGCTCAGCCCGGGGGGCGCGGCGTGGTGCGGCGGCGATTGCGGCCCGCTGCTGGACCAGGCGCTGGCGCAGGCCATGCCGCCGCTGGCCGCCACGCTCGGCCCCGACCCGGCGCGGTGGCGCTGGGGCCAGCTGCACATGGCGGTGTTCGCCGATCCGGTGCTGCCGGCGCTGGGCAACCGCATCCCGCAGCCCGGCAGCGCCACCACCATCTTCGCCGGCGGCATGGCGCCGGGCAGCTATGATTCGGTGCACGGCCCCGGCTACCGCGCGATCTATGACCTGGCGGACCTGGACGCGAGCCGCTTCATCACGGCGCCGGGCCAGTCCGCCCACCCGCTCAGCCCCCATGCACGCGACCTGCTGGAACGGTGGCGCAACGGCGGGTCCGTGGCGCTCGGGCCGGCCGCGGAAGGCATGGATGCGGCCATAACCCTGTCGCCATGAGTCGAGACGATTGACGGTTGCGGCCCTGGCGTGGACGATGGCGGCGACAATGACCTACAAGCCCCCGCGCCGGCCGCAGTTCTTCTACACCACGGCGCCCCTGCCGTGCCCGTACGTGGCTGGCCGCACCGAGCGCAAGGTGGTGACGGAGATCACCGGCCCGGACAGCGACGCGCTGCACGACCGGCTGTCCCGCGCCGGGTTCCGCCGCAGCCACAACATCGCCTATGCCCCGGTCTGCCCCGCCTGCAACGCTTGCGTGCCGATCCGCATTCCCGTGGCCACGTTCCAGCCAGACCGCACGCTGCGCCGGGTGGCGCGCACCAACGCGGGCGTGGAAGGATTCGAGGTGGCGGCGCGGGCCACGGCGGAGCAGTTCCAGCTTTTCCAGGCCTACCAGGCGGCGCGGCATGGCGGCGGCGACATGGCGACCATGAGCTTCTACGACTACCGCGCCATGGTGGAGGACACGCCGATCGAGACCGCCATCGTAGAGTTCCGCGACGCGGACGGCCGGCTGGTCGGCGCCTGCCTGATGGACCGCCTGGGCGATGGGCTGTCCGCCGTGTACAGCTTTTTCGAGCCGGAGCTGGCGCGGCGCTCGCTCGGCAACTACGCGATCCTTTGGCTTGTCGAGCGCGCGAAAGCGCTGGGGTTGCCCTACGTGTACCTGGGCTACTGGGTGCCGGAAAGCGCCAAGATGGCCTACAAGGCCCGTTTCCGCCCGGCCGAGGTGCTGGCCGGAGGAGCATGGCGGGTGCTGACGGACTTGGACCACCACCCCATGCCCGTCCAGGAAGCGGCCATGGCGTCCGACATGTAGTTGGCGGCGCTTCCCGCGCGTTGTGCCTGTTTCAATCCAAAGGCGTTTCCATGCAAAGCCCGCTCGAGATCGCCTTCCACGGCCTGCAAAGCTCCCCGGCGCTGGAAGCGGACATCCGCCGCCACGTGGACAAGCTGGAACGCCACTGCAAGGACCTGGTGTCGTGCCGGGTCACGCTGGAAGCGTCGGGCGGCAGGGGGCTGCCCAACCACCATGTCAGCGTCCATATCCGGCTCGGCCTGCCGGGCAGGAGCCTGGAAATCTCCCATGACCCGCACCACGGCAAGGAGAACCGGGCGCATCCAGACGCCCACACCGCGGTCCACGACGCGTTCAAGGTGGCAGAGCGGCAGGTGCAGGACCTGAAATCCTGACCGCAGCCGCCGTCACCGGGGCGGCCCGCCCTCCGGCGTGAGCAGGATGTCGATGTGGTCGCCGCCGCTGGCCCGGTGGAACGCCATGGCCGATGCGGCATCCGGGCAGGGTTCCATGCTGCCGTCCTCGTGGACCACCTCCATGCGGTAGCCCAGGCCGGTCAGGAAATCGGCGTAGGCCTGCGGCTCCACGCCGGAGTTGGACCGCAGCAGCCTTGGGCTGAACTCGCTGACGATCACCGGGCGGTCCCGGCGCAGCATGTCCGCCGCTCCGGCCAGCGCGGTGTGCTCGTCGCCCTCGATGTCGATCTTGATGAAGTCGATCCGCCATCCAGGCGGCACGATGGCTGTCAAAGGGAAGCTGGGCACCAGCCGCGAGCGCAGCAGCGCGTCCAGCTCGCCTTCCAGCGGGACCGTCACGCCGTTGGAGAAGGCGGTCCGCAGGCTCAGCAGCCCCGGGCCGCGGCCGGCGGCGCAGAAGGCGATGCTCACCTGGCTGAAGCCATTGGCCCGGCGGCTCGCCTCGATCAGCCGGACGTTGGCTTCGTTCGGCTCCACCGCCAGGACGCGGCCCGCCGGCCCGACCAGGGACGCGGCCAGCATGGTGAACACGCCGATGTTGGCGCCCACGTCCAGCACGGTCATGCCCTGGCGCAGGTGGCGGCGGAACACCGCGGCGACCGCCGGCTCGTAGTGCCCGGCCGCAGCATGACGCCCAACGTCCAGGTCATCGGCGGAGGTGTAGACGCCCACGCCGTTCGGCGTGCTCAAGCTCAGGGAGCTGGCGCCGGGCAGCCCCGCGCGGGTGCGGGCCGCGAACTCCGGGCTGTCCAGGTAGCTCTTGACGACGCTGGCGAGCGGCTGGCCGGCCAGGGCCGAGTGCCCGGCCCATTCCTCGGGCGAAGGCTGCCGGCCAAGCAGGAGGCGGAAACAGGCCGCGATGTCGCCGGTGGTGGCGATGTCGGCTGGTTCGGTCATGCCGCGCGGAAGCGGGCGCCGCCGTTCGCGGCGGGCGGCTTGCGGCGGGGGGTTCCGCAGACGCTCAAGAAGGCCGCCACTTCGGGCGCCGAGTCACGGCAACCGCGCATGTCTCGCCACGCTTACCCAAATGCCCCGACGGCGTGGGTGATCGCCGCCCCGATCTCCCGCACCGTCCCGAACAGCCGGCCCATCGGCTCGAACACCTCTTGGTGCATCCGCCCATACGACACCGCGTTGCGCCGCCCGGGCGGCTCCGCGTAGTCGCGCGCGGCGGCCGGGTTGGGCGCATGGGGAAAGATCTCGCCCAGCAGCGCGAGGCAGGCCGGCACGTCCAGCCGCAGCAGGCGGTCCTCCAGCGCCTGCCGGGTCAGGCCGTGGCGGGGGGAGAACTCGGGGATTTCCGTCCCCAGCAGCCAGATGCGCTGGATTGCCGCCACCCGCAGCGCGTGCAGCAGCACCTCCTCCGCCGCCATGCGCGGCGCGTCCGGCCAGGCCTCCGCCAACGCCAGGCGGTCCAGCTGGATGCGCCGGGCCATCGCCGTCACCGGCCGCCACAGGCCTAAGCGGTCCAGCGCCCTGGCCACCGCCATCAAGGCGGCGGCGCGGCCGGGGATGATCGTGTGCGGCACCCGGTCCAGCCAGGCGCCCGGATCGACCAGGCCCACCACGGCGCGCAGCACATCCAGGTCTGAATGCGCCAGGGCGTGGGCGGCGAAGTCCATCGCGCGGCGGAACCGCGGACTGTTCTCCATCAGGGGGGCGAACTCCTCCTGGTGCTGCGACGCCGCCGCGCCCACGCCTTGCAGCGTGTTCGCGCACCAGCCCAGCTGCTGCAGGATCGCGTTGTTCGGGATCGCCCGCAGCTCGCGCGGGTGGCGGATGGCGGCTGGCCCGCCAGTGTCCGATTGGCGGGCGGAAGGGCGCGAGCCGGTCGGGTCCAGCAGGGCCGGGCCGAACGCGCCGAGCAGCGCGGCATAGCCCGGGTCCTCCACCAGCTCGCGCATCCCGCTGCCGATGGTGGCGAAGAACCCGGCGGCGAAGTCCGGCTCGTCATAGATCGGGTCCTGCCCGGCGGGGATGGCGGCGAAGGCGTGCTCGGCGATCCGTGCGACCGTGGCTGACGCCAAGGCGGGCGTGCCGAACAGCAGGTAGCCGTCGCCGCCCTGGAAGGCGCACTCCTCCCGCGTCGCGATGCCCGCGGCGGCGAAGGCCTGCCGGGTGGCGGTCGGCGAGTAATACTTCAGCCGGTCGGCCAGGGAGCCGGGATGGGCGCCGCGGCCGATGCTTTCGCCGCCCGTGTCGAACAGCACGACCTCCACGTCCGTCAAGCCATGCTTCGCCAGCAGGTCCGCCGCCTTCAGCCGCAGCCGCTCGATCCCGTAGGACGCCGCCAGCTGGCCCACGTAGCGCCCGCTGTCCGAGTAGCCGAATTGCAGGCACATCCGCCCGGTGGCGCGCAGGTAGTCGCACCAGTGCGGCGAGCGCAGCGCCTCCGCCAGCACCCGCGCCCCGCTTTCCAGCGCTTCCGCCGTCTCGAACAGCGGGCTGATCTCCACCTGGCGCTCGATCCCGAACAGCCGCGCGAGCCACAGCGCCGTCAGCAGGGTGTAGCCGCTCTCGGTTTCAGCGATCAGGAAGCGCACGGGGATGGCGGCGTCGATGTGCTTCACGATCTGCGCCACCGTCATCATGACGCGCACGGCGGAGGCCTGCTCGCCCATCAGCGCGCCGAAATCGACCGGCTCCGGCTGCACCGCGTCCAGCGCCTCGCCGATGGCGGTCAGCAGCGCCCGACGCCGGCTCGGGTCCGCCGGCGGATCGGCCAGGCCGAGGCGCACGCGGGCGGCGTTGTGCAGCTGCGCCGAGTTCAGCCGCACATGGGTGTGGGCGAGCGACAGGCCGTGGCTGGCCAGCCCGGCGCGCGCCACCGCCAGCGCCATCGGGTCGGACGCGGCCGCCATCGCTTCGTCCAGCAGGCGCAGCACCGGCCCGGGGGTCATCATGGCCGCCTCCCGCCCGCCGACCAGGGCGGCGGCGAAGGCGGCCACCGCGTCCGCATCCGGCGCGTGCGGGCAGGCGGCGACCTGCGCGTCCACGGCGGCCAGCGCCTCGTCCAGGCGGCCGGCGGCCGGGCCTTCCCCAACCTGCCCGCGCGCCCGGGCCAGTTGCAGCCGCTTCATCACCAGGCGCAGGCGCAGCGTGTCCCACCAGCCGATGTCCGTCCGCCCGTCCGTGTCGTAGCCGACCCAGGAGGCCAGGATCACCGGGCGGGGCGACAGCGTGCGCCAGCGGTCGGGCCAGAGGGCGGCGGCGCGCAGCAGCGCCTCCGTCAGCCCGTCGATCGCGTCCCGGCCATGGGTGATGGCGGCCACCGCCTCCTCGAACTCCTGCGCGAGGCTCGGCTTGGACGGGCGGTGGGAGGCGAAGCGCGGCGCCGGCTCGCCCCCGGCGGCGCGGGCCAGGGCGGCGGACTGCTCCCGCGGCAGGGAGAAGGTGGGATGGGCGGTGAACACGGCGGCGAAGCGGGTGCGCTCGACGGCGGCGCGGAAGGTTTGGAACGGCACGGGGCTGTCCGCCGGGTCCGGCCGCACCAGGCGGGCGGCGACGGCCTCCATCGCCGCGGCCGACCCGTCCAGCCCGCCCACGTAGGCGCGCAGCCGGGCCGCCCGGGCGTCGAACGCCGCGTCCCGCAGGTGGGCCACCACGGCATCCAGCTGATCGAGCGAGAGCGCCCCGCTGTCCATCATCCGGACGACGGCGAGGGCCACGGCCAGCACGGGGCTGCCGAACGGGTCGGTCCGCCTGCGGTCCTGCGCCTGGCCGACCAGGGCAAGCAAGCTGCGGACGGTGTCGCCGGCCTGGGTTGGTGCAGAGCAAGCCGGTTCGGGATGATCGGGCATGGACGCACGATGCGGCGCAGCATGGCCGGCTGGCAAGCAGTTCGTGACCGTGCTCCGGGGCTGCGCAGCCGGGAGCGCGGTGCTAACCAACCGCCCATGCTCCTCGCTGACCCTGACCAGCCCGCCCGGCGCTCCCTCGCCCGGCACCGCGCCTTCGCCACCGGGCTGCTGGCGCTGATGGCCGCCCTCACCCTGGGCAGCTACGCGCTGCCGCCGGGCTGGGGGACGGACCTGCTGCAGGCATCGGCCAAGGCCGGGTTCGTGGGCGGCATCGCCGACTGGTTCGCCGTCACCGCGCTGTTCCGCCATCCGCTCGGGCTGCCGATCCCGCACACCGCCATCGTGCCGGCGCAGCAGCAGCGGCTGGGGCACGCGCTCGGCCGCTTCGTGGCGACCCACGTGTTCACGGAGGAGGAGCTGCGCCGCATGATGCGGCGGGTGGACCTGGCCGGCATCCTGGGGCGCTTCCTGCACGGCCCGGCGGCCGCC
>CAXTNC010000149.1:0-7975 GCA_964245495.1 uncultured Acetobacteraceae bacterium
GGGGGATGGCCGCCGCGTGCTGGACGCTGCTCGCCTGCCCCGTGCAGGCCGTGCTGCTGGCGCTGCCGGGACGGGCGAAGGTGGCGTTCGCGCGGGCGTACTGGTCCGTGCTCGCGCGGCTGATCGGGCTGCAGGTGCGGGTGGCCGGCGCGCCCGCGGCCTCCCGCACGGGCCGCCGGGTGATCTATGCCGCCAACCACTGCTCCTGGCTGGACATCCTCGTGCTGGGCGGGCGGCTGGAGGCATGTTTCGTGTCCAAGGGCGAGGTGGCAGCCTGGCCTGTCGTCAGCGTGGTGGCGCGGCTCGGCCGCACCGTGTTCGTCACCCGCACCCGCGGCGCCACCGGGCGGGAGCGGGACGCCATGCGCGCCCGCCTGGCCGGGGGCGACGACTTGCTGCTGTTCCCCGAAGGCACCAGCTCGGACGGCGGCCGGGTGATGCCGTTCCGCTCGGCCTTCTTTTCCGTGGCGGAAGGGCCTGATCCGCCGCTGGTCCAGCCCGTCTCCGTCGCCTATGACCGCCTGGCTGGCCTGCCGACCCGGCGCAGCACGCGCGCGGTGTTCGCCTGGTACGGCGACATGGACCTGGCCAGCCACTTCTGGCAGCTCGCGCAGTGGCGCGGGATGCGGGCCACGGTGCTGCTGCACCCGCCGCTGGACCCGCGGGACTTCCGGGACCGCAAGCTCCTGGCCCAGGCCGCCTGGGACGCCGTGGCTGGCGGCGCGGCGGCCATGCGGCAGCACCGGGAGGAGCGCGTGCCGTCGGCTGCTGGCGCCGGAACGGTTGCGAGCCGCCCCTAGTTCATGCCTTGTTCCGCTCCATGCCTCCCCTCCAGCTCGCCGCAGCGAAGGCCGGCCCGTGTCCCTGGCAGCGGCGCACCCCGGCCGACGTGGCCGCCCTGCGCGCCCGGGCGGCGGCAAGGACGAAGCCGGGCATGGGGCGACCCGGCGGAGCTGGCCACCGTGTCGGACGCTGAGCTGGAAGCCGCCATCGCGCGGCAAGTGGCCCGCGGACGGCGGCTCGACAGCGGGTGAGGGCGGCCCATGCAGGCGGTCATGGCCCACCGGCACGCGCGTCCCGGCATGGATGCCTGGCTGCGCCGGATTCTGTCCGGGCATGACACCCCTGGCCGATGCGGGCGGCATTTGGTGTAGGCTCCCCGCAACTGGGGAAGCCACGCCATGACCAAGCAGGAATTGACCGATTGGGCGCTCGCCAATGGATGGCAGATGATCGCCGGGCATCCCAGCCTGACCAAGCCTTCCTCGCGCAAGGAGGCGATCGTGCGCCTGGTGCTGAAGGCGACAGTGGCGCATGTCGAGGTGAAAAAGCCGGCCGGCAAGTGGGAGAAGTTCGCGGGCGAGAGCTACCCCAAGATCGTGGCCGGGCCGGACGGCCCGCCGCACGGGCTGGGGTTCGAGGCCATCCCGGGCTTCGCCATGCTGATGCGGGACAACAAGGACCAGATGGTGTTCGCAGGCGCCGGCTGGGGCGGCAAGGCTTCGTAAGGGAACAAGATGCTCGACCTGAATGGACGCTGGGTGCTGGTGACGGGCGCGGCATCGGGCATCGGCCGCGAAACCGCGCTCGCCTTCGCCCGGCAGGGAGCTGACGTCGTCGCGGTCGATCTCGACGCGGACCGGCTGGCCGAAATATCGGGACAGGTGGAGGCCGCGGGCCGGCGCTGCCTCCCAGCCGGATGCGATGTCAGCGACCCGGCGGCGGTGGATGCGCTCGCCGCGCAGGTCCTGGCGGAGGCCGGGCCGCCGGACGTGGTGGTGAACAACGCCGGGGTCGCCTTCCTTGGCCCGTTCCTCGACACGCCGTTGAGCGCGTGGAGCCAGGTGATGGGCGTGAACGTGATGGGCGTGGTCCATGTCAGCCGGGCGTTCCTGCCGGCGATGATCGCCGCGGGCGGGGTGCGCCGCCTGGTCAACGTGTCATCCGCCGCGGGGATCAACGCGGTGCCGAACCTGAGCGCCTACTCCGCCTCCAAGCACGCCGTGCTGGGGCTTTCGGACTCGCTCGCGGTCGAGCTGCGGGACACGGGCGTCGGCGTGACGGCGGTGTGCCCCGGCATCATCGACACGCCGATCGTGCGCAACCGCCGCGCCGTGGCGGCCAGCGTGCCGGATTCGGCGCTCGACCGGCTGGACAAGCAGTACAAGGCCCGCGGCGTGCACCCGTCGGTCGTCGCCGAACGGATCGTGCGCGCGGTCAGGCGCGGCGAGGAGCTGGTGCTCGTCGGCCCGACGGCGGCCACCGTGTTCCATGCGCGCCGCGTGTCGCGGACCTTGCTGCGCAAGGCCAGCGTCTCGGGCGCGCGGGATCTTGGCTACCTGTGGTGAGGAGGGCTGACCGAGGCATCCAGAGGGCGGCTGCCCCCTGGACGCCTGGAGCGCCTGTCCTTCAGCCCCCCAGCACCATCTTCACGATCGCTTCCGCCTTGCCGTACGGGGCATAGAACGCGTCGATCTGGTCGCCGCTGTCGCCCCGCACCACCACGCCGCGCTGGTTGGAGAACTCCCGGAAGCCGTCGAGGCCGTGGTGGCGCCCCATGCCGCTCATGCCAACGCCGCCGAAGCCCAGCGACGGCAGCGCGCCCTGCAAGGCGCAGGCGTTGACCGCGGCGCCGCCGGAGGTGATCTGCTCCAGCACGTGGCCGGTCGCAGCCTTGTCGTCGCCGAACACGTAGGCGCCCAGCGGGCGCTCGCCGGCGTTGATCCGTCCCACCGCGTCCTCCAGGTCGTCGTACGGCACCACCGGCAGGATCGGGCCGAAGATCTCCTCCGTCATGATGCGCAGGTCGGGCGCCGGGTCGATCGCCAGCGAGATCGGCATGCGGCGGGTTTCCCGGTCAACCTGGCCGTTCGGCTCCAGCTCGACGATGGTGGTCTGCCGCTCCCGCGCCTCGTCCAGCATCCCCGACAACCGGTCCAGGTGGCGCAAGGAGATGATGCCGGTGCACTCGTCGCTTTGCGAGTAGTCCGTCGCCACCCGCCCCATGAAGTCCTTCGACATGGAAACGAAGCTGTCCATCTCGGCGCGGGGCACCAGGCAGTAATCGACCGAGACGCACATCTGGCCGTTCTTCACCGTCTTGGTGCCGATGACGGAATCGACGTTCGCCTGCGTCACCGAACCCGGCGTCAGCACCGCCGGGCACTTGCCGCCCAGTTCCAGCGTCACCGGGGTCAGGTTGCGGGAGGCCGCCTGCATGACCAGGCGGCCGACATCGGGGCTGCCGGTGTAGAGCAGGTGATTCCACGGCAGGTCGGAGAAGGCGCGCGCCAGCTCAAGCCCGCCCACCGCGACGTAGACGAGCGTCGAATCGAAGGTCGCCTCCACCATCTCGCGCAGCAGCGCCGCGCAGGCGGGAGTGAATTCGGAAGGCTTGACGATGACCCGGTTGCCGGCCGCCAGCATCTCGATCATCGGGCCAACCGACAGGTCGAACGGGAAGTTCCACGGCACGATGTTGCCGACCACGCCTTTCGGCTGGCTTTGGGTGTAGGCCTGCGCCGTGCCCAGGAAGGCGGGATCGACCTCGCGCGGCACGGGGGCCATCCATTCCTCGACCTTGCCCAGCACGTACTGCGCCCGGCCGACGGGGCCGAGCACCTCGATCAGCTCGGACGCCCCCGTGGGATGCGAGCCGAAATCCTCGCTCAGCGCCTTGCAGATGCGCTCGCGGTAGCCCAGCAGCATGCCCGCCAGCTTGCCGATGCGGGCCTTGCGCTCGTCCAGGCTCGGGTAGCGGTCCGTGGCGAAGGCGGCGCGCTGGGCTTCGAACGCCGCATGGAGCTCTCCGATGGCGGCCTCGTCGCTGGCCGATGGCGGCGTGAACGCCTGCGCCGGGATTTCCAGGATGGACATTGCGTTTCCTCCGAAGCTGTTTCCCCGATATTCGCCCCAGTCCGGCGGGAAAGCCAGCGGATAAACCCGCCGGCGGCGATGGCCACGAAGGGAGCCGATGAGCTATGTTGCTTCATTGCCCGCCGACCATCTCCGGAGACTTCATGCGCATTGCCCCGCTCGCCGCCGCCATCCTCGCCTGGGCTTGCAGCCCGGCGCTCGCCGACGAGGGCATGTGGACCTTCGACAACTTTCCCGCCGGGAAGATGACGGCGCAGTACGGCTGGGCGCCGGACAAGGCCTGGCTCGACCACGTGCGCCTGGCGTCCATCCGCCTGGCGCAGGGCTGCTCGGCCAGCCTGGTGTCGCCGCAGGGCCTGGTGATGACCAACCACCACTGCGCCCGCGAATGCATCGGCGCGCTGTCCGACGGCGGGCACGACTACGTGGCGGACGGCTTCACCGCGGCGCAGCCGGCCGATGAGCGGCCCTGCCCCGGCATGGAGGCCAACCAGCTCACCGCCATCACGGACGTGACCCGCACGATCCAGGACGCCACGGCCGGCCAGTCGGGGCAGGGCTTCGCGGACGCGGAGCGGGCCGCGGTCGCCACCGTGCAGAGCGGCTGCGGCAACGGGGCCGACGTGCGCTGCCAGGTGGTGACGCTGTACAACGGCGGCCGCTACGACCTGTACGCCTACAAGCGCTACCAGGATTTGCGGCTGGTCTGGGCGCCCGAAGACGCGGCGGCGAACTTCGGCGGCGACCCTGACAACTTCAACTTCCCGCGCTATGCGATCGACGCGGCGTTCGTGCGGATTTACGACGGCGGCAAGCCGCTCGCCTCCCCGGACTTCCTGCGCTTCTCCGAAACGGGCGCGCAGGACGGGGACATCGCCTTCACCTCCGGCAACCCGGGCGGCACGGAGCGGGCGCAGACGGTGGCGCAGCTGGAGTTCACGCGCGACCAGCTGCAGCCATTCCTCCTCAACCTGTTTTCCGAGCTGCGCGGCATGTTGATCGAGCTTGGCGCCAAGGGGCCTGAGCAGCAGCGGTTCTCCAAGACGACCCTGTTCTTCAGGGAGAACTCGCTGAAGGCGTTCAAAGGCCGGCAACTGGCGCTGGTTGAAGGCTCCATCATCCCTGACGCGGCGAAGGCGGAGGCCGCGTTGCGCAGCCAGGTCAGCGCGGACCCGAAGCTGGCCGAGGCCGCGGGGGCATGGGACGCGATCACCCGGGCGACGCAGCGCCGCAAGGTCATCTACCAGCGCTATGCCCTGCTTGAGCAGCTGCCCCGCTTCGTCGTGGGGGACACGCTGCAGCAAGCCGTGTTGCTGAACCGCGCCGCCGCCGAGAGCGGCGAGCCGGACCCGCAGCGGCTGCCAGAGCACCAGGAGGCGAACGCCCCGGCGCTCAAGCAGCAGATCACCGCGGATGCCCCGTTCTATCCCGAGCTGGACCGCACGGAGATCGCGTGGTGGCTGACCAAGGTGCGCGAGTACCTCGGCGCCGGCGACCCGGACGTGCGCGCCATCCTCGGCAGCCAGTCGCCGGAGCAGGTCGCGGCGCAGGTCGTGGACGGCACGAAGCTGGCGGACCCGAAGCTGCGCGCCAGCCTGCTGGCAGGCGGGGCGGCAGCCATCAACGCGTCCACGGACCCGATGCTGGTGTTCGTCCGCCGGCTTGACGGCCCGGCGCGCGCGGTGCGGGGGGATTACGAGAACAACGTCAAGGCGATCGTCACGCAAAACGCGGCGGCCATCGCGCGGGCCAAGTTCGCGCTGGAAGGCGCCGCCGACTATCCGGACGCCACCTTCTCCCTGCGGCTGTCCTACGGCACGGTGAAGGGCTACATCCAGGACGGCAAGACGGTGGCCCCGTTCACCGACTTCGCCGGCGCCTACGCCCGCGCCACCGGCAACGAGCCGTTCGCGCTGCCGCCGAGCTGGCTGGAAGCCAAGGCGGGCGTGGATGGGGCGACCCGGCTGGACATGACGACGACCAACGACGTCATCGGCGGCAACTCCGGCTCGCCGCTGATCGACCGCCACGGCGAGGCGGTCGGGCTGGTGTTCGACGGCAACATCCAGTCGCTGGGTGGGGATTTCGGCTACGACCCCAGCCAGAACCGCACGGTGGCGGTCGATGTCACCGCACTGCGCGAGGCGTTGGCCCACATCTACCACGCCGACCGGCTGGTGGGCGAACTGACGCAGCAGGCTGGGCCGCCCAAGCCGGGGTAAGGTGATTTGACGCTCTATTAACGCCCATGCCGGTGCAAATGCGGATTAGCTTCGTATGCTGGCGAATTTTGCCAGCGGCAGATCAATCTTGGATTGGTCGCAACGAAGGAACGATTGCGATGAAGAAGACCATCACGCGCTTGACGACCCTTTCTGCCCTGAATGCAAACGAAGTCATCTACTGACATGGATGGGCAGCCCGAAGGGCTGCCCATTCCTTTGCCATTCCGGGCGTGGCTGAACCAAAGCTGGATCAACCTCGCAGAGCCGGCCGGAGACGGCAACCTGACGCCTTGGGGCATCGAGCTTGCCTACCGGGCGTTCGCCAGCAGCGATGACCTGCCGAGGTTCAACAGCGTCGTCGCCACCAATCACCGCCTGCTGGTCGCCAACGCCGCCCACTCGTCCAAGGCGACCGTCGCCATCACGAGACCGGACGAGGTTCCTACGGCAGAGCGCGGCCTGCGCTGGGCACAGCTTTGCGAGGCCGTGCAGTCCTACGAGCGCCTGCCGCTTTCCAAGCGCGACAACCTCCTGTGGTTGCTGCACAGGCTGTGCTTCCATCGGGTCGTCGAGGAGCTGACGCGCACCGCACCCACTTCGGTCAGCTGCGACAAGGATGCCTCGTTGCAGGTCACCCGGACAATCACCCTCGCCTGCCTGTCCCGCACCCGCGGCGAACACGCTTTCGGCGCCTTGTTCCAGGCCTTGTGGCCCGCCCTCCCGGCAGGCTCCCCCGCCGCCGTCGAAGCCAGCTATCACCTGCTGATCGAGCACGCGAAGACCCGCCCTGACCCGGCGCGCGCGGAGCAGGCCGCCCAGACGCACGAGCGCATGGTGGAGCAGGCCGCGGCCCAGTTGTCGCCATTCCGGGCCGGCCTGCTGTGGAGCCGGCTCCACCGGGCGCGGGCCTTCGTCCCGATGCTGGCGGGCGACATGGATGGCATGGTCCGCGACATGGACGCAGCCGAACGCATCGCCCGCAGCCTCGTGCCCGGCGACGAGGCCGAACGCCATGCCGCGGCGGAAATCCTCTGGCCCGTGCTGGAAAGCCGCATCCGCGAGGCCCAGGCGCTCGGAAACCTGGCGCTGGCCGAACGCCGCGCCCGCGCCCTGATCGACGCGGCGCGGCTGAACTCCCGCGCCTGGCTGCACCTGGGGGAGACGTTGCTGGCCCTCGAACGCTTCGAGGACGCCATCCCGGTGTACCAGGAGGCGCATCGGCTCGGGCCGCCGGCGAGCGCGGTGGCGCTGTTCAACCTCGGCCAGTGCCACGAGATGCTCGACCAGGCGGAACCCGCGATGGATGCCTACGCCGAGCTGCTACAGCTCGACCCGCTCGCCATCTCGGCCGCCGAACGCATCGCCTCCATCGCCGCGGAGCACGGCGGCCGCTACGCCGGGTGGGCTGACGCCATCCTCGGTTCGCTCACCGCCATGCGCGCGAGCTGACAGGCGGCCCGAAGCTGCGGATGCCGCGGCACCGACTCCGCCGCCAGCACCAGGCCGACGGCGGAGGGTGAGTACCTAGCCACCAGCAGCGCCAGGCTGATCCCGATGGAGGCGACGGCGCTGCCGATGGTGGACACGCTGGTCGCAGCGGAGAACAGGCCGAAGCTGCGCTGGCGAAGCAGGAAGCCGCTCAGTCCACGAACTGCTCGTTGCCCACCAGCCCGATCTTGTTCACGCCGTAGCGCTGGGCCGCCGCCAGCACGGCGATCACGTGGTTGTAGGTCACCAGCTTGTTCGGCTTGAGGTGGACCTCCGGCTGGTCCGGCTGCACCGCGATGGCGCGCAGCCGGCTGTCCAGCACCGCCGGGTCCACCACCTCGCCGTTCCAGTAGACCAGCCCGTCGAAGTCCACGTCGATGTTCACC
>CAXTNC010000150.1:0-7951 GCA_964245495.1 uncultured Acetobacteraceae bacterium
GTGAAGCCCTCCTCCGCCGGGTCCAGCGACACGGTCGGCGGCTGCGGCGGCGCGGAGTCTGGCGCCGGGGCGGGAGGCTGCTCGGGCGCCGGGTCCGGCTGGGCGCCGGTCGGCGGCGGCGTGGTGGCCGTATCCGGCTGCACGGGGGAGGGCAGGGACGTGTTCGGCTCCGGCGGCGCGACCGGCGCGTCGGGGTTGCCCTGGGCCACGGACGCTTGCGGGGACGGCTGCGCCGCCTCCGTGGACGCCTGCTTCTCGCCGGCGCTCTGGTAGACCATGGCGACCTGGTCCGGCGCTGAAGCCTGCGGCGGCAGTTCCGGGACCGGCGCCCGCAGCGCCAGCACGAGCAGGACCATCAGGTGGACGACCAGCGAGCCGATCAGCATGGGCCGCAGCAACCGCCGCCGCCGGGCCGGACGCGAGACGAGCTGCTGGGCGCGATCGGGGCGCGGCGGCGGTTGGATCAGCACGCGCGCAGTCTAGGCGACGAGCGGCGGCCGTTCCATGCTTGCCCGGCCCCAGCCGGTCGCCGCGTCCTCGTCGAACAGCTCGGCCAGCTTCTTCATGACCGTGCCGCCCAGTTCCTCCGCGTCCACGATCGTCACCGCCCGGCGATAGTAGCGCGTCACGTCATGGCCGATGCCGATGGCGATCAGCTCCACGGCGTCGCGGCTCTCGATCTCGCGGATGACCTCCCGCAGGTGGCGCTCCAGGTAGTTGCCGGGGTTCACCGACAAGGTGCTGTCGTCCACGGGGGCGCCGTCGCTGATGACCATGAGGATGCGCCGCCGCTCCGGCCGGCCCACCAGGCGGCGGTAGGCCCAGAGCAGCGCCTCGCCGTCGATGTTCTCCTTCAGCAGGCCCTCGCGCAGCATCAGGCCGAGGTTCTTGCGCGCCCGCCGCCACGGCGCGTCCGCCGGCTTGTAGATGATGTGGCGAAGGTCGTTCAGCCGGCCCGGGTTGCGCGGCTTGCCTTCCGCCACCCACCGCTCGCGCGAGTGCCCGCCCTTCCAGGCGCGGGTGGTGAAGCCCAGGATCTCGACCTTGACCGAGCAGCGCTCCAGCGTGCGGGCCAGGATGTCGCCGCACATGGCGGCCACCGTGATCGGCCGGCCGCGCATGGAGCCGCTGTTGTCGATCAGCAGCGTCACCACCGTGTCGCGGAACTCGGTTTCCCGCTCCCGCTTGTAGGACAGCGACAGCAGCGGGTTGACCACGATGCGGGCCAGCCGGCCGGCATCCAGCATCCCTTCTTCCAGGTCGAACTCCCAGGCCCGGGTCTGCTGCGCCATCAGCCGGCGCTGCAAGCGGTTGGCGAGCTTGCTGACCACCCCTTGCAGGTGCTGCAGCTGCTGGTCGAGCTGCTGGCGCAGCCGGGTCAGCTCGTCCGGGTCGCACAGGTCGTCGGCATGGACCTCCTCGTCGTTGGCGCGGTTGAAGGCGCGATAGGTCGTCGTGTCGTCCGTGGCGGGGCGCTCGCGGCGCTGCTGCGGGCCGCCGGGCTTCTCGTCGCCCTCGGCCGCGGCGGCTTCCTCCTCCTCGGCCTGCTCGCCATCGTCCTCGGAGGCCTGGCCCTCCATCTGCTCCGGTTGCTGCCCCAGCGTCTGGTCCTGCTCGGACTGGCTTTCGCCCTGGCTGTCCTCCCTGTTGTCCTGCGTGCCGGCCTGCTCGCCGCCTTCCTCGCCCTGGTCTTCGGATTCGTCAGGCTCGGCCTCCACCTCCGCCTCGGCCAGGTTCAGCGCGGCCAGCAGCTTGCGCGCGGCCCGGGTGAACTCGGACTGGTTGTCCTGCGCCGCCGCCATGGCAGCCATGGCGGCCTCCGCTTCCGGCCCCAGCGTGTCGCGCCAGGCGCCCAGGATGCGGCTGGCGGCGTCCGGACTGTCCTGCCCGCTCATCCGCTCCCGCGCCAGCAGGGAGAGCGCCGCGGGCAGCGGCAGCTGGTCGCGCCGGGTCATCCGGTCGTAGCCCTCGGCCTCGCACTCCTCGGCGAGCTTGGCGCGCAGGTTGGCCGACACGCCGGCCATGTGCTGCGCGCCGACGGTTTCGACCCGCGCCTGCTCCAGCGCGTCGTACACGTCCTTGGCCTCGCGCTGCCCGGGCGAGCGGGCCGCGTGCACGCCCTCGTCATGGTGGCGCAGCCGAAGCGCCACGCTGTCGGCGGCCCCGCGCAGCTTGACCATCTCGCCAGGGGGCAGGGCACGGGTAGGCAGCGGCAGCCTGGCGCGGCGCCCGACCACGCCGGACGGTCCCGGCTGGAACGCCACCTGCACGTCCGGCGCCTGGGCCACCGCCCGCAGCGCGCCTGCGGTGGCGCGCTTGAACTCCTCCGTCCGGCCGTCCTTGCTCCCGCTCACGATCAAAGGACCTTGCGTGCGGCCACCCCCGTCGGGATGTCCTCGTTGAAGCAGCGCTGGTAGTACTCGGCGACGGTGGAACGCTCCGCCTCGTCGCACTTGTTGAGGAAGGTGACGCGGAAGGCGAAGCCGAGGTCGCCGAAGATCTTGGCGTTCTCCGCCCAGGTGATGACCGTGCGCGGCGACATCACGGTGGAGATGTCCCCGTTGATGAACCCGGCGCGCGTCAGGTCAGCCAACGCCACCATCTGCTCCGTCCGCTTGCGCTGGGCGGCGTCCTTCGGGTCCATGGCAAGCTTGGCCATGACGATCTGGGTTTCCTGCGCGTGCGGCAGGTAGTTCAGCGTGGCGACGATGTTCCAGCGGTCCATCTGGCCCTGGTTGATCTGCTGGGTGCCGTGATACAGGCCCGTGGTGTCGCCCAGGCCCACCGTGTTGGCGGTGGCGAACAGGCGGAACGAGCGGTGCGGCCGGATCACCTTGTTCTGGTCCAGCAGCGTCAGCCGCCCCTCGACTTCCAGCACCCGCTGGATCACGAACATCACGTCCGGCCGCCCGGCGTCATACTCGTCGAACACCAGGGCGCAGGCGTGCTGCAAGGCCCAGGGCAGGATGCCCTCGCGGAACTCGGTGATCTGCTTGCCGTCGCGCACCACGATGGCGTCCTTGCCGATCAGGTCGATGCGGCTGATGTGGCTGTCGAGGTTGACGCGGATGCACGGCCAGTTGAGCCGCGCAGCCACCTGCTCGATGTGGGTGGACTTGCCCGTGCCGTGGTAGCCCTGGATCAGGACCCGGCGGTTGTTGGAGAACCCGGCCAGGATCGCCACGGTGGTTTCCCGGTCGAACCGGTAGGTTGGGTCCAGGTCCGGGACGTGCTCCGTGCGCACGCTGAAGGCCGGCGCCTCCAGGTTCACGTCGATGCCGAACACGTCGCGGACACTGACGTGCGTGTCCGGCGCGTCGATTGCGGAGGTGGGGGCAGGACGTGTGTCCGCGAGGGCAGCGATGGTGGTCATCGGCTATGGATTCCTGAGCAAGATCGGGCGGCGTAGGCGGACGAAAAACGCGGGTTGGGCTAGCCTGTGGCAGCCAAAGGCGGGTCGGCTGTCAAGTGGCTGCGGACGGCGGCGTAGGCGAGGTTGATCGTCTTCAGCCGCTCTTCCGATGCCCGGTCGCCGCCGTTGGCATCCGGATGGTGCCGCTTGGCCAGTTCCTTGTACCGGGACTTCACCGCATCCAACGACACCGGCCATTCAAGGCCGAGTGTGCTGAGCGGTTCCCTGATCTCGGAAGGGGCGGCGTGCTTCACCCGTTCGGCGCTGCGGCCGCGCTGGCTCATCAGGGCTTCCAACGGGTCGCGCAGCGCGTCCTCGTCCAGGAAACGCGCGCCAAGCCGGCCGAGCGGCCAGGTGGGGCGCTGCCACTGGGTGTCGGCCCGCATCTGCGCCTCGATCTGCACCGGCGACATGCCTTTGTAGAAGTCCCAGGACGCGTTGTAGGTCCGCACGTGCTCCAGGCAGAACCACCAGTATTCGTTGAGGCTGGTGCGTGACTTGGGCGCGCGATAGCCGCCGGGCTGCGTGCAGCCAGGGTATTCGCAGGGACGGCCTGGCGCGTCCGGATCGGGCGCGTAGGCCCGGGGTCGCGGTGCGCGTCGGGTCATCTGCCCTTATGTGCGCCGGGGCGCTGCGGGAGCAAGGCCGGCGTGCTTGGCCAGCTTGGCCGTTGTCTGCCCCGCAGCATTCAGCCGATAAGGGAGCATGCCGATGCGACAAGACAGGATTCGGGCTGCGCTCCATGCCGCGTTCAGCCCCACGGAGCTGGACGTGGTTGACGACAGCCTGCGCCATGCGGGCCATGCAGGTGCAACCGAGGGAGGCGAGACGCATTACACCGTCCGCATGGTGTCAGCTGCATTCTCAGGCCAAAGCCGGCTGGCCCGCTCCCGGGCCGTTCACGACGCTTTGCAAAGCGAGTTCCGGGACGGGCTTCATGCCCTGTCCCTTGTTTTGCGCTCTCCTGCCGAAGCCTGAAGGCTGATGCCGTAGGCTGCATCTCAAAATGAGACACGATCTGCTATTTGCAGTTGTAATTCGCGCGTCTTTGCGTTAACATCTCGTTAACGAAGCAGGCGATCAATTTTAAGACGGATGTGAACGATGCAAAGCCGGTTGGTGAACCGCAACATCATAGCCGCACGCGGCAGGTCGTCCATGCGGCTGGAGCCAGAAATCTGGGATGCCTTGCAGGAAATCTGCAAACGCGAGCGCGTGGCGCTGGGCGACCTGGTGCAAAGGGTTGAGGGCAACCAGCCGGAAGGCGGCCGCACGAGCGCCGTCCGGGTGTTCGCCTTCCAGTACTTCCGGGTCGCCGCGACGGATGAGGGCCATGCTGCCGCAGGCCATGGAGCGCTGACCTGACTGGCAAGACCAGATGAGCGCCGAGCTCGAAACCGTTTCCGTCACGGTGCCGGAAGCGGCTTTGGACAGTTTCGAAGCGGCGCTGGGCCAAGCCTGCCGCACCGTCGGCTTCTTCCTCGCCGACGAGGGCCGGCGCACCTGGACGGTCGAGGGCGTCAAGCGGCGTGGGGATGGGGAAGCCAAGCTGGCGGCAGGCTTGGCGCTGGCCGAGTTGCTCACGGACGAGCGCCCGCCCTTGCAGCGCCGGCCAACGGAAGCGGGAGGGTGGCTGGCCCGCACCCAGTCATCCTTCCCGGCGCAGCGCGTCGGACGGCGCTTCCTCGTCCGGGGAACCCACCTCGGCGCGGATGGCGTTGCCGGGCGCATCATCCTGACCCTGGACGCGGGGGTGGCGTTCGGTTCCGGGGAACACGGGTCAACCCGGGGCTGCCTGCGCGCCCTGGAACTGGTCGCGCACCGCCGGCCGCTCCGCATCCTGGACCTTGGGTGCGGCTCCGGCATCCTGGCGATGGCGGCTTGCAAGCTGCTTCACCGGGCAGTCAAGGCAACCGACATTGATCCATGGTCAGTTCGCGTGGCGCGGGAGAACGCAGCGGCCAACGGATTGCGCAACCAGTTGCGCCCCGCGACCGCCATGGGCTGGCAACCGCCAGCCCGGCGTGGAGCGCCCTACGACCTGGTGTTCGCCAACATCCTGGCCCGCCCGCTTTGCGCCATGGCGAAGCAACTTGCCGCGCACCTCGCTCCTGGCGGCACGGCGATCCTGTCCGGCCTGTTGGCCAGCCAGGCTGCGATGGTGGCCTGTGCTCACCGCCGGGTCGGGCTGGTGTTGATGCGTCGCCTGCACGAAGGCGCCTGGACGACGCTGATGCTCCGGAAGCCCGATGGCGGTAAGCCCGATGGCGGTCCGGGCCGGCGCTAGCTCCGGCTGCTCGCGAACCCAGGCTCAAACACGCGTCCGATGTCGGCCCGGATCAAGCCGATGTCCTGCAACTCGCGGTCAGTGAGTCCGGACAGCTGCGAAAAGGCGCGCCGCCTCTCAAGCCAGGCAGCGATCCAGGTGAACAGGCCGTGACGGGGCAGGCCATTGCGGTTCCGCTGCTCGGCATGGTGCTCCGGATAGCCCGGCTGGTTGGCAGGAAGGAGCGCCAATTCCTTCTTGGACACGTAGGCGTTCATGACGATAAAACCCTGATGGTTGCATCTGGTGCGGAAGGCCGCCGCGCGGCGGCCGAGTGCATTTGCCGTGTCGCAATATACGCCTCTCCAGACCGACCGCCCTACGCCATGCCCAGCCGACAGCTATGCGCCAAATGCATGGTAAACTCTACAGGTGTGTTAATAACTCATGTCAGCCACTCGGGTTGCAGCGTTGCGGACTGTCCTCAAGGCTTGGGACGTCGACGGTTTCTTGGTGCCTCGCGCCGACGAGCACCTGGGGGAGTACGTGCCGCCAGGGGCCGAGCGCCTTGCTTGGCTGACGGGGTTCACCGGCAGCGCCGGCCTCGCGGTCGTGCTGGCCGCGGAGGCGGCCGTGTTCACGGATGGCCGCTATGTCCTGCAAGTGGCCGAGGAAACGGACGGCGCGGTGTTTGAGCGTTTGCACGTCGTGGACCAGCCGGCGCCAGAATGGGCCGCAGCCCGCGTGCGCCGCCTGGGCTATGATCCTTGGCTCATCAGCGAGGACGCCCTGGCGCGCTACACGGCGGCCGGGCTGGAGATGGTGCCGCTGCAAGCCAACCCGATCGACCTGGTTTGGCAAGACCGGCCGGCCCCGCCAAGCGCTGCGGCCGTGCCGCACCCGCTGGCGTTCGCCGGGCAGGGCGCCGACGAGAAGCGGGCAGCGCTGGGCGAGATGCTGCGTTCAGCCAAGCAGGATGCCTGCGTGCTGACGGACCCGGCCAGCATCAACTGGCTGCTCAACCTGCGCGGGGCGGACTTGCCCTTCGTGCCCGTGGCGCTCGCCTTCGCCATCGCCCGCGCTGATGCCCGGGTTGACCTGTTCATCTCCGAAGGCAAGCTGCCGGACGCCACCCGGCACTGGCTGGGTCCGGCGGTTTGCTGCCATGAGCCAGCCGCGCTCGCCGCCGCCCTGGCCGGCTCGGCAGGCCAGACCGTCCGGGTGGACCCGGCAACCGCGCCTGCGGCCGTGGCGCAAGCCCTGCGGCGCGCCGGGGCCGTCGTGGTGGACGCGATGGACCCTTGCCTGCTGCCCAAGGCGGGCAAGAACCCCGTGGAGCAGGCAGGCGCGCGGGCGGCGCAGCAGCGGGACGGGGTGGCCGTGTGCCGCTTCCTGTCATGGCTGGAAACGGCGGAAGGGGAGACGGAGATGTCGGCGGCTGGGCAGCTGCTGCGCTTCCGGCAGGACGCGCCAGGCTTCCAGGGCGAGAGCTTCCCCGCCATCTCAGGCGCTGCGGAGCATGGTGCGATCATCCATTACCGGGTCACGCCAGCAACGGACCGCGCCATCGGCCGCGATGAGGTCTACCTGATCGACAGCGGCGGCCAGTATGAGGAAGGCACCACGGACATCACCCGCACGGTCTGGACCGGGCCTGGCGCGCCGCTCGACGGGCTGCGCCGGCGGTTCACCCGCGTCCTGCAAGGCCATGTCGCGCTGTCCACCACCGTCTTTCCCCACGGCGTGGCGGGCGCGCACCTGGACGCCGTGGCGCGGCGTCCGCTTTGGGGGGATGGCCTCGACTACGATCATGGCACGGGGCACGGCGTCGGCAGCTATCTTTCGGTGCACGAGGGGCCGGTCAGCCTGTCCCGCGCCGCCCGCACGGTGCCGATCGAGGCCGGCATGATCCTGTCGAACGAGCCTGGCTTCTACGCTGCGGGCCGTTACGGCATCCGCCTGGAGAACCTGCTGCTCGTGCAGCCGGCGGACCTGCCTGACGCTGTCCGGCCGTTCCTGCGCTTCGAAGTGCTGACGCTGGCGCCGTTCGACCGCAGCTTGATCGACACGGCCTTGCTGAGCGAGGCGGAACGCGAGTGGGTGGACGGCTACCATGCCCGGGTCGCGGCCGAGCTGACGGGACTGGGCGGGCCAGGCTTGGACGCATGGCTGGCGCGGGCCTGCCGGTCACTCTCAATCAAGTGATGGGCCGTTCCCGCCTGCCTTGCTGGGCGCGATGGACGCCCGCATGGCCGAGCCGGTCCACAACGGCG
>CAXTNC010000151.1:0-7890 GCA_964245495.1 uncultured Acetobacteraceae bacterium
GCGCTCGCCCTGCTGCAGCCGCTGGCGCTCGGCGGCCAGCTGCTCCTCCTCGCCCTCCTGCGGGGCCAGCTCGCCCAGCTCGTCCGCGGCGTGGCGCAGCCAGTCCTCCTCCCGCGCGGCCTCGGCGATCTGGCGCCGGGCGGCCTCCAGCGCCGTGCGGGCGCTGCGCCAGCCGGCCCAGCCCTCCGCCACTGCCCGGCGCAACGGCGCATGCGCGGCGAAGGCGTCCAGCAGGGCGGCGTGGCCCGCCGGGTCGGCCAGGCCCATCTGGTCGTGCTGGCCCTGCACCTCCACCAGCAGCGACCCGGCGCGGCGCAGCAGGCCCACGCTCACCGGCTGATCATTGACGGTGGCGCGGGAACGGCCGTCTTTCGCCACCACCCGGCGGAGCACCACCTCGTCCTCCAGCTCGACGCCGTTCTCCGTCAGCAGCGCGAGCGCGGCATGGCCGGGGGTGGGGGTGAAGCAGGCGGCGACGCTGGCCTGCTCGGCGCCTTCCCGTACCAGGCCCTGCTCGGCGCGCGCGCCGAGGGCCAGGCCGAGGCTGTCGAGCAGGATGGACTTGCCAGCGCCCGTTTCCCCGGTCAGCACGGTGAGTCCGGGGCCGAAGTGCAGGTCCAACCGCTCGATCAGCACCACGTCGCGGATGGACAGCGCCGTCAGCATCCCGTCTCAGCCGCACCGCGTCAGAAAATGGACCCGAAGTTGCGCGCGAAGAACCCGGGGTGCTCGATGCGGCCTTTCGCGTCCGGGACCTGCCCATCGGCCACCAGGGCGCCATAGCTGTCGGCATACCAGGGGCTGCCCGGGTAGTTGTGCCCCAGCACCGCCGCGGTTTTCTTGGCTTGGTCCGTCAGCCCGAGGACCAGGTAGATCTCCGTCATCCGGTGCAGCGCTTCCGGGACGTGGTTGGTGGTCTGGTAGTCGTCCACCACGCGCTGGAAGCGCCCGATCGCGGCGGTGTAGAGGCGCTGCTTCTCGTAGTAGCGGCCGATCTCCATCTCCTTGCCGGCAAGGTGGTCCCGGCACAGGTCGATCTTGAGGCGGGAGTCCTGGGCGTAGGCGGAATCAGGAAACCGGTTCACCACGTCCTGCAACGCCGTCATGGCCTGTTGCGTGCCCTTCTGGTCGCGCTGGATGTCGGCGATCTGCTCGTAGTAGCTCAAGCCGCGCAGGTAGTAGGCGTAGGCCACGTCGCGGTTGGTCGGATGCAGCTGTATGAACCGGTCCAGGACGCCGATCGCCTCGCTGTAATGGTCGGCCAGGTACTCGGCATAGCCATGCATCAGCTGCGCGTTGGTGGCCCAGGACGAGTAGGGGTAGTACTCCTCGACATTGTCGAATTGCGTGACGGATGTGCTGTACCTTTGCGCGTTGAGGGCATCAACGCCGTTGTTGTACAGGACCTCCACCGGCGTGTTCGCCGGGTCCTTGTTCGCCTTGGCCTTCTCCTTGGCGGCCACGTCCTCCTTCTCCTCGGTGAAAGGATTGAGGCTTTCCAGCGTCGCGCAGCCGCCGAGCAGGGCGAGAAGGGCGAGGCAGGGCAGCAGGCGGACGGATCGCGGCATCGGCACCAGGTTCCAGGGATGGCGCGCTTATAGCGGGGCCAGGGCCGGAAGCGAAGCGCCCCTTTACGCGGACGCCGCCAGCGGCAGCGCGGCCCAGCTCGTCAACGCAGGCAGCTCTGCCCAGGCCCAGGCGGAACGGTCCGCCAGCATGGCGCGCGCCAGCTTGTTGTTCAGCGCGTGGCCCGGCCGGTGGGCGATGCAGCGCGCCTGCAACGCGGCGCCGGCCAGCGCCAGGTCTCCCACCACGTCCAGCATCTTGTGGCGCACGAACTCGTCCGCCGTCCTCAACCCGCCAGGGTTGAGCACCCGGGCGCCATCCACCACGACGGCATTCTGCAAGCTGCCGCCGCGCGCCAGGCCGGAGGCTTGCAGCGCGGCGATGTCGGACGCAACGGCGAAGGTGCGCGCATCCGCCAGATGGCGCCGGAAGCTTGCTTCCGTTAGCCGCAGCGACAGCGCCTGGCGTCCGATGGCGGCGGCCTGGAAGTCTATGGAGACCGTCAGCTCGAAGCCCGCAGCAGCCGGACGCAGCTCCGCGAACGCCTCGCCGTCTGAGACCCGGACCGGACGCAGCACCTCCATCACGCGGACGGGGGCGTCCTGCTCCACGGCGCCGGCGCAGTCCAGCAGGAACACGAACGGCGCGGCCGAGCCGTCCAGCACCGGCACTTCAGGCCCGTCCAGGACGACCAGGGCGTTGTCGATGCCGCACGCGGCGAGCGCGGCCAGGACGTGCTCCACCGTGCCGACGCGGACATGCGGGGCGGCGGGGTCCGAAAGGACGGTGCAAAGCCGGGTGTCGCTGACCAGCTCGGCCCGGGCAGCCACGTCCGCCTGGAGGTCGGTGCGGCGGAACACGATCCCCGTGCCGGCCGGGGCCGGGCGCAGCTCCATCTGGATGGTGATGCCGGTATGCAAGCCCACGCCCGTGCAGCCAATCGCCGCGGCAAGGGTGCGCTGCCGGGTGCGCTGGGCCTGGCCCAGGCCGGGAAGAAGATCGGGCGGCAGTCCATCCATTCGCGTCGCCTTGCAGGGCCGTGGCCCGATTCGGCCAGGATCATCACGGCCGCCACGCAAACTATGGCGTGCGCTTCCGGTCGCAAAGTCAATCATTGTTGCCGGGTATTACGACGCAAAGCGTTGTTTATAAAAGATTGCAGGACGGCCAAAGCCCTGTTGCCGCAGCCGAACGGCACCGGCCAGGGCGGCGTGCCGCCCTGGCCGGCGCTTTAGGACGATTGCCGGCGCAGGAACGCCGGGATGTCCAACCCTTCTTCTGCCGGAGCCGGGCGAGCAGGCGCAGCATCGCCTTGGCCCGCTGCCGAGGGTTCTGGGCGCTGGGTTTCCGGGGCAGCCGCAGGGGCGGCGGACCGCCCGCGGATGGCTCCGGTGACGATGCCGAACAGGCTGCCGCGCACGGGCGGGGCGGCCTGGACCGGCGCAGTCGGCTGGTCTGCGAACAGGCCGCGCGCCGCGAGGGGCGCCGAAGGGCGCAGGCGGGCCGGGTCGGCGGCCGGGTCAGGCTCCGTGGCCGGCGCCGGCAGCACGGGCGCTCCCATGACGCTGACCGGGGCAGGGTGCGCGCCGGGCTGGCCCATCGGCATCGCGACGGCGGGGATAGGAGCGGCAGGAGCCGGGTGCGCCGCCATCGGCTGCGCCAGCGCCATGGGCGGGGCCGCGGCGGCGCCCACCGCGATCAAGCGGGGACGCTGCGCTTCCGTGAGGCCCGTGTCGATCCCGGTCGCCACCACGGACACGCGGACGCGGCCGGTCAGGCTGTCATCCACCGCGGAGCCGAAGATGATGTTGGCGTCGTCCGCCACCTCCTCGCGGATGCGGTTGGCCGCGGCGTCCACCTCGAACAGCGTCATGTCCTCGCCGCCGGTGATGTTGATCAGCAGGCCGCGCGCGCCGGACATGGAGGTGTCCTCCAGCAGCGGGTTGCTGATGGCCAGCTCGGCGGCGCGGATGGCGCGGCCTTCGCCTTCGGCCTCGCCGGTGCCCATCATGGCCTTGCCCATCTCGGCCATCACCGTGCGGATGTCGGCGAAGTCCAGGTTGACCAGGCCGGGTGCCATCATCAGGTCGGTCACGCCGCGCACGCCCATGTAGAGCACGTTGTCGGCCATCTTGAACGCTTCCTTCCAGCCCGTGCGCTCGTTGGCGAGGCGGAACAGGTTCTGGTTCGGGATGACGATCAGCGTGTCCACGTAGCTTTGCAGCTCCGTGATGCCGGCGTCCGCCGCCTTGGCCCGGCGCGCGCCCTCGAAGGTGAAGGGCTTGGTGACCACGCCCACCGTCAGCACGCCGCGCTCGCGCGCCATGCGCGCGATCACCGGGGCGGCGCCGGTGCCGGTGCCGCCGCCCATGCCGGCGGTGATGAACACCATGTGCGTGCCTTCCAGGTGGCGCGCCAGCTCCTCGCTCGCTTCCTCCGCGGCCGCCCGGCCGATCTCCGGCTTGGCGCCGGCGCCCAGGCCCTGCGTCAGGTGCGGGCCGAGCTGGATGCGGCGGTCGGCCCGGCTGTGCATCAGCTGCTGCGCGTCCGTGTTGGCGACCACGAAGTCGACGCCCTGCAAGTCGAGCGCGATCATGTTGTCCACGGCGTTCGTGCCGCCGCCGCCGACCCCGATAACCGTGATGCGCGGCGTGAAGTCCGTGTGCAGCGTCTGCGGAATGGTCAGGTTGAGGGTCATGCGGTTGCTCCATTGTGAAAAACGGCAGGGCGGGGGCTGGTCACACCCGGTCCCGCAGGAAGGCGGCGATGCGGCGGAGCAGCCCGGCGGGGCGCTCCTGCGCGCCGAGGTCAAGGTCGCTCAAGGCGCGGCCCGCGCCGGCGGCCCAGAACAGCAGGCCGGCGGACACGGCGAAGCCCGGCCCGGTCGCGGCGGCCGGCAGGCCGCGCAGCAGCCGCGTGTCCGGCCGGCCCAGCCGGACGGTGCGGTTCAGGATGCGCCCGGCCATCTCCCGCGCGCCCACCAGCTGGCTGGCGCCGCCCGTCAGCACCACGCGGCTGCCCGCCGCCCGGCCCAGGCCTGCGGAGTCCAGCCGGTCGCGCACCAGCTCAAACGTTTCCTCCAGCCGCGGCTTGATGATGGAGACCACCATGGAGCGCGGGTACTTGGCGTGGGCGTGGTCGTCCTCGCCCACCATCGGCACCGTCAGCATCTCCCGCTCGTCGTCCGGGCTGCCCTGGGCGGAGCCGTTCAGCGTCTTGACCCGCTCCGCCGCCGCCACCGTGGTGCTGAGCAGCCGGGCCACGTCGTTGGTGACGTGCTGGCCGCCCACCGGCAGCTGCGCCGTGTGCAGCAGCTGGCCCTCGCAGAACACCGCCATGCCCGTGGTGCCGGCGCCCATGTCGATGACCGTGGCGCCCAGCTCCCGCTCGTCCTCCACCAGCACGGACAGGCCGGCCGCCATGGGGGCGGACACCAGCTCCGCGATGTCCAGCTCGGCCCGGCCCGCCGTGGCGCCCAGGTTGCGCAGCGCCATGCTCGTCGCGTCGATCACGTGCAGCCGGGCGGTCAGCGTTTCGCAGTGGTGGCCGCGCGGGTCGGCCACGCCGGGCGTTTCGTCCACGCTGAAGGTGAGCGGCAGGGCGTGGATGGTTTCGCGCCCCTCGCTCAGGGCGCGGGCGCGGCCTTCCTGCACCACCCGGCGCACGTCCGCCTCCGTCACCGCGCGCCCGCCCACCGGCCATTGCACGTTGAACAGGCGGCTTTCCGGGGCGCCGCAGGTGAGGTTCACCGTCACGGAGCGCAGCCGGTGGTCGCTCATGTCCTCTGCCTGCGCCACGGCGCCGCGGATGGCGCGCTCCGCCTCGTCCAGGTCCGTGATGCCGCCGCCGCGCACGCCCCGGCCGCGCTGCCAGCCCATGCCGAGCACCCGCAGCGCGCCGTCCGCCTCGCACCGGCCGATCAGGCAGATGACCTTGCTGGTGCCGATGTCCAGCACGCCGAACGGCCCGGCGCGGCCAGCCCGGGGCCGGGGCGGCGGCTCCGCGGGCGCGGAAAGCAGGACCCGGCGGGACATGTCGTTCACGCCTTCCTCCCCACGGGCTGGGCCGCCGGCGCCGCGGCGGGCGCGGCCGCCTGCGGCCGCACCACCAGCCGGTCCGGCAGCCGCATGTCCACCACCGCCAGCGGCCGGTCGAGCAGCGCCTGGCTGGACTGCAGCTCCGCCAGCTTGGCCAGCGCCGGCGCTTCGGCGCCCTCCGGCAGCAGCACGTCCAGGCCGGTCTTCATGCGCAGGTTCCAGCGGCGCTCGCCCACCCGCACCGCCGCCATCACCCGGGATTGCAGCGTCGGCTGCGCGGCCAGCGCGTCCAGCAGCGCCGCCGCCGCTCCCGGCGCGCCTGCGCCGACCACCAGCGGCAGCTCGCCGAATGCCGCCACGTCCTGGTTTGCGACCGTCTGGCCGTCGCGGTCGATCAGCACGAAGCGGCCCTGGTTCTGCCAGATGGCGAAGGGCCGCCGCTCCGTCAGGTTCACCACCAGCGTGCCCGGCAGCCGCCGCTCGACCGCCGCGTGCTCCACCCAGGACAGCGACTCGATCCGCGCCCGCGCGCCTTCCAGAGAGAAGCCCAGCATTGAGTCGCCCCGGCGCACGCCGAGCGCCGCGTTGAGCAGCGGCTCCGGCGTGTTGCTGCGCCCTTCCACCACGATGTCCCGCACCCGCAGGTTGACGGCGGCGGCGATGCCGCCCCGCAGCCGCGCCAGCGCGCCGCCGGGTTCCGCCGAGTGCATCAGCACGGTGCCGGCCAGCACGGCGGCGAACCCGGCCAGGCCCCACAGCGCCGGGCGCAGGAGGCGGCGCTGCCGCCGCAGCAGCAGCCGCAGCCGGGACGGCCGGCGCGCCACGTCCCGCGGCTGGCGCAGGGCGGGGCGGGTCACGTGCGGCACGCGGCCTGCCCCACCATCCAGGCGCACAGGGCGGGAAACGGCATCCCCATGTGCGCCGCCTGCTCCGGCAGCAGGGAGGTGGGCGTGAGGCCTGGCTGGGTGTTCACCTCCAGCAGCACCAGGCGGCCCGGCTCGCCCGCCGTGTCGTCATAGCGGAAATCCGCCCGGGTGGCGCCGCGGCAGCCCAGCGCCCGGTGCGCCCGCAGCGCCATGTCCAGGGCGCTGGCGAACACGCCCGGGTGCACCCGGGCCGGCAAGGCGTGGACGCTGCCGCCCTCGGCGTACTTGGCCTCGTAGTCGTAGAAGCCGTGGCTGGAGGTGATGTCCGTCACCGTCAGCGCCCGGTCCCCCAGCACGCCCACCGTCAGCTCGCGGCCGGGCACGTACTCCTCCACCAGCGCGTGCGCCCCGAAGCGCCAGCCGGCGGCGATCTCCGCGCGGCGGTTGCCGCCCTGGCGCAGGACCTCGACGCCGACGGAGCTGCCCTCGTTCACCGGCTTCACCACGTAGGGCAGCGCCACCGGGTCCGCCTCCGCCAGCTCAGCCACCGGCAGCACGCGGCCGGCCGGCACCGGCAGCCCGGCCGACGCGAACGCCGCCTTGGCCGCCTGCTTGTCCATCGCCAGCGCGGAGGCGCGCACGCCGGAGTGGGTGTAGGGGATGCCCAGCCAGTCCAGCACGCCCTGGATGGCGCCGTCCTCGCCGAAGCGTCCGTGCAGGGCGTTGAACACCACGTCCGGCGCCGGGGTGAGCGCCGCGATCACGGCCGCCAGGTCCGGCCCGGCCTCGACCGGGCGCACCTCGAAGCCGGCCTGCCGCAGGGCGGCGACCACCTGCGCGCCGCTGGCGAGGCTCACCTCGCGCTCGGCGGAGATGCCGCCGTAGAGCACGGCCACGACCGTCATGCGACCACCTCCGGCAGTTTGGCCGGCAGGCCAATGCGCCCGGCCGGCAGGCCAATGCGCTTGATCTCCCAATCCAGCGTGACCCCGCTCAGCGCATGGACCCGGCGGCGAACCTCCTCGCCCAGCCCTTCCAGGTCCGCCGCCGTCGCGCCGCCGGTGTTGAGCAGGAAGTTGCAGTGCTTGGCGCTCACCTGCGCGCCGCCCCGCGCCAGGCCGCGGCACCCGGCGGCGTCGATCAGCTCCCAGGCCTTCATGCCGCCGCTTTCAGGCGAGCTCGGGTTGCGGAAGGTGGAGCCGCCGGTGCGGGCGCGGACCGGCTGCGTCGCCTCCCGGCTCCGGCGAATGTCGGCCATGCGGTAGGCGACCAGCGCCGGGTCTCCCGGGCGGGCATGGAATCGGGCGCGGACGATGGCGCCGCCGGGCGGCAGGGCGGCATGGCGGTAGGCGAACCGCAGCGCCGCCGCATCGAGCCGCACGATGCCGGCGGCGGTGGCGACCTCCGCCCAGTGCAGGCAC
>CAXTNC010000152.1:0-7848 GCA_964245495.1 uncultured Acetobacteraceae bacterium
CTTCCGTGGTGATCAGCAAGGCCGCGATGGAGGCTGCGTCCTGCAACGCCGTCCGCACGACCTTGGTCGGGTCGATGATGCCGGCGGCGACCATGTCCTTGAACTCGGCCGTCTGGGCATCGAACCCGTAGTTGTAGTCCTGGTTCTCGATGACCTTGCCGGCGATGACGGCACCGTCCTCGCCCGCGTTCTCGGCGATCTGCCGCAGCGGGGTTTGCACCGCCTTGCGGACGATCTCGATGCCGAGCTTCTGGTCCTCGTTGATCGGCTTCAGCTGCGCCAGGATCAGGCTGGCGCGGGCGAGGGCCACGCCGCCGCCGGGCACGATGCCTTCCTCCACAGCGGCTCGGGTTGCATGGAGCGCGTCATCCACGCGGTCCTTGCGCTCCTTCACCTCGACTTCCGTGCTGCCGCCGACGCGGATCACCGCGACGCCGCCTGCGAGCTTGGCCAGGCGCTCCTGCAGCTTTTCCCGGTCGTAGTCGGAGGTTGTCTCCTCCACCTGCGCCCGGATCTGGTTGCAGCGGCCCTTGATGTCGTCGGCGTTGCCGCCGCCCTCAACGACCGTGGTGTTCTCCTTCTCCATGATGACGCGCTTGGCCTTGCCCAGCATCGCCAGCGTGACGGTTTCCAGCTTGATGCCGAGGTCCTCGGAGATCACCTGGCCGCCGGTCAGGATCGCGAGGTCCTCCAGCATCGCCTTGCGGCGGTCGCCGAAGCCCGGCGCCTTGACGGCCGCGACCTTCAAGCCGCCGCGCAGCTTGTTCACCACCAGGGTCGCAAGGGCCTCGCCCTCCACGTCCTCGGCGATGATCAGCAGCGGACGGCCTGACTGCACCACCGTTTCCAGCAGCGGCAGCATCGGCTGCAGGCCGGACAGCTTCTTCTCGTGGATCAGGATGTAGGGCTGGTCCATCTCGGCGATCATCTTCTCCGCATTCGTGATGAAGTACGGGGAAAGGTAGCCGCGGTCGAACTGCATGCCCTCGACGACATCCAGCTCCGTGTCGATGCCCTTGGCTTCCTCGACGGTGATGACACCCTCGTTGCCGACCTTCTGCATCGCTTCGGCGATCATGCGGCCGATGTCGCTCTCGCCGTTGGCGGAGATCGTGCCGACCTGGGCGGTCTCGGCCTCGGTCGTGATCTTGCGGCTGCGGCTCTTCAACTCATCAACGATGGCGGAAACCGCCATGTCCACGCCGCGCTTGAGGTCCATCGGGTTCATTCCCGCGGCCACGGCCTTGCTGCCCTCGCGGACGATGGACTGCGCCAGCACGGTCGCCGTGGTGGTGCCGTCGCCGGCCATGTCGTTGGTCTTGGTCGCGACCTCGCGCAGCATCTGCGCGCCCATGTTCTCGAACTTGTCGGCGAGTTCGATTTCCTTGGCGACGGTGACGCCGTCCTTGGTGATGCGGGGAGCGCCGAAGCTCTTGTCGATCACCACGTTGCGGCCCTTGGGGCCGAGCGTCACCTTCACCGCGTCGGCGAGGATGTCCACGCCGCGCAGCATGCGCTGGCGGGCGTCGCCGCCGAACCGTACGTCCTTGGCTGCCATGTCGTCTTACCTTTCTGAGTGAACAGGGTCGCAGAAGCTCAAGCGGCCTCGACGATGCCCATGATGTCGGACTCTTTCATGATCAACAGCTCTTCGCCGTCGATCTTGACCTCCGTGCCCGACCACTTGCCGAACAGGATCTTGTCCCCGGCCTTGACTTCCAGGGCCACGATCGCGCCCTGCTCGTTGCGCGCACCCGGCCCGGCGGCGATGATCTCGCCCTGCATGGGCTTCTCCTTCGCCGTGTCGGGGATGATGATGCCGCCGATGGTCTTCTCCTCGGCCTCCAAACGCTTGACCACGACACGGTCGTGCAGCGGGCGGAACTTCATGGCGCTACTCCTCAGCGATCTAGCACTGTTGCTGTCCGGCCAGGGCAGGTTTGGCACTCGCCCCGCCGGAGTGCCAGCCGTTTAGTCCTGCGCCCACCCAGCCGTCAACCCTGGCGCCGCCAACCCCGGCAAACGCCCTGCGCCGCGCCGATCGGCGCTTCATGCGCCAAATCGTTGAGCTGCCCAGTAACGCTCAAGAGACACGGCAATTGCAGCATCGGCCCGCAGGTCAATGCGGCCCAGGACAAGACAGCGGCGTCGAGCTTGGCTTGGACCGTATCGGATTGCACAGTCCCGGGCAGGACCGCGCCCGCCGCCTGTGCAGCCCGGCCAAAACAGGGCCAGTGCACGGTAATTTTTCTGTTTGCCAATACGAGTTCCCTTGAGAAAAACCCGCCGTGGTGCAAGGTAGCGCCGCGCGCATCCGCGAATCGCGACAAGGAGCTGGTTTATCATGGCCGAAGACAACTCAACACAGGCAGTTCTTGGGCTGACAGCCCAGATCGTCTCCGCCCACGTGTCCAATAACAGCGTTTCGCGCGATGCGCTGCCGGACTTGATACAGCAGGTTTTCTCGACGTTGATGGCAGCCGGAACAGAACAGGCCGAGCCGGAGCAGCTGCAGCCGGCAGTGCCCATCAAGAAGTCCGTTTTCCCGGACTACATCGTTTGCCTGGAGGACGGCAAGAAGCTCAAGATGCTCAAGCGGCATCTGCAAACGTCCTACAACATAACGCCGGAGCAATACCGCGAGCGGTGGGGCTTGCCGCACGACTATCCCATGGTGGCCCCGCGCTACGCCGAGCACCGGTCCGAACTGGCCAAGAAGATCGGCCTCGGACGCAAGCCGGCCATCCAGCAGGATGTGGCGCCCGCCGCCATCCCGGCCAAGCGCGGCCGCAAGGCCGCCTGATCGCGCCCACCTGACCGAAGCGGGCGGGGCAGCCGGCATCGGCTCCGCCCGCAATGCCTGAACCAGGCAACTTTGCCCGGCGCCGATGGTTGGACGCAGCCCAACCCCATCGAGACGCACGCCGAACATGCTCGCACGGGCGATGACCGAGATCACCACGGCCTTGGCGCTCGACCTCGCGCGCCGAGCCGCCGGCACGCCGGACCTGGTGCTGTTCATCGACGCCGCGGGTGATCGCCTGGGCGACCTGGCCGCCGCGGCGGCGGCGTTCGACCCGGCCTTGGCCGTGCTGGAACTGCCGGCCTCCGACAGCCTGCCTTACGACCGGCTGCCGCCCTCGCCCGCCATCGTCGGCCGCCGGGTCGCCGCCCTGGCCCACCTGGCAGGCGGGACCGTCGGCCCCTGCCTGGTGCTGACCTCCGCCCGGGCGGTGATGAGCCGGGTGCAGCCGCTCTCGCACTGGGCGGATGCCGTCCTGGCGCTCGCGCCCGGGGACGGAGCGGACCTCGCCGCCATTGGCGAACGCTTGCGCGGGTTCGGCTACCGCGACGACGAGCAGGTGGACGAGCCGGGCCACATCGCCGTCCGGGCGCATGTCCTGGACGTGTTTCCCGGCGATGCCGATGCGCCCTACCGGGTGACGACGGCGGACGGGCGCATCACGGCGATTCACCCCGTGGACGGCGACAGCCAGCGCTCGGCCGCGCGGGAAGCGCGCCAGCTTCTGCTGCGCCCCGTGCAGGAGGAGGCGCCCGCCGCCATGGCGTCCGGCCCGGATGCCACGGCCGGCCTCGTGTGCCTGCTGGACACCCTGCCGCGCGCCACCGTGCTGCTGCATCCGGAAGTGGAAATCCGCTGGGCCGAGCTGCACGAGCAGGTGCTGGACGCCCATGCGGCGACCATCCGCGCCCGGCAAGCCGGCGCTGACCGCCCAGGCAGCGACAGCCCTTGCTACGTGCCGCCGCCGCGGCGCCTGTTCGCGACCCCGGAGGAGCTTTCAACCGGGCTTGCGCGCTTCCCCGTCGAGGTGGCGGACGGCTTGGGCCAGGCGCATGCCTTGCCAGCGGTTGAGCGCCCGGCTGACCTCGGCCCAGCGCTCCGCACCGCCTTTGCCGAAGGGCGCGCGTGGTGGCGGCCGGAGCAGGGGCTGACCGCCTCCATGCTGCCCTGGCCCGGCGCAAGGGCCTGCCGGTCCGCCGCGCGGCCGACTGGGCGGACGCCCTCGCCGGCCCTGCGGACACCGTGGCCATCGTGCCCCTGCCGGTTGCGGCTGGGTTCGCCCGCGACGGCGTCTCGCTGTTCGCCGTGCCCACTGGAACAGCGCGCCGCGCCCAGGCCGGCCTTGCCGTCGAGGAGCCGCCGCGGGCGGGGGACATCGTGGTCCACCGCGAGCATGGGGTATGCCGGCTGCAAGGCCTGGCGGCAGTGGGCGAGGAGGAGCGGGTGGTGCTGCGGTTCGCCGACGGGGCGGACCTGCTGGCGCCGATCGACGAGCTGGACCAGCTGTGGCGCTACGGCACGGAGGCCGGGCACATCGCGCTGGACCGGGTGGACGGCGAGGGCTGGCGGCAGCGGCGTGACGAGATCGGCCAGGAGGTCGCCGCCACGGCGGAGCAGCTGGCGTCCGAGGCGGCGGCCCGCGCCGCCGTGGCGGCCCCGGCCATCCATCCGCCGCCCGCCTATGCCCGCTTCGCCCGGCGCTTCCCCCATCCGTTGTCGCCCGACCAGGAGGACGCGATCAAGGCGACCCTGGCGGATCTCGCCTCCGGCCGCCCGATGGATCGGCTGGTGTGCGGCGATGTCGGCTTCGGCAAAACGGAGGTCGCCCTGCGCGCCGCGGCCGCCGCGGCGCTGGCCGGCTACCAGGTCGCGGTCGTGGCGCCCACCACCGTGCTGGCCCGGCAGCATCTCGACACCTTCACTCGCCGTTTCGCCGGCCTAGGGGTGCGGGTGGAGGCGTTGCTGCGGGGCGCCGCCGGGAAGGAGGTGCGAGCGGGCCTGGCCGACGGCAGCATCGCCGTCGTGGTGGGCACCCACGCGGTCGCAGCCGAAGCCGTCCGGTTCCATAACCTGGCCCTGGTGGTGATCGACGAGGAGCAGCGCTTCGGCGATGCCCAGAAGAAACGCCTGGCCGCCCTGCGCAACCCGGAGGGCGGGGTGCACACCCTGGTGATGAGCGCCACGCCGATCCCGCGCACCTTGCAGACCGCCATGGTCGGGCTGCGCACGGTGAGCGTCATCGCCACGGCGCCTGTCCGCCGCCAGCCCACCCGCACCTTCGTGCTGCCGTGGGACGGCGCCATCGTGCGGGAAGCCCTGCTGCGGGAGCGCGCCCGCGGCGGCCAAAGCTTCGTGGTCTGCCCCCGCGTGGAGCAGCTGGGCGAGATCGCCGCCCGTTTGACGAAAGCGGCGCCGGAGCTTTCGGTGGCGATGGCGCACGGCAAGCTGAAGCCGCAGGTGCTGGAGGAGCTGGTGGCCGGGTTCGCGGCGGGCGAGGGGGACGTGCTGCTGGCCACCAACATCATCGAGGCGGGCCTGGACATCCCGCGCGCCAACACGATCCTGGTCACCCGGCCGGACCGCTTCGGCTTGTCCCAGCTGCATCAGATGCGCGGCCGGGTCGGGCGCAGCACCCGGCGCAGCTTCGCCTACCTGCTGACGGAGCCGGGCCAGGCGCTGGCCGCTCCCACGGTCCGCCGCCTGCGGACGCTGGAAGCGCAGACCCAGCTGGGCGCCGGCATCACCATCAGCATGGCGGACATGGATGCCCGCGGCGCCGGCGAACTGTTCGGCGAGCGCCAGGCCGGCCACGTCCACGCCATCGGGACCGAGCTGTACCAGCATCTGCTGGCGATCGAGCTGGCCGCAGGCCGCGGCGAGCCGCGGCCTGCGCCGCCGCCGCAGCTGCGCACGGAACTGGCCGCCCGCATCCCGGAGGAACTGGTCCCGGAGGAGAACGTGCGCGTGCAGCTGTACCGCCGGCTGGCCCGCCTGCCGCGCCCAGCGGAGGCGGACGCGTTCGCGGACGAGATGGCCGACCGTTTCGGCGACCTGCCGGACGCGGTGCTGCGGCTGCTGGACCTCGCACGGCTGCGGGCCTGGTGCGCGGCGCACCGCGTGGTCCGGCTGGACGCGGGGCCGCAGGCCGTGGCGCTTGCCCTGGAGGACCCGGCGGATGCGGAGGCGCTGGCCGGGCAGGTGGCCTTGCCGGCCAAAGTGAAGCAGGGACGGGTGATCCTGGCGCTCGCTGTGGCAGATCCGGTGGAGCGGCTGGGCGCCCTGCTGGCCGGGCTGGAGCTGGCCTGATGCGCCCTGTCCAGCGTTTTGAGCGCGCTGGCGGCGGTTTTGTGCCCACCGCGCGGGCATGGCCAGCCTGGTGATCCTGGTGCGGCTGATGCTGGGCGGCCAGGTGTCCTTGCTGGTGGGCGTGCTGTCCACCGTGTTTGGCAGCGCGGCGGGCTTGGGTGTGGGCGTGGTGGCCGGCTATGTCGGCGGGCGCGTGGACGGGCTGCTGATGCGCTTCACCGACGGGGTGATCGCCTTGCCGCTGCTGCCGCTGCTGATCGTGCTCGGCGCGCTGGACCTGACCAAGCTCGGCTTTTCCGCTGACTTCGCCCGCTCGCCCGCTGCCGGGTTCTGGCGCGTGGTGGTGATCATCGCCCTGGTGGACTGGACGGGGATCGCCCGGCTGACCCGTGCCGCCACGCTGGCGTTGCGGGAGCGGGCATTTTCTAAGCCAGATCGGTCGTCAACAATTTCGTAGACGCTCAGACCTCGCCCTGCTCTGTTGAAACCCTCATGCTGCCGGGCGGTTGGTGTGCTTTTCGGCGCGAGTTGGGGAGCAGTGATGAGGAAGATGTCCAAGTCGGCGGTGCAGGTCGCGCGGGCAGCACTGGCAGCAGGCCGAGCGGCACTTTCGGAGTTCAGCAGCCGCACCTCGCGCAAGGACTACACGCAGCCGCAGCTTTTCGCCCTGCTGGTGCTGCGACAGTTCCTGCGGACTGACTACCGAGGCGTGGTGATCACGGTTGCCGAGTGGGGTGAACTCCGACGTGCCCTCGATCTGACCAAGGTGCCGCACTACTCGACGCTGGCCTACGCCTCGCGCCGCATCCTGGCAGACGCGGAGGCCGGGGGGCTTTCATCGGCATGCAGGCTGCCGTGGTCCGACGCGCCCGCCGTGCCGACCTGATCGACGCCGCACCGGTGGTGGCCGTGGACGCGACTGGGTTCAGACCTGGCACGTCAGCGCCCACTTCGGCCACAAGCTGGCCAACGGAAAGGCGAGAAAAGGGAAAGGCACTGGGAAAGGCCACCGGCAACGCGCCTGGCCCAAGCTGACAACGGTGCTCCACACGCATTCGCACCTCCTGCTCGGCGCCGTGCCGGGCCTCGGACCGAGCCAGGACTCGCCCGACTTCACCCTGGCCATGCGCCAGGCGGCGGGGCTGCTCGCCATCGACACCGCCCTGGGGGATGCAGGCTACGACGCCGAGCACAACCATCGCCTGTGCCGCGAGGACCTCGGCGTCCGGCAGACCGTCATCCGGCTTAACCGCCGCAACACCGGACGCCGCTGGCCCAAGACCCCATACCGGCGCGCCATGCGCCACCGCTTTCCCAAGCCGCTCTACCATCAGCGCTGGCACGTCGAGAGCGGGTTCAGCCAGCACAAGCGCCGCCTCGGGTCAGCCCTGACCGCCCGCAACACCGCATCCCAGAACCGCGAACTCGTCCTGCGCGTCCTCACCCACAACCTCACCCTCCTCGCCAAAACCAAGTGAGGATTTCAACAGAGCAACCTCGCCCCAAAACGGCATTGGAATTGAATTCCAACACATTCAGGGCCTCTTGAGAGTCTGCTGCCGCGATCTTAAGCGACTGCTGCGTGCTCAAGCCGCTGGCCAGGTTGGCAGACCCGCCCTCCAACTCAGCCTCTGATGGACTCCGCCCCAAAGTGGCGTTGTAGGTCGCCGTCATGTCGCCTCGGGCCTCGGCCGAATAGGCGGCGGCAGACCGCAGCATCGCGATGGTCGTGCTGCCGT
>CAXTNC010000153.1:0-1188 GCA_964245495.1 uncultured Acetobacteraceae bacterium
GGCGGCGCGCCCGACCCGGCGCCGTTGTTGCGCGACCTCGCCGACGAGCTGGCCGAGTGCGGCGAGGCCACGGCGCTGGACGCCCGGCTGGACGCTGCCCTCGCGCGCATGGCCTGCCACGGCAGCATCCGCGCCGGGCGCCGGCTGCACCCGGCGGAGATGAACGCGCTGCTGCGCCAGATGGAGGCGACGCCCCGCGCCGCCACCTGCTCGCACGGCCGCCCCACCGTGCTGAAGCTGAGCCGGTCGGAGATCGAGGCGCTGTTCGGCCGCCGCTGAACCGTTCTGGCTTGCCCGGCGTTGGCAGGTGATGACCTTCGCGCTGCACCGTTCCGCGGCCGTGCCTTGAGGCAGGCCTTCCACGTTCTGACGGTCTCGACCGCCAGCAAGGGCCTGGTGCCGATCACGGCGCCCGTCGCGGCCTGGGTGGCGGGGCAGGGGATCGCCGCCGGGCTGCTGACCGTGTTCTGCCGCCATACCTCGGCCTCCCTGCTGATCCAGGAGAACGCCGATCCCACCGTGCGCGCCGACCTTGAGGCGTTCTTCCGCTGGCTGGTGCCGGAAGATGTGGGCTACCGGCACTCGGCCGAAGGGCCGGACGACATGCCCGCCCACATCCGCAGCGCGCTGACCCAGGCGCAACTGTCCATCCCGGTGGCTGCGGGCGCGCCGGTGCTGGGCACCTGGCAGGGGCTGTACGTTTGGGAGCACCGGGCCGCGCCGCACCGGCGGGAGATCGCGCTGCACCTGCTGGGCGACTGAGGGCCGCTAGCGCACGTCATCCCAGGTCGGCAGACGGTGCAGCACGTCCGCCCAGCCTTCCCATACCAGCTTGCACGCCACGAACAGCACCACCAGCAGCCCCACCCAGGCGATCCACCGATACCGTTCCAGCAGCCGCGCGATCAGCGACGCCGCCGCCGCCATCAGTGCCACGGACACCGCCAGCCCCGCCACCAGCACGCCGACATGCCCGTTCGCCGCCCCGGCCACGGCCAGCACGTTGTCCAGGCTCATGGACAGGTCGGCCAGCAGGATCTGCCCCATCGCCGCGCCCAGCGATTTCGGCGCGGCCACGGACCCGGCGCGATGCGGCCGCGGGCGCAGCTCCCCGTACATCCGCCAGCCCCCCCACAGCAGCAGCGCCCCGCCCGCGAACCGCATCCTGCGCCGCGCCGTTCGCGCGAA
>CAXTNC010000153.1:1198-7833 GCA_964245495.1 uncultured Acetobacteraceae bacterium
CCCCCGCCATCAGCAGCCCCACCACCGCCAGCAGCCGCAGCGCCACCAGCGCCAGCCCGATGCGGATCACCGCAGCACCCGCGATGCCGCCCCCGATCGCGCGGCGCTTCTGCCGCGCCGGCAGCCCAGCCACCGCCATGCCGACCACCACCGCGTTGTCCCCGGCCAGCACCAGGTCGATCACCAGCACCTGCGCCAGCGCGGCCAGTTGCGCTAGGATGTTTGCCTGAAGGAGCGCTTGCATGATTCCGCGTTACACCCGCCCGGAGATGGCCGCCATCTGGGCGCCCGTGAACCGCTACCGCCTGTGGTTCGCCATCGAGGCCGCCGCGGCGGACGCCATGGCGGACCTCGGCGCCATCCCGGCCGAAGCCGCCCGCGCCATCCGCGCCCGCGGCGGGCCGATGCTGGCCGCCATGGACCAGGCCGACCTCGACCGCATCGACGCCATCGAGGCGGAAACGCGGCACGACGTGATCGCCTTCCTCACCTGGCTCGCGGACGGCATCGGGCCGGACAGCCGCTTCGTCCACCAGGGCATGACCAGCAGCGACGTGCTGGACACGGCGTTCTCCCTGCAACTGACGCAAGCCGCGGATTTGCTGCTCGCCGGGCTGGACCGGGTGCTGGCCGCGCTCAAGCGCCGCGCGTTCGAGCACAAGCTCACCCCCACCATCGGCCGCAGCCACGGCATCCATGCCGAGCCGACCTCGTTCGGCCTCAAGCTCGCCGGGCACCACGCGGAGTTCGCGCGCAACCGAGCCCGGCTGCTGGCGGCGCGGGCGGAGGTCGCGGTGTGCGCCATCTCCGGCCCCGTCGGCACCTTCGCCCACCTGGACCCGGCGGTGGAGGAGCGCGTGGCCCGCGCGCTCGGCCTGGCGGTGGAGCCGGTCTCGACCCAGGTGATCGCGCGAGACCGGCACGCGCAGTTCTTCTGCACCCTGGCCGTCATTGCGAGCGGGGTGGAGCGGCTGGCGATCGAGGTGCGCCACTTGCAGCGCTCGGAGGTGCGGGAAGCGGAAGAGTTCTTCCACGCCGGGCAGAAAGGCAGCAGCGCCATGCCGCACAAGCGCAACCCGGTGCTGAGCGAGAACCTTACCGGCCTGGCCCGCCTGGTGCGCGCCGCCGCCATCCCCGCGCTGGAGAACGTGGCGCTGTGGCACGAGCGCGACATCAGCCACAGCAGCGTGGAGCGCGCCATTGGCCCGGACGCCACCGCCACGCTGGACTTCGCGCTGCACCGCCTGGCGGGGATGATGGAAACGCTGGTGGTGCATCCGGAGCAGATGGCGGCCAATCTCGACGCCCTGGGCGGCGTGGTGCACAGCGGCGAGGTGCTGCTCCTGCTCACCCGCGCCGGCATGAGCCGGGAGGACGCCTACCGCGTGGTGCAGCGCAACGCGATGGCGACCTGGCAGGCGCTGGGCGCCCCAGGCGGGCGCAGCTTCCGCGACAACCTGCTGGCGGACCCGGAGGTGGCCGGCCGGGTCAGCCCCGCCGCGCTGGACGCCGCCATGGACCCGGCCATGCACCTGCGCGCGGTGGACCACCTGTTCGCCCGCGTGTTCGGCGCCGACGCCGCGCAGCCCGCGATGGCGGCGCAGTAGGCGGCGGATGATCCCGCCGGACGCCGGCGCATGGCTGGCGGAGGCCGTGCGCCAGCACGGGGCAGGCGAGCTGGAAGCGGCGGCGGCCAGCTACCGCCAGGCCTTGGCGCTGCGGCCGGACATCCCGGCGGCGCTCAACAATCTGGGCATGGCGCTGCGCGGCCTGGGTCGGCTGGACGAGGCGATGGCCTGCTATCGCCGGGCTTTGGCGCTCGCGCCGGATTTCCCGGAAGCGCACAACAACCTCGGCCTGCTGCACCGGGACCGGGGCGCGCTGGACGAGGCGGCGGCCAGCCACCGCCTGGCCGTGGCGGCGGCGCCCAGGTTCGCGCAGGCCCACAACAACCTCGGCGTGGCGCTGCGGGAGCAGGGCTTGCTGGAGGAGGCGCGGGCCGCCTGCGCCCAGGCCATCGCGCTCAAGCCGGACTACTGGGAAGCGCACAGCAACCTGGGCAACGTGCTGCAGGACCAGAGCCGGCTGGAGGCCGCGGTTTCCAGCTACGGCAAGGCGCTGCGGCTGGCCCCGGACGCGGCGGATTTGCACAGCAACATGGGCGGGGCGCTCACGGCGCTCGGCCGGCCGGAGGACGCCATTGCCAGCTACCGGCGCGCCCTGGCGCTGCGCCCTGGCTTCCCGGAGGCGCGCAACAGCCTGGGCACGGCGTTGCGCGACGCGGGCCGCCCGGAAGAGGCGCTGGCCTGCTTCCGCCAGGCGGTGGCGCTGCGGCCGGACTACCCGATGGCGCACGCCAACCTGGCGATGGCGCTGCTGGCGCGTGGCGACTTCGCGGCCGGGTGGCAGGAATACGAGTGGCGCTGGCACCTGCACGCCACCGCCCGGCCGCGCTCCTTTCCCACGCCGCAATGGCGCGGCGAGCCGGCGGCGAACCGCCGGCTGCTGCTGCACAGCGAGCAGGGCCTGGGCGACACCCTGCAGTTCTGCCGCTACGCGCCCCTTGCCGCCACACGCGGGTTCCGGGTCAGCCTGCACGTCCAGCACTCCCTCGTGCGGCTGCTGCGCAGCCTGCCGGGCGTGGAGCAGGTGGCCGGCACCAACGACCCGGCGCCGGAGCACGACCTGCACTGCCCCCTGCTCAGCCTGCCGCTGGCGTTCGGCACGACCCCCGCCACGATCCCGGCCTCGCCCGCTTACCTTCGGGCGGACCCGGCGCAGCAGGTCGCCTGGCAGGCGCGCCTGGCCGGCGTGGACGGCTTGCGGGTCGGGTTGGCATGGGCCGGCAACCCCCGCCTGACCGCCGACCGCCGGCGCTCGATCCCGCCGGAGCAGTTGGCCCCGCTGGCCGGCGTGCCCGGGCTGCGCCTGTTCAGCGTGCAGAAAGCCGGCCCCGCCCCGCCCGCCAGCTTGCCGCTGACCGACTGCATGGCCGAGATGACGGATTTTGCGGACACGGCGGCGCTGGTCGCCAACCTGGACCTTGTCGTGTCAGTCGATACCGCCGTGGCCCACCTCGCCGCGGCCCTGGGCAGGCCGGCCTGGCTGCTGGACAGGTTTGATTCCTGCTGGCGCTGGCCGGCCGGGCAGCAGGGCAGCGCGTGGTATCCGACCCTGAAAATCCATCGCCAGCCGCGCCCGGGCGAGTGGGGCGCGGTGGTCGCCCGGGTCGCGCAGGATTTGCGGGCAATCAGCAGCGCCTGACGAAGGCGCTGCCCCGAACCGCTGAAAGTCCCTCATCGTCGGCCGGTTCACGTGGGTTGGTGACACCACCTGGTGGCCTGCGCTAGGCTTTTCCCAGTTCCGTCGGGAAGAGCCAGGCAATTGGGACCGTTCGGCGCAATCGTCCTGTGTTTCTGGGCAGTGGCCTGGTTCGAGGCCGGCATCGTGCGCCAGCTTGCCGCGCTGAGTCCGCTCTTGGCGCTGCCCCTGCTGATCTCCGGCGCAATCGTGGCTTGGGCGGCGCGGGTCATTCGCCAGCCCGGCGCCTTCACCCTGGACCGCCATAGCCGAAGGGTCACCATGCAGGCCACGATCGGCGAGGGGATCGGGATAGCAGTTTTCCTGACTGTTCTAAACAACACTGGCCTGACTGACTATGACTTGCCCAGCGTGGCTCTGGTCGTTGGGCTGCACTTCATCTACATGGCCTATTACATTCCTAGGCGAAGATTCTACTATCTGGCTGTGATCCTGCTTATTGGTTCAGCAGCGGGCCTGGCGCTCGGGCCGCAGGAAGGGGATTTGCTGATTGGAATCGGGGCCGCGATCATGTTCTGGATCTCTGCTGTTCAGGCCATCAAGCGGAGCATGATTTTGAGCACCCACCAAATCGGCTGAACCTGCTCTGGCTCGCGCATCCGCCACAGCCAGTTACTTCTGGACGTAAGCGCTCCCATCCTCCGCACGCAATGGATGGTCGGCATACTTCGCGCCTGCCGGGTGCGCCACCTGGTCGAACTCGGCGGCCAGCCGGTGCAGCGCGGCCCGCATCGCCGCGCCCCGCATGGGCCGGCCGTGCCCGGTGACGAGCAGCTCCGGCTCCAGCGCCGCCAGCGCCCGGGCGGAACGGGCGGCGCTGGGCCAGTCCTGGGTGTAGTACATCGGCGGCCCGTGCAGCTCGGGCGCTTGCATGGCCACGGCGTAGGCAGACTCCTGCGCCGTGGTGATCACCGCGTCGCCCGCGACCAGCGCCCGGTCCGCCTCGCGCCAGAACGAGCAATGGCCCACCGCGTGGCCCGGCGTGTGCAGCCAGCGCCAGCCCGGCATCAGCGGCAGGGAGCCGTCCTCCGGCAACGGCCGCAGCCGGGCCGCCACGTTCACCGGGCCGCGCGGGTAGAGCGGGGACAGCGCGGACATCAGCCCGCCGCCGACCGCCGGGTCAGGCGGCGGGTAGGCGGCCTGGCCGTTAAGGTAGGGGTGCTCGTGCGGATGGGCGTACACCGGCGCGTCCCACTGCTCGGCCAAGGCCTCCAAGGAGCCGAAATGGTCGAAGTGCCCGTGCGTCATGACGATGGCGCCGGGCCGCACGCCGGCGCCGAAGCGGGCCGCGGCGGCGGCGGTGATGGCGCCCGCCATGCCGGGCAGCCCGGCGTCGATCAGCACCCATTCGCGGTCCTTGGCGCCGGGCAGGCCGGACAGCACGACGTTGACTAGCAGCAGACGCTTGCTGGCGAGGTCGGGGACCAGTTCCAGCATGCCGCCGTCGCGTTCCGCGCCGGCTTCGTCCGCCGTGGTCAAAGGTATCTGCTGCGTCATCGCCGTTCCCCGTTGCCGGGAAAGAACGCGGCGACGGACAACGCAGTTCTCCCGGCAAGCCCAACCGTTCGATCTTGCTCAAAGCGTCGTTGACAAGCTGGCCCGCGCGTGATGATTTCGACTTTAGGCAGAATATCGGAATGCGCCGTGGACTCGAAGCAAGCTGTCGATGCGTTCAGCGCGCTGGCCCATGAGAACCGGCTCGCAGTCCACCGCTTGCTGGTGGCAAGCGGACCCAGCGGGTTGCCTGCCGGCGTCATTGCCGAGCGGCTGGACGTGCCGCCGTCATCGCTGACGTTCCATTTGCAGCACCTCCTCCGTGCGGGGTTGGTGAGCCAGCGGCGGCTCAGCCGTCAGCTCATCTACGCGGCGGACTTCGCCGCCATGAACGGCGTGGTGACGTACCTGACCGAGAACTGCTGCGGCAGGACCTGTGATCCCGCGCCCGGCTGCGCTTCGGCCTGCGCGCCTGCCCCGGCGGCAGAGGCCGCCCCCATCCAAAGGAAGTCAGCATGAAGCGCCTCCATTTGCATGTCTCGGTCCATGACCTGGCTCAATCCGTCCGGTTTTACTCGACCCTGTTCGCCGCTGGCCCGGCCGTCACGAAGGCGGACTACGCCAAGTGGATGCTGGACAACCCGAGCGTGAACTTCGCCATCTCGACCCACGGCGGCAAGCCGGGCCTCGACCACGCCGGCATCCAGGTCGGGACGCAGGAGGAGCTGCAAGAGGTTTACGCCCGGCTGCGGCAGGCCGGCCGTCCCGTGAGTGAGCAAGGGGCGACGACCTGCTGCTACGCCCAGTCGGAGAAGGCCTGGATCACGGACCCGCAAGGCTTGTCCTGGGAAGCCTTCCTCACCACGGGCGAAAGCACCGTCCATGGCGACAAGGCCGGCCTCGGCCCGGTCCGCACGGCCAGCCAGGGGCAGTCCTGCTGCGCCGGCCATGCCCAGCCTGCCACGGATGGGACGGCAGCCGCGTCCGCCTGTTGCGCGGCTGCCTCCGTCTGATCACGAAGCTTTCCCAAGGCCGCCTTGAATGGCGGCCAGGGTGCCTCCGGATCAAGGAGGTCCCTCATGCGCAACGCCCTGCTGACTTTGACGACCCTTGCCGGCCTGTTCGGGGCTGGCATGGCGGGCAACGCCGCCCCCGTCCATCTGGCCGCAGCGGCTGCCCCGTTGGTGCTGGCGCAATACTACGGCGGACCCGAGGACGGCTTCTATGCCCCCGGGCCGGACTGGCGCGAGCGCGAGTGGCGGCATCGCGAGTGGGAGCGCCACCGCCGGGAAGCCGAGTGGCATCGCTGGCACGACGAGCGCCCTGGCTGGTAACAGCTGGCCAGCGGGGCCATGCTGCGGCCCCGTGTGCACCGTCATCACCCTGCACCGGCCGGGCCATGCCTGGCCGCTGCTGCTCGCCGCCAACCGAGACGAGCGGCTGGACCGCGCCTGGGACCCGCCAGCCGCCCATTGGCCGGCCCGCCCCGGCGTGGTGGCCGGGCGGGACCGCAGCGGCGGCGGCACCTGGATGGGGGTGCGCGCCGGGGTCGTGGCCGCCGTGCTGAACCGGGCCGGCAGCCTCGGCCCCGCGCCCGGCAAGCGCAGCCGGGGCGAGCTGCCGCTGCTGGCGCTCGGCCATCCCTCCGCCAAAGCGGCCGCTGCGGCGGTCATGCGGCTGGACGGCGCGGAGTACCGCAGCTTCAACCTCGTGCTGGCCGACCGCGCCGCCGTCTGGTTCGTCCGCAACGACGAGGCGGGACGGCTGCTCGCCAGCGCGCTGGCCCCGGGGCTGCATATGGTGACGGCGCACGACCCGGA
>CAXTNC010000154.1:0-7696 GCA_964245495.1 uncultured Acetobacteraceae bacterium
GCATCCTGGGGCGCTGGGTGCTCGGCCCGGCGGCCGCCCGCCCGGCCGCGGTTGCCCTGGCCGGGATGCTGCCGCGGCTGGTGGCGACCGTCGAGGACGGCCGGGCGCGGCGGCTGATGGGCCGGCTGGCGCCGCGGCTGCTGGGCGGGCGCGGCGCCAGCGCCCTCGTGGTGCGCGCGCTGCACGGGCTGCTGGAAGGAGGCCGGCACCAGGAGGTGCTGAGCTTCATCCTGGCGCAGGTCCGCACCCTGCTGGCCGCGAAGGAGGAGCAGTTGCGGGGCGTGATCGCCGAGCGGGTGCGCGAGCAGGGCGGCCGGCTGGTGGGCTGGGCGGTGGGCGCGCAGGTGGCCCGCCGGGTGCTGGGCACGTTGAACACCGAGCTGGACAAGATCGGCCCGGACGGCTCCGAGCTGCGCGACGCGTTCGACGCCTGGATGCGCGCGGAGATCGCCCGCATGGAAACCGACCCGGAACGGGCGGCCGAGCTGGGCCGCGCCATCCGCAAGGTGGTGGCGCACGAGACGGTGCAGGCCTGGCTGTGGGACATCTGGGCCAGGATGCGGCTGGCGTTGGAAGCCGATGCCGGCCAGCCCGGTGGCCGCAGCGTGGCCTTCATCGAGGGCGCGCTGGCCAGCCTGGGGCGCCTGCTGGAGTCCGACCCGGGGGTGCGCCGCCGCTTGCAGGAGGCCGCGGAGCTGATCGTGGTCAGCGTGCTGCCGTCCGCGCAAGTCTCCCTGGCCAGCTTCATCGGCCAGGTGGTGGGGCAATGGGACACGGCGGTGCTGGTGGACCGGCTGGAGCTGCGGGTCGGCAAGGACCTGCAGTACGTGCGGGTCAACGGGACGGTGGTGGGCTTCCTGGTCGGCGGGCTGGTGTATGCGGCGCTGAAGGCGCTGTTCGGGACGGTGAGCTTTTGAAGCTACCGCCAGCGGGCGACCGGCCCTTGGCCGCGGGATGCCGCCGCGCGCCGCCGGGCTTGCCACAATTTGAACTTGAACGCCACGAACGCGACCAGTCCGGCCGCGATCACCACGGGAATCAGCGTCAGCGCGATCCACAGCGCAAAGGCCGCGAACGCCAGGCCGGCCGCCGCGACGGCGACCAGCACCGCCCCGACGACGATCCGCGTCGAGACCGGCATCCGCGGCGGTGCGCGGAACCGGCCGTCCGGCGTCATGTCGATGGGCAGGCGGGGGTCGTAGGCCATGCGGTGAAGCTGGCCCGGACGGGGGCCGGGTTCAAGCCAGGGCCGCGTGCAGCCGCACCCAGTCAGCCACCGGTCCGGGCAGGCCGAAGCGCAGCAGGCCCGGCCGCTCCGCGAACTGGCGGACCAGGATGCCCGCCCTGCCCAGCCGCTCGGCCAGCTCGGCGGCGTCCGCGTGCTCCGCCAGGCGGAACAGCCGGGTGCCGCCCAGGACCCGGCAGCCGGCCAGGCGCAGCGCGTGGTCGAGCCACGCGGCGTCCCCGGCGAGGCGCAGCGCCGCCGCCTCCCGCCAGGCGGAGTCCGACAAGCCGTGCAGGCCGGCATGGAGCGCCGGGCCGCTCACCGCCCACGGCCCGAGCGCGTCCCGCAACGCCGTGGCCAGGGCGGGCGACGTGAGCGCGAAGCCCAGGCGCACGCCGGCCAGCCCATGGCTTTTGCCGAACGAGCGCAGCAGCAGCAGCCCCGGCCGTGGCAGCGCCCCGGCCAGGCTGCACCCTTCCAGGTCCGCAAAGGCCTCGTCCACCACCACCAGCCCGCCCTGTGCCGCAGACTGGTCGGCGAGGCGCAGCACGGCGCCCGCATCGGCCACCCGCCCGTCCGGGTTGTTGGGGCGGACCAGCACGGCGACGCCGGCGGCGGCAAGCCCTTCCAGCGCCGACGCGTCCCGCACGGCATGGCCGGCGGCGGCCCAGGCGGCGCGATGCTCGGCGTAGGTGGGCGACAAGACCGCAACCTCCCGCGGCGGCAGCAGACGGGGCAGCAGGTGGATCAGCGCCTGCGTGCCCGGCGCCGCCACGACGGACGCGTTTGGCGCGCCGTAGGCTTGGGCGGCGAGCGCCTCCAGGGCCGCCACCTCTTCCGGGTCAGGCAGCCGGGCCAGCACGGAGGGCGGGATGGCAGGGAGTGGCAACGGCCGCGGGTTGATCCCGGTGGACAGGTCGATCCACGGCCTGGGCGCGTCCGGGAAGCGCCGCCGCGCCGCCGCCACGCCGCCGCCATGCGCAATCAACGCCGCCATGCTAGGTGCCATCCCGTGCCGGCCTTTCCGTTCCTGCTGATCACCGCCGGCGCGCTGCTGATGGAGGCCGTGGCCGGCTATCCGCCCTGGCTGCTGCGCCGGGCCGGGCACCCCGTCATGTGGGCGGGCGCAGCCATCGCATGGCTGGACCATCGGCTCAACCGGGGGCGCGGCGTGCGGGCGCGCGGCGTGCTGGCGGTGCTGCTGCTCGTGGCGGCGGCCGGGCTGCCGGCCTGGGCCTTGCAGGCGGCGTGCCTGCGCTGGGCGTGCCTGCGCTGGCTGCCCGCTCCCTTGGGCCTCGCCGCCCTGGCGCTGCTCGCCTCGTCCCTGCTGGCGCAGCGCAGCCTATGGACGCACGTGCGCGCGGTGGAGCTGGCGCTCGGGCTGGGGCTGGCCGAGGGCCGGGCCGCCGTGTCCCACATCGTCGGCCGCGACCCGGACAGCCTGGACCGGGCCGGCGTGGCGCGCGCCGCCATCGAGAGCCTGGCCGAGAACTTCGCCGACGGCGTGGTGGCGCCAGCCCTGTGGTGCGCGCTGCTCGGGCTGCCCGGCATCGTGCTCTACAAGATGATCAACACCGCCGACAGCATGATCGGCCACCGCACGCCCCGGCACCATGCGTTCGGCTGGGCGGCGGCGCGGCTGGACGACCTCGTGAACCTGCCCGCCTCCCGCCTGGCCGCGCTGCTGCTCGCCGCGGCTGGAGGGCGGCGCTTCGGCCGCGCTGCCCACGCCGTGCTGCGGGACGCTGGCCGCCACCGCTCTCCCAACGCTGGCTGGCCGGAGGCGGCGATGGCGGGCGCGCTCGGCCTGCGCCTGGCAGGGCCGCGGGTGTATGGGGCCGCGTTCGTCCATGACGCTTGGATGGGGAACGGGCGGGCGGAAGCGGAGGTGGCGGACATCGGGCGAGCTTTGGAGCTTTATCGCCGGGCCTGCCTGACCGGGATCGGGCTGCTGGCCACGCTCGCGGGAGCGGTCAGCATCACGGCGGCCGCACCCTGATCGCGCCTTTGGGCTAGGCCGCTTTCGGCAGGCTCAGCTCGTCGATCACGACCCGCAGGTTGCCCCGGCGCTGGTCCAGGCTGTGGACCGCCTTCGCGATGGCCGCACCTCCCGTGCGGGCCGTCTCCGACGCCTCCTCTGCCCGCCCGATCGCCTCCGCCACCGTGCCGGTGCCGATCGCCACGCGCTGCACGCTGCTGGCGATCTCGGCCGTGGCCGCCCCCTGCTCCTCCACCGCGCATGCGACCTGCGCCGCCAGCACGCTGATGTCCTCGATCCGGCCCGATATGGCCCGGATGGCGCCGATGCTGCCCTGGGTGGCGGACTGCATGGCCGCGATCTGGCCGCCGATCTCCTCCGTCGCGCGGGCGGTCTGGGCGGCCAGGTTCTTCACCTCGCCCGCCACCACGGCGAAACCGCGGCCAGCGTCCCCCGCCCGGGCCGCCTCGATCGTGGCGTTGAGCGCGAGCAGGTTGGTTTGCGCCGCGATGTCGCCGATCAGGCGCACCACGTCCCCGATGCGCCCGGCGGCGCTGGCCAGCTCCTCGACGGAGGCGTCCGTCCGCTTGCTTTCGGCCGCGGCCTGGCGGGCGCTTTCGGCGCTGCGCGCGACCTGGACCGCGATCTCCCCGATGGACGCCGACAGCTCCTCGGACGCGCTCGCCACCTCCTGGATGCCCTTGGCCGCAAGCTCGGCCGCGCCGCGCACGGCTGCCATCTCCCGCGTCGCAGCCTCCATGCCGCCCACCACGCCTTCGGTGGCGCTGCCGGCCTGGCTCGCCGCGCTGCTGACCGCGTCCATCTCCGCTGCGACCCGGCGCTGCAAGGTGCGCATGGCCGATTGCTGTTCGGCGTGGCGGCCGTCCGCTGCAACCATCGCGGCTTCCAGCTCGACGGCACGCATGTTGGCCGCCGCCAGCTCGTCGCGCAACGCGGCTTCGCGGCGCAGGGCGGCGCCGATCACGCCAGGATAGGTGAGCGCCGGCGCCGACTCTGGACGCAACGCCGCCAACGATTGGCGCACGACCAAGCCCATCGCCGCCGCGGCAAGGACGAAGCCGGCCAAGGCCTGCAGCCACAAGTCCAAGCCAGCATTCGCTTCCCACAGCAGGATCGCGCACAAGCTGGCCCATGACAGGGCCGGCCAGCCGATGAGGAGCGGACCTGCCGGCAGGCGGCCAAACCTGGTGGGAGATACGGGCATGGAGGCCTCGCCACTGTTGCGGGCTGCAGCTTAAAGGCCGGCTGGTTAAGCCGGCCTGAATGCCCTGCCGCTAAAGCGAGCTGTCGTCGAACCCGCCGCCGCCGCTGTTGTCCCAGCTGCCGGCGTCGCCGCCCTGGCTGGTGTTGTCCCATGCGCCGGCGTCCCCCCCGGCATCCCCGCCCTGGGTGGCGTTGTCCCAGCCGCCCTGCCCGCCTCCGCCGGCATCGCCGTAGTTGTTGATGACGGTCGTCTCCTCCGGCACGCCCGGCATCCCGCCGAAGCCGCCGCCCATGCCGCCGCCGAAGCCTCCGCCCATGCCGCCATGGCCGGAGAACATGTCCATCAACGCGTTGCCGGCGACGACGCCGCCAGCCACGCCCGCCGCCGTCGTCAGGGCGGAGCCGAGGAAGCCCGATCCCGAGCGCTGGAACATGCCCGGCTGCGTGTTGGGCGGGTACTGCGGCGGGGCCATGCTCGCCTGCGGATACCCTGGCTGCCCGCCCTGGTTCCACACCGGCTGCTGCGCCGGCGCAGCTTGCTGCTGGCCGCCGCCGAACAGGCCGCCCAGGAATCCGCGGGACTGCGCAGGCTGCGCTTGCGGCGCCTGCCTCGCCTGCTGCAGCTCCGCTTGCAGCCGCTGGATGCGGTTGGCGGCCTCGGCCAGCGCCGCCTCCTGCACCACCGCCATCTGGGTGATGCGGTACTGGGCTTCCGGGTGCGTCTGGAATTGCCGCTGGATGAACTGGTTGGCCTCCGGGTCGATCGGCGGCAGCGCCTGCTGCGTCGCCGGCACGCTGCCGGTGAACCCGCCGCTGGCGGCCCCGCCCACGCGGGCGACGAACTTCTCGATCAGCTCTCGTTCCTCGTTGGTCATCGCAGTTCGCCTTGTTCAGTTGACGGGAAAAGCTGTTTCGCGGCCGACATGGCGCGGTGGCAAGGCTGGTTCAAGCGGGAGCGACGCCCAGCCGCGGCGCTTCGATGGCGGGGCAGCGGTCCATCACCGCCATCAGGCCGGCCGCCCGGGCGCGGGCCAGCGCCGCCCCGTCGATCACGCCCAGCTGCAGCCAAACGCTGCGCGCGCCCAGGCGCACGGCCTCGTCCACCACGGCGCCGGCGTGCTCGGAAGCGCGGAACACATCGACCATGTCGAGCGGCGCGGCCTCGGCCAGCGTCGCCACCGCCACCTGCCCGAGCAGGGTCTGCCCGGCCAGCAGGGGATTCACCGGGGTCACGGCCCAGCCCCGCGCCAGGAGGAAGGCCAGGACGCCGTGCGAGGGACGGCCCGGCCGGTCGGATGCGCCGACCAGGGCGATGCGCCGGGTTCCGCGCAGCAGCCGGGCGATGTCGGCATCGGTCAAACCGTCGAGGGCCATGAAGACTCAACGCAGCCGGGTTGCCCCGCGTTGCCGCGCCCGGTAGGTGCGGCGGCATGACCCCGTCCGCGCCCTCCTTCCAGGACCTGATCCTCCGGCTGCACGGCTTCTGGGCGGCGCAGGGCTGCGTGGTCCTGCAGCCCTACGACGTCGAGATGGGCGCCGGCACCTTCCACCCGTCCACCACGCTGCGCGCCCTGGGGCCGAAGCCGTGGCGGGCCGCCTACGTGCAGCCCTGCCGCCGCCCCAGCGACGGGCGCTACGGCGAGAACCCGAACCGGCTGCAGCACTACTACCAGTACCAGGTCATCATGAAGCCGGCGCCGGACACGGCGCAGGCGCTGATGCTCGCCTCCTGCGCCGCCATCGGGCTGGACCCGGCGCTGCACGACATCCGCTTCGTCGAGGACGACTGGGAAAGCCCGACGCTGGGCGCCTGGGGGCTAGGCTGGGAAGTGTGGTGCGACGGCATGGAGGTGGGGCAGTTCACCTACTTCCAGCAGGTTGGCGGCATCCCGGTGGCGGTGCCCTCCTTCGAGATGACCTATGGGCTGGAACGGCTGGCGATGTACGTGCAGGACGTGGAACGGGTCTATGACCTCGACTTCAACGGCGCCGGCGTCTCTTACGGCGACGTGTTCCTGCGCGCCGAACGCGAGTACAGCGCCCACAACTTCGAGCAGGCCGACACCACCATGCTGGCCCGGCACTTCGCCGACGCGGAGCGGGAATGCACGGCGCTGCTGGCGGCCAGCCTGCCGCTGCCCGCCTACGACCAGTGCATCAAGGCGAGCCACCTGTTCAACCTGCTGGACGCCCGCGGCGTGATCAGCGTGACGGAGCGGGCCGCCTACATCGGCCGGGTGCGGACGCTGGCGAAGGGATGCTGCGAGGGCTGGCTGGCCGGCGAGAACGTTGCGCCCACGATGCTGGCAGGGTAATTTGCCTTCATGGGCATGCAGCTGAACATCGAGAGCGACGAGGCTTGCCGGCTGGCGTCGAGGCTGGCCGAACTGACAGGGGAAAGCCTGGCCGCGGCGGTGACGGAGGCGCTTCGGCAACGGGTCGAGCAGGAGGAAAGGCTTCACGAGAAGGAGGCGATGATCCGCGACGTGAGAGCCATCACTGCCGAAATCCGGGCCGAGCTGGACAAGGCAGGTGGCGAGCGGCCGACATCCAACCACGACTGGCTTTACGATGATGAAACGGGCTTGCCGATTTGATCATCGACAGCTCGGCTTTCGTGGCTGTTGCCTATGAGGAAGCCGATGCCGACCTGTTCCTCGAAACCATGGCTGCCGCGGCCCGCCGACGTGTCTCGGCCGCGACCTGGCTTGAGTCCTGCATCGTCATCGAAGGCAAGCGGATGCCCGCCATCATCGCTCGCTTCGAGGCCGTCCTCGCCAGGTTGCGGACAGAAATCGTGCCCGTCACGGTCGAGCAGGCCGCGGTGGCACGGATCGCTTGCCAGCGCTTCGGCCGGGGCAACCATCCAGCCAAGCTGAACTACGGCGATTGCTTCGCCTACGCCCTGGCCAAGGTCACCGGCGAGCCGCTGCTGTTCAAGGGCAACGACTTCTCCCAGACCGACATCACCCCCGCCCTGAGCGCCTGATGCCGGAACTGCTGCTGGAACTGTTCAGCGAGGAAATCCCCGCCCGGATGCAGGCCCGCGCGGCGGAGGACCTGGCGCGGCTGGTCACGGAGGCGCTCGCCGCCCTCGCGCCCACGGCCGTGCGGACCTGCCACGGCCCCCGCCGCATCGCACTCACGGCCGAGCTGAACGCCGCCGTGCCCGCCGCCAGCAGCGCCGAGCGCGGCCCGCGGACCTCGGCGCCGGAGCAGGCGCTGGCCGGCTTCCTGCGCAAGCACGGCGCGGCGCGGGATGGGGTCGG
>CAXTNC010000155.1:0-7629 GCA_964245495.1 uncultured Acetobacteraceae bacterium
AAGCAGGGCGGCAACGCCATGAGCCGAACAAGGCGCAAACCAGGGGCAGTTCGCACCCTTTTTCCGAGCCGTGACGCGAAGCGGCCCAGGATTCTCACATTCTTGTGCGCGGAGCGACATGCATAGCCGGCTCCCCTGCCTCGTTGAGAACCAGAGAACAACAATTGGGGGAAGCACATGACCATCCGCGCCAGAATCGCCTTGGCCACGTCCGCCTGCCTTGCCGCGGCCTTCATGCCGCTTGCCGCCGCCGCCGGGCCTTGCTCGGACGGGATCGCCGACCTCGGCCGCAAGCTGGCGCAAAGCCCGAGCCTCGGCCCGGTGACCACCGGCACCTTGACCGGCTCCGGGCCAACCAGCGCGCCGACATCGTCCGATCCCGGCGCGCCCACCGCCGCGGGCACCTCGGCCGACAACCGGCTGGGCGGCACGGCGGGGACCAAGGAGGCTGACGCCAGCGTCGGCAACAGCATCGCCACCTCGCCGCAGGATGTCCGCCGGCAGCAGGAAGGCCTGCCGACCGCGGCGGCCGTCGCTGCGGCCAGCTCGAAGAAGTCGGTGGAAACGGCGCCGGTCCAGGCCGGCAGCGCCGGGCCGAACGACCGCATGTCGGAAGCCAAGACGGAGCTGGAGCGGGCGCGCATGTTGGACCAGGGCAACGATGCGGCCTGCACCACCCCGCTCGACCACGCCCGGCAGCTGGCGGGCTGACGCCGCTGCCGGCCCGCGGCGCGCAGGCTACCGGCCCGCGGCGCGCAGGCAATCGGCGCAGGGGGCTGCGCCGATCTCGGTCACGAACTTGCGGCGCATGGCGCGCTCGAAGTCCGCGAACCCGGCGGCCGGCAGCAGGAAGGCGTTGGGGCCGCCGATCACGTTGTCCCCGTACCAGGCTTCCAGCGTGCCGGCCTCGTCGCCTTCCAGGATCGGCAGGCCGTTCACCGTCACTCCCGCTGCCGCCAGCCCGTCGCGCACCTGGGCCACCGGCTCAGCGGGGTTGCAGTTGTCGTGCCCGTCGCCCGACACGTCCACCACCAGGCGGTCGGCGGGCGCGGGCAGCCGGGTCACCAGCTTGTCCGCGATGCTGCGCAGCGCTCGGGACATGCAGGTGAAGTTGCCTTCCGCCCGGCGCTGTCCGCGCACCCGGGCGGCGAAGGCGCGCACGTCGGCGCTGCTGGCGAGCAGCGTCCAGGGCAGGGACAGGACCGGCTTGTCGGACCACTGCACCATGGCGACCAGCATGGAGCGGTGCCGCCCCGAAAGGATGCCCGCCTGGACCTCGGCCGCCTCGAACGCGGCGGCGATGCCCTGCATCTGCAAGGTGAACCGCGCGGCGTCGACCGACCCCGACACGTCGACCGCCAGCACCAGCGCCACGTCCACCCGCTCCGAACCGGCCTGTCCAGCCTGGGCCTTGGCGCCCGTCGCCACCGCGGCCAGCAGCATGGCCAGGGCGAGGCGCCGCATCTAGCGCTCTGCCAGGTCCAGGTTGCGCGCGGTGTCCAGGCCGATGGCGCGGTCCAGCCCCATGGCGCCGCGCAGGGAGGCCCGGCGCACGTCCGCGCGGGCGAGCATGGCTCCGCTGAGGTCCGCGCCGTCGAACCGGACGCCGGCCAGGTCGGCGCCGCTGAGGTTGGCGCCGGCCAGGCTGGCGCCGCGCAGGTCGGCGAACGCCAGGCGCACGCCGGACAGGTTGACGCCTGCCAGGTTCGCGCCGGCCATGCGGCAGCCGCCGAGGTCTGACCGGAGCGCGGCCAGGAACTCCGTGCGGCCCAGCTCGAAATGCGCGCCGGCCAGGGTGGCGCCGGTCCAGTCGGCGTTGCCCAGCTTGGCCAGCAGGCGCGCGCCGGACAGGTTGGCGCGGCGGAAGCTGGGCGCCTCGGCCGCCGGGTTCTCCCCGAGCCGGGTGGAGGCGGCGGGCAGGAACATGGTGGCGTCCGTGAGGTCCGCGCCGGAGAAGTCCGCGCGGATGACGGTGGCGCGGTCCAGGTCGGCGCCGGCCAGCTTCGCGCCGGCCAGGCGGGCGCCGGTGAGGTCCGCGCCGAACAGGGTTGCGCCCGTGAGGTCCGCGCCGCCGAGGTCCAGGTCCGACAGGTCCAGGCGCGACAGGTCCATGCCGGCCAGGCTGGCGCGGCGGCCGTTTCGCAGCGCCTCGATCACCTGCGGCACCGTGACCGCGGGGGATGCCGCGCCCAGCAGCAGGACGGCGGGCAAACCCGTCAGCAGCGTCCGCCGGCGGGCCTTGCGCACCATGGGCGGAGCCTAGCCGAAGCGTTCCCGGCTGCGCCACACCTTTCCCGACCGGGGCAGTGTCCCAGTTTGAAGTCCGGGCGCCGGGGCTGCGGTCCGCATCTGGTGGTTTACGGTCCGGCGGCTTTCGGGAAGGCAGGTTGCCATAGCTGCCGCTCGCAGCAGAAGCGGCTTTGCCAAATAGGATTGGTCAGCGGGAACGGCGCGCATCCGAAGCTGAGCAAAGCTGGAAACGGCGAGCGACCAGCTTCAGTCGAACTGGTGCATTCAAGCGATCGTCTCGCTGTAAGCTGCGACGGCAGCTTTCATCTTTTCCGCTGCTTCCGTGCTCTCGCTGGCTCTCCCAAGAATGGACGCTCCGACCATTGCAGCGAGGAGGACGAGCCGTCCCGGGGAGGGCGGATCGCCCGCAACCACATGGGCAAGGCGTTCCAGTCCCCGTGCGAAACTTGCACGCACTGGACCCTCCTCCGGCGTGCGCGCGGCGTCGATGGAAAGCGTTGCCATGGGGCAATCATGCTCGGCCGGTTTTGACCGGAAGCACTCGTCGACCAAGCGTCGGCCCTGCCCTGGAGAACTGCCTTGCAGGGCCGCGACGAACGCCCGTTCGGCTCCCTCGAAGGCAATGGCGTACGCTTCGGCCGCCAACGCCTCCTTCGAGGCGAACTGCTTCGAGAAAGCTCCCTGGGTCAGTCCCGCCGTTGTCATCAGTTCTCGGACACCTACGCCATCCAAGCCCTTGGCGACACGAGCGCAATCCCCGCCATGATCGAAAGGGTCGTGGAGGCGTATGGCCGGCTTGATGCGGCCTTCAACAATGCCGGCACCGCCACTGGCGGACCGATCGAGGCGGCCGGCGAGAGTGAATGGGACCGCGTGATCGATAGCAACGTGAAGAGCGCCTACTTCTGCCTCAAGGCTGAGGCGGAGCAGATGAAGCGGCAGGGAGGTGGAGCGATCGTTTTCAACGGGTCGGTCCTGGCCAGCATCGGGCTTCCCGGCACCTCGATCTACAGTGCCAGCAAGGGCGCCATCGTCGCCCTGGCGCGCGCGGCGGCCGTCGAGCTTGGTCCGTTCGGCATCCGCGTCAACTCCGTCAATCCGTCGCTGACCCGCACGCCGCTCACGGCAAGGCTGATCTCGACAGCCGCGGACGGCACGGAGGTCAGCCCCCTTGCCCCCGCCGGCAGCATCCCGCTTGGACGATTGGCCGAACCGATCGAGATGGCGCAGGCCGCACTCTTCCTGCTTTCCGACCGAGCATCTTACGTCAACGGTCACGCCCTTGTCGTTGATGGAGGCCAGAGCGCTCGTTGAGGTCGGACAGGCTGTCGTCCTCAATGGCCGGCAGCTTCCCGAATGGGCACGACGACTGGGAAGGCTGCACCGGGATGCCTGCGATGCCTATCTCGATCCAGCTTCCCCAAGACTGCCCCAGTTGCCATTTTTCGTGTTGGCTGCTGCGCATGAAGAAACAGGAACGGCGCAGCGTGCCGGAACGGCCGGTTTGGGGGCGAGACGCGGACCATCGGCACGGCCGGCATGAGGCGAGAGCGGACGGACGGACCCAGCCGGATTTCAAGTTGGGACACGACCCCGGGCGGCGTTCCCTGGACAGCCCTGGCTGTCCAGGCAATGATGCCGCCAAGGGCAAGCAACGAACAAAATCATGGACTGCTGGAACCGCGCGGTGCGGGCGACGGGCCGCGCCACCCTCCTGCTGTGCGCCGCCATCCCCAACCTGCACGCCCAGACAGCAGCGCCAGACCAGCCGGGCGTGGACGTCATCGTGCCTGCGCCCGCCTCCTTGCTGGGAAGCGGCGTCGAGCGGGACCGGGTGCCGGGCCAGACGGGCGTGCTCAACGCCGGGGACATCTCGCGCGAGGGCGCGCCGGACGCCTTGCGCGCCTTGCAGGACGAGGTGGGCGGCGTCACGCTCGATTCCGCGTCCGGCAACCCGTACCAGCCGACTCTGTTCTACCACGGCTTCGCTGCCTCGCCGTTGCAGGGCACGCCGCAGGGGCTGGCCGTCTACCTGGACGGGGTGCGCTTCAACCAGGCGTTCGGCGACACGGTGAACTTTGACCTGATCCCGGACGGGGCGATCGACCGGATCAACGTCGTGGGGTCCAACCCGGTGTACGGCCTCAACGCGCTCGGCGGCGCGCTGAACATCCAGCTCAAGAACGGCTTCACCTACCATGGCGGCGAGCTGGTCGCGTCGGGCGGCTCGTTCGGCCAGGCGCAGGCGCAGGGGCAGTATGGCGCGCAGTCGCAGGACGGCAGCCGGTCGCTCTACGCCGCCGGCACCGCGCTGCACAGCGACGGCTGGCGGGACGGGCAAAGCTCCGACATCCGCAACTTCCATGCCGATGCCGGCTTGCGCCGCGAAAGCGCGGAGGCGCATCTCGGCCTGACGGCGGCGGACACCGTGCTGAACGGCCCCGGCACCGCCCCCGTCGAGCTGCTGGCGGCCGACCCGCGGGCGCAGTTCACCGCGCCGAACCTGATCGCCAACAGGTTCATCCAGGCCAGCGCCTCGGCCAGCGCCGACGTGACGGACGCGGTCTCGGTGCAGGCGCTGGCGTACTACTCCAATTTCGAGCAGCGCATCGCCAACGGCAACGTGTCGAACGACGCGCCGTGCGCCAGCGGCAACGGCCTGCTGTGCCAGGGCGACGGCATCACGCCCAGCGCCACCCGCGGCGGGGCGGCCATCCCGGACTTCCTGTCCGGCGGGCCGTACAGCCAGCTCGACGCGCAGGCCACCACGACGAACTCCTACGGCGCGTCCTTGCAGGCGACCGACACGGCGGCCGTGTTCGGCCTGCGCAACCACCTGGTGGCCGGCGCCAGCTTCGACGGCGCGCGGAGCGAGTTCAGCGCGGCTGCCTTCGTCGGCGGGCTTACCCCGCTCACCCGCGCCTTCGCGGGGCCGGGCGTGCTGCTGGACGAGACAAACATCACCCCCGTCCGCGTCGCCGTGTCCGACGCGACCTACGGCGCCTACGCCACCGACACGCTGAGCCTGACCTCCCGGCTCGACCTGACGCTGTCCGGGCGGTTCAACGCGGCGGAGATCGACCTGCAGGACGGGAGCGGCGGCGCCCTGACCGGCCAGCACAGCTACAACCGGTTCAACCCGGCGGCCGGCGCCACCTACAAAGCGACCCCCTGGCTCACGGCCTATGCCGGGTATGCGGAGGCGAACCGCGCGCCGACGCCGGCCGAGCTGTCATGCGCCGGGCCGGCCGATGCGTGCAGCCTGGCCAACTTCTTCGTGGGCGATCCGAACCTGAAGCAGGTGACGGCGCGCACGGTGGAGGCGGGGCTGCGGGGCAGCCTGCCCGCCTGGGGCAGCCTGACGGTCAGCTGCGAGCTGGGCCTGTTCCGCACCACCCTCGACGACGACATCGTGTTCATCAACAGCGCCACGCAAGGCCGGGCCTATTTCGCCAATGTCGGGCAGACCAGGCGGCAGGGCCTCGACGCCGGGGTGCGGTTCAGGGCCGGCACGCTGCTGGCCTACGTGAACTATACCCTGACGGACGCAACCTACCGCACCGCGTTCACGGAGGGCGGCGGCAACAACCCGGCAGCAAAGGCGGGGCTGCTGAGCGTGCCGCGCGGCGCGCGGCTGCCGGGCATCCCGGAAAGCCAGGTCAAGCTCGGGGTGCAGGTGCAGGCGACGCCGGCCTGGTCGGTGGGGGCGACGGGGGTTGCCGCCAGCGAGGCGTACCTGTTCGGGGACGAGGCGAACCTGACGGCCAAGCTGCCGGCGTACTTCGTGCTCAACCTCAACACGCATTACCAGGTGACGCGCAGCGTGCAGCTGTTCGGCCTGGCGCAGAACATGACGGGTCAGCGGTACTACACCTACGGCACGTTCTCGCCCGTGGGCAGCGTGGCGCTGGCGCAGGCGCCGAACGCCAGCAACCCGCGCAGCTACAGCCTGGCTGCGCCGGTCGGCGGGTTCGGGGGGGTGCGGGTGACGTTCTGAGGCTCAGCCCCAAGCTGAGCACACAAGCCGCAGATGGCTGCAACAGCCCGCGGCGCCGTCAGCGCCTCACGCGTCCGCTCCGCCGGGTTCGTGGATCGGGCACCTGTTGAACCGGGCGCGGTATTCTGCGGAATGCTCGTAAGGCGCCTTGCGCGCCCGGTTGACGTTGCCCAGCGGCCGGTGCGCCGCCAGCCCGATCCAGGGCGAGAAGCGCATCTCCTCGTTCACCTTCTGCACCTGCCCCGCGTCCCAACTGTCCTGCCGCCCGGCATGGATGGTGGCGACGGCCTGGAACGGGCTGTCTGCCTCCTTCCACTCCACCGTGGGGTCCTCGACCGGCTGCTTGTCCAGGTCGCGGCACAGCTGCACCCGCAGCTCCCACACGCCGTCGATCTGCTGCATCTCGCCTTGCACCGTTTGCCGGATGATGTCAGGCCCGTCCGACCCGTCGATCTGCTTCTTGGCCAGGGATTTGAGGTCGGGCGACACCGGCGCCACGGCGAACTTGGCGATGTAGTCGCCATAGCGGAACGGGGTGGCGCTGTAGTAGGTCTCGCCCAGCGGATCGACGTTCGGCGCGCCGCCGAGGGACTGCACCTTGGGGCTTTCGATGCCCACCGTCCCCAAGGCGCTGCCGACGCCGCGGAGCACGGACGACATGGCCTTCTTGACGCCTTCGAGCTTGTCCGTGGTGCCGGCCAGCAGCTTGAGGTTGCCCAGGAACTTGTCGGCGGTCTTGGCCTGGAACACCGGGCCGTTGACCATCACGAAGTTCTGCGTGCGGCCTTCGGCGCCGGGCAGGCGCTCGCCTTCCACGTCCAGCACCTTGAGCGCCAGGCCGCGCGGCAGGCTAACCGCGTCCGGCAGGATGTCGCCGGCGTTGGTGGACAGGCGCATGTAGACTTTGTGCTCGCCGGGCTTGCTGAACATGCCTTGCGCCAGCTCCGGCGGCAGGCCGGATGCCACGGTCAACGTGCCCTGCAGGATGCCGTGCGCCTTGGCGTGCACGGAGCGCACGGCATGGCCGTAATCCTTGGCGGTGGTGTCGAGGATCCTGTCGAAGGCGGCGTTCAGCTGCTGGATCGTCTCCTCCTCATCCTCCTGCCGGGTTTCGACGCTGTCGGTGAAGCGCACGGGCGGGGCAATGGCCATGCTTGATCCTCCTTGGTCCACCAAATGAACTGAGCGGCGGGGCTGTTGGTTGCACGCCAAGGGCTCAAGAAAGCCGCCACGGCCGCTGAGGGCGGCGGCAACCCGGCGGCGGAGACGGGCGTGCTGAGCGTGCCCCCGCGGCGCGCGCCTGCCCGGCATCCCAGGGGCACCATACCTAGGGCACGTTCTGCCCATGGGCAGCGTGGCGCTGGCGCAGGCGCCGAACGCCA
>CAXTNC010000156.1:0-324 GCA_964245495.1 uncultured Acetobacteraceae bacterium
CTGCTGGACCGCTTGCTCGACACCGCCGCCCTCGCCCCCTCCGTCGGCCTGAGCCAGCCCTGGCGCTTCGTCACCGTCGAGGACCCAGGCCGGCGGGCCGCCGTGCGCGCCAGCTTCCTCGCCTGCAACGCCCAGGCGCTGGCCGAGCAGGCCGGCCCGTTCGCCGCGCGCTACGGCCAGCTCAAGCTCGCCGGGCTGGACCAAGCGCCATGCCACCTGGCCGTGTTCGCTGAGCCTGACCCGGCGCAAGGCCACGCGCTCGGCCGCCGCACCATGCCGGAGATGGCGGCCTACTCCGCCGTCATGGCCGTCCACACCCTCTGG
>CAXTNC010000156.1:334-7622 GCA_964245495.1 uncultured Acetobacteraceae bacterium
GCGGAAAGCCAAGGCAGAGATAGGCGACCAGCATCCACTCCGCCGGCACGTCCACACGCTGTGGCTGGCGGCCCGTGCGGCCGGGCTGGGGCTGGGCTGGGTGTCCATCCTGCACCCGGCGGCCGTCACCCGCGCGCTGGACGTGCCGGCGGAGTGGATGCTGGTCGCCTATCTCTGCCTTGGCTTTCCGCAAGCCGAGTGCGACAGCCCGGAGCTGGAGCGCGCCGGGTGGGAGCATCGGCGGGACGCGGCAGCCCAGCGGCTGCGGCGGTGAAAGGCTTGCGCTGCGACATCAGCAGGGGTGGAGTGCCGCCATGACCGCCGACAGCCGCGCCCGGTTCCACTCCCTCTACCAGCACGGCTTCGCCCGCATCGCCGCCTGCGTGCCGCGCAGCGCCATAGCGGACCCGGCGGGCAACGCGGACGCCATCCTGGCGCTGGCCCGCCACTGCCACGCGCAAGGGGCGGCGGTGGCGGTGTTCCCCGAACTCTGCGCGTCCGGCTACGCGATCGAAGACCTGCTGCAGCAGGAGGCGCTGCTTTCCGCCGTGGACCGCGCGCTGCACCGCATCGCGGCCGAGTCGGCGGCGCTGCTGCCGGTGCTGCTGGTGGGCGCGCCGCTGCGCGGGGGCGGGCGGCTGTTCAACGCGGCCGTCGCCATCCACCGCGGCCGCATCCTCGGCGCCGTGCCCAAGACCTACCTGCCCAACTACCGCGAGTTCTACGAGCGCCGCCACTTCGTTTCCGGCGAGGGCGTCACCGGCCAATTCCTCCGGATCGCCGGCCAGCACGCGCCGTTCGGGACGGACCTGCTGTTCGCCGCCGAAGACCTGCCCGGCCTCGTGCTGCACGTGGAGGTGTGCGAGGACCTTTGGGTGCCGGTGCCGCCCAGTTCGGGCGGGGCGCTGGCCGGGGCCACCGTGCTGGCCAACCTGTCCGGCAGCCCCATCACCATCGGCCGGGCGGAGCAGCGCAGCCTGCTGTGCCGGGCGCAGTCGGCCCGCTGCCTCGCGGCCTACGTCTACGCCGCGGCGGGGGTGGGGGAATCCACCACCGACCTGTCCTGGGACGGGCAGGCCAGCGTCCACGAGGCCGGGGCGTTGCTCGGCGAAACGGAGCGCTTCGCCCGCGCCGCCGGGTGCGTGCTGGCGGACGTGGACCTTGGCCTGCTGCGCCAGGAACGCACCGCGATGGGCACGTTCGACGACAACGCCCGGCGCGCCGGCGGCGTGTTCCGCACCGTGGGGTTCCGGCTGGAGCCGCCGTCCGCCGACCTCGGCCTGCTGCGCCGGGTCGAGCGGTTCCCCTTCGTGCCTGCCGACCCGGCGCGGCTGGAGCAGGATTGCTACGAGGCCTACAACATCCAGGTGTCCGGCCTGGCGCAGCGGCTGGAGGCGAGCGGGGTGCGCCGGGTGGTGATCGGCGTCTCCGGCGGCCTCGATTCAACCCACGCGCTGATCGTGGCGGCCAAGGCGATGGACCTGCTGGGGCGGCCCCGGGACAGCATCCTGGGCTATACCCTGCCCGGCTTCGCCACCGGCGACGCCACCAAGGCCAACGCGCTGCGGCTGATGCGGGCGCTGGGCGTGGCGCAGGAGGAGATCGACATCCGCCCGGCGGCGCGGCAAATGCTGGCCGACCTGCGGCACCCCTTCGCGCGGGGCGAGCCGCAATACGACGTGACGTTCGAGAACGTGCAGGCCGGGCTGCGGACGGACTACCTGTTCCGCCTGGCCAACCACCAGGACGCCATCGTGCTCGGCACCGGCGACCTGTCCGAGCTGGCGCTGGGCTGGTGCACCTACGGCGTAGGCGACCAGATGTCGCACTACAACGTCAACGCCGGCGTGCCCAAGACGCTGATCCAGCACCTGATCCGCTGGGTGGCGGCCTCCGGCCAGTTCAGCGCCGAGGCGGGCGCGGTGCTGGACGCGATCCTGGGAACGGAGATTTCGCCCGAGTTGGTGCCGGCAGGCGAGGCTGGGCCGCAAAGCACGGAAGCCAAGATCGGCCCCTATGAGCTGCAGGACTTCACCCTGTTCCAGGTGCTGCGCCATGGCTTCGCGCCGTCCAAGGTGGCGTTCCTGGCCTGGCACGCCTGGCACGATGCGGCCGCCGGCGGCTGGCCCGGCAACTTCCCGGCCGAACGCCGGCGCGCCTACTCCTTGCCGGAGATACGCGGCTGGATGGAGGTGTTCCTGCACCGCTTCTTCGGCCTTAGCCAGTTCAAGCGCTCGGCCATGCCGAACGGCCCGAAGGTCAGCGCCGGCGGCTCGCTGTCGCCGCGGGGCGACTGGCGCGCCCCGTCCGACGGCAACGCGCGGGTGTGGCTGGAGGAGCTGCGGGACAACGTGCCGGAATAGGGCGCGGGCGGCGCCGGAACCCGCCCGCCTTTCCCTCAGCCGAGCAGGGCTTCGGCGATCTTCGTGTGCTGCTGGTCGGCCTGCTTCGCCTCGTCCAGGCATTGCTGCATGGACTGCTCGGTCTGGCTCATGCCTGCCTTGGCGGCATAGGTGCGCAAGGTGCCGAACGCGGCGATCCAGTAGTGCAGCGCCAGTTGGCCCGCGGCGACGATGCCGAGATCCCGCGTGGCGCTGTCCGGCGCCTGCTGCCGGATCTTCTGGCTCACCTGGTAGTGCGCCTCCAGGATCGGGTTGCCCTCGTCCGGCGCGTCCGACGCCTCCTGCATGGCCTGGCTGACGCGCTGCGCCCATTGCTCGGCCGTCTTGTTGCCGGCTTCCAGGGCGGCCTTCAGGTCCGGATGGCTCGCGTCCTTCTGGATGTCGGCAGTGGCCTTCTTCGCCACCTCGCCGCCCGCCTTCATCGCTTGCAGCCCCTGTGAAACCAGCATCGTCAGATTTTGATCGGCCATTGGTCTTCCTCTCTCAGCCATGGTGACTGAGCCTGGGTAAAGCCTGTCCGCCGGCTTGGTTGCAGAGCCTTCTGGTTCAGCGGGGATTGGATGCGCACTTGTGATGGGCTGCGGCAGAGCAGCCAGGTGTTGCGGACCAGCTTGCAATCATGGTGTTCCGCGCCCTGCGGACGGGTCAGTAGAAGTCCGGCCCGAACCCGCCGAACGGGCCGTAGCCGAACCCGAAGCTCCGGCTCTCGTCCGCCGCCATCAGCTGGTCCGACGCGATCCGGCGCTGCTGCAGCAGGGACTGGTAGCGGCCGAACGCGCCTTGCCCGCCGGCGTAAAGGCAGTGGCACACCACCGGGTCGGCATACAGGTAGGACACGTGGTCGCCCATGACCTGCCGCACGACGCGGTTGGGCGGCAACTTGGCCAGCTCGGCCTGCCGTTCGGGCGTGTTCGCCGGCAGCACGCGGAAGCCGCCGGCGGAGAGCAGGTTCTCGCGGTCGTTCACGTTGTCGCGCTCGATGGCGGCGCAGCCGCCCAGGCTGACGGCGGCCATGGCGGCAAAGGTGATCCAGCGGGTCATGTCGCCTCCTGGCGGGTTGCCGGCCTACAACGCGCGGAGCGCCGCTTCGATTTCCGCCGGCGTTCCGGCGGCTGCGGCCCGCGCGTCCGGGGCGATGCGGCGCAGCAGCCCGGTCAGCACCTTGCCCGCGCCCAGCTCGACGAAGCTGTCCACGCCCAGCTCCATGGCTGCCATCATGCTTTCCCGCCAGCGCACCGTGCCGGTCACCTGCCGCACCAGCAGGGCGCGGATGGTTGCCGGGTCGGTGGCCTTGGCGGCGGTCACGTTGGCGATCAGCGGCACGGCGGGGGCAGCCAGGGCGGCGTTGCCCAGGGCGTCTTGCATCACCTCCGCGGCGGGCGCCATCAGCGCGCAGTGGAACGGGGCGGACACCGGCAGCAGCATCGCCCGCTTGATGCCGCGCACCTTGGCCGCCTCCACCGCCCGCTCCACGGCGCCGCGATGGCCGGAGATCACCACCTGGCCGCCGCCGTTGTCGTTGGCCGGCTCCACCACCTCGCCCTCCGCCGCCTCGGCGCAAATCGCCTGCACCGCCTCCAGCTCCGTGCCCAGCAGCGCCGCCATCGCCCCCGCCCCGGCGGGCACGGCGCGCTGCATGGCCTCCCCGCGCACCCGCAGCAGCCGCGCGCACTGCGCGATCCCCAGGCTGCCCGCCGCCGCCAGCGCGCTGTACTCGCCCAGCGAGTGCCCGGCGACCAGCACCGCGCGCTCCTTCAGCGGCGCGCCGCCCTCGGCCTCCAGCACCCGCAGCGCCGCCAGGGAGACGGCCATCAGCGCCGGCTGGGTGTTCTCCGTGAGCGTGAGCTCCTCGGCCGGCCCCTCGAACATCAGCTTGGACAGCTTCTGCCCGAGCGCGTCGTCCACTTCCTGGAACACCTCGCGGGCGGCGGCGAAGGCGGCGGCCAGGTCCCGGCCCATGCCGACAACCTGGCTGCCCTGGCCGGGGAAGATGAAGGCGTGGACAGGCATGGCGGAGGATCCCGGGTTGCAGCCGCGCGCACTACCACGCCGCGCGCCGGGGGTGTCAAATCAGCGGGGGCAAATCAGCCGGGCGCCTTGCGCCCCGGCCCAGGCTGTGGTTGATGCGCCGCTCCCTGCCGAGGCGCAATGGCTGCGCCCCGGCTATGCCCGCTCCGGGCCGATCCAGCCATAGGGACCATCCATGCCACTCTACGAATGCGTGCTCATCGCGCGCAACGACGTGACTCAGCAGCAGGTCGAAACCGTTGCGGACGGCATCGCCGCCCAGCTCGAAGGCGACGGCGGCGCGGTGCAGAAGCGCGAGTACTGGGGTTTGCGCTCCCTCGCCTACCGCATCAACAAGAACCGCAAGGGGCATTACATGCTCTTGGGCCTCAACGCGAAGCCCGCCGCCATCGACGAGATGCAGCGCCAGCTCGGCCTGAACGAGGACGTGCTGCGGTTCATGACCATCCGCGTGGACGAGATCAACGACGAGCCGTCCGCCATCCTGTCGCGCAAGTCCGACGACCGGGAGCGCACGTTCCGCGGCCCTAAGCCCGCCGGACGCTTCGAAAGCGGGCGCAAGCGCGGCTTCGACGACCGCGAGGAGTTCCGCGCCCGCGACGAGTTCAGCCGCGAGGACCGTCCCGCGTTCGGCGGCGGCTTCAACCCTGCCGGGGAGGAATAAGCGATGTCGGAAGCGATCAACGGCGAGGATGTCAGCCCGGCCGGCCGCCGCTCCGCGGTCGGCGCGCGCCGGCCGTTTTACCGCCGCCGCAAGTCCTGCCCGTTTTCCGGCCCCAACGCGCCGAAGATCGACTACAAGGACGTGCGGCTGCTGTCGCGCTTTCTGAGCGAGCGCGGCAAGATCGTGCCGTCCCGCATCACCGCCGTGTCGGCGAAGAAGCAGCGCGAGCTGGCCCAGGCCATCAAGCGCGCCCGCTTCCTGGCGCTGCTGCCCTACATCCTGGCCTGAGGAGCCTCCATCATGGCCGCCGTTGAACTGATCCTGCTGCAAAGGGTCGAGAAGCTCGGGCAGATGGGCGACGTGGTGCGCGTCAAGCCCGGCTACGCCCGCAACTTCCTGCTGCCGCAGAAGATGGCGCTGCGCGCCAACAAGTCGAACCGCGAGCAGTTCGAAACCCAGCGCGCGCAGCTGGAAGCGCAGAACATCCGCCGGCGCGAGGAAGCCGAGCGGCTGGCCGAGCGGATCGGCCAGCTCAGCGTGGTGATCATCCGCCAGGCCGGCGACTCGGGCAACCTGTACGGCTCCGTTTCCGCGCGGGACATCGCCGATGGCTGCATCGCCGGCGGGCTGACGGTCAGCCGTTCCCAGGTGGTGCTGGACCAGCCGATCAAGACGCTGGGGCTGTCCACCGTGCGCGTCGTGCTGCACCCGGAGGTGTCGCTTCCAGTCACGGCCAACGTCGCCCGCAGCCCGGAAGAGGCGGAGAAGCAGGCCCGCGGCGAGCGCATCGGCCAGGGCGCCGAGGACGAGGACGCAGCGGCGGACCAGGAGATCGCCGCCCTGTTCGAGCCGGGCGCCGAGCCAGGCGCCCTGCCAAGCTGACCCGCTTTTGACGGCGCCGGGCTGACCGTCCATCTTCGGGCGGTCCGAACCGGGGCGGAGCGGCATGCAAGCAATTCTCCATGCCATCCTGCGGCGTTTTATCACGAAAGGCCACTTGACCGTCCGCTACCCGGACGGACGGCTCGCCACCTATAGCGGGTCCGCCAAGCCCGGGGCAGGTCCGGAAGCGGGAGTGGACATCCGCACCCCCCACACCCTGCGCCGCCTGGTCAGCGATCCGGCGCTCGCCGTGGGGGAGGCCTACATGGACGGCAGCTTCGCCCCCCTCGGCTGCACCCTGCACGACGTGCTGGACGTGCTGATGGCCAACGTGGCCGGAGCCGGCGTGCACCCCGGCGTGGCGGTGCACGGCTTCGCCCGCCGCCTGCTGCGCCGGCTGGAGCAGCACAACCCCGCCGCCCGCGCGCGCCACAACGTGGCGCACTACAACCTGGACGACCGGCTGTACGGCCTGTTCCTGGATGCGGACTGGCAGTATTCCTGCGCCTACTTCCCCACGGGCGCGGAAACCCTGGACGAGGCGCAGGCCGCCAAGAAGCGCCACATCGCGGCCAAGCTGCTGCTCGACCGGCCGGGGCTGCACGTGCTGGACATCGGCTGCGGCTGGGGCGGCATGGCGCTCACCCTGGCGCGGGACCACGGCGCGCGGGTGCTCGGCATCACCCTCAGCACGGAGCAGCTGGCCCGCGCCCGGAGCCGCGCCGCCGCGGCGGGCCTGGACGGCCGGGTGCGCTTCGAGCTGCTGGACTACCGCGACCCGGCGCTGCATGGGCCGTTCGACCGCGTCGTGTCCGTCGGCATGTTCGAGCACGTCGGCGTGAACCACTACGACACGTTCTTCGCCCGCATCCACGGCCTGCTGGCGCCCGGCGGCGTGGCGCTGGTGCACGCCATCGGCCGCTCCCGCGGGCCGGCCAGCACCAACCCATGGCTGGCGCGCCACGTCTTCCCCGGCGGCTACTCCCCCGCCCTGTCCGAGGTGTTCCCCGCGGCGGAGCGCAGCGGCCTGGAGGCGACGGACCTGGAGGTGCTGCGCGGGCACTACGCCGAAACCCTGCGCCACTGGCAGCGGCGCTTCGCCGCCCGCCGGGCGGAGGCGGCGGCGCTGTACGACGAGCGGTTCTGCCGCATGTTCGAGCTTTACCTGGCCGGCAGCGAGCTGGCGTTCCAGCGGCTGGGCCTGATGGTGTGGCAGCTGCAGCTCGCCCGCGGCAGCCGCGCCGTCCCCGCGACCCGGGACTACCTCGCGGGAAGGCAGCCTTTCCTGCAGCAGGCGAGGGAGGATGCGGAC
>CAXTNC010000157.1:0-2149 GCA_964245495.1 uncultured Acetobacteraceae bacterium
GCGGCTCATCCGGGGCGGGCCGGGTCGAGCTGCAAGGAGCGCAGCAGCACCCCCAGGGTCCGCGCGTCCGTGTTCATGCCGCGGTCGAGCGGCCGGGCGGGCTGCCGGATCGCCAGGCTCACCATGCAAGGGTCCGGGCCATCCGCCGGCAGCGCCAGGCTTTGCGCGGCGGCGGCCAGGTCGGGGAGGCGCCACTCGGCGGCCGGCTGGCCGTCCACCGCGACCGAGACGGCCTGCTCGCCGCCGGGATGCGGCGCGAAGCCGACCAGGTCCAGCCGCAGCACGGTTGGCCCGGCGGAGCGGCGGACCTGCAGCACGGCCGTCTGGCCGACGCTCCAGGCAGGCCCCCCGGTGTCGTCCCAGCCGAGCGCCAGCGCCTCATGGAACATGGCATCGTCACTGCCGACGCTGCGGCCGGGCGGCAGCGCGGGCACGCTGATCGCGAGCCACGGCGCGAGGGCCGCATCATCGGCGGAGCATAGGGCCAGCACCCCGGCGGCGTGGCAGTGCCGCTCCGCGCCGGGTACCTGGGATGCTTCGCCCCGGTGCAGCAGCACGCGCAGTTCGCCCGGCTGCAACGGTTGGCCGAGCGACTGCGCCGGATCGCACTCGGGCGCTGCCACGTCGCGCGCCGTCGCCATCGTGTTGGTCCGCATCAGCGTCTCGGACGCCAGCAGGAGCACCTGGATGTCGCCCGGCCTGGTCTGCGCCGCGCCGCAGCCGAACTTGGGCCATAGCGTCAGTTGGTTGTGCCGCGCGAACACCGGGCGCAGGGCGGCCGCGTCGATCGCCCACGGATTGCCGGCCGCCGACTCCCGGCGAAGCTCTGACCGCAGGCCGTGCGTGTCGGCCAGTTGCGCGAGGACGGCGGCGGCCAGCAGCGCCGCCCCCCAGCGGCGCGGCAGCGTGCGCGCCGCCATGGCCACGCCCAGCACGAGCACGGCGTAGGCCACCGGCCAGAAGAACCGCGAGGTCGCCCGGAACTGCGCCAGCCAGTCCGGCACCGGCCCCCACTGGAACAGGCGGACGGGGCCGGCATACGCCACGTTGGACAGCGCGAAGGCGGTCAGCCCCAGCAGCACCAGCCACAAGCCGGCATGACGCCGCCATGCCATGCGTGCGCGCACCGCAAGCGCCAGGCTGGCCGCCAGCAGGAGCAGCAGCCCGGCGCCGAGATATTGGTAGCCCTCGAACTCCTGCCCGCCCGTCGCGTCGTAGGCCCATTCCGGGAACAGCGACGACCTGGCGGGCAGCAGCGGCCCCAGCAGGTTCATGGAGAAGAAGCCGAAGCCCATGGCCGGCGAACTGCCGCCCATGCCGAGCAGCCAGGCCGCCGCGCCGCAGAGGGCCAGGCCGCTGCCGAACCCGGCCGCGGCGCGGAGCCATCGCCGGTCCCCGCGCAGCAGCAGCGTGAGCGGCACTGCCGCCAGCACGGCCGCCGTCACCGCCAGGATGTACGGGTGGACCAGCAGGCAGCCCAGCATTAGCAGCGCCGCCGCTGGCCAGAGCCGCCGGCCTGCGGCCAGCCGGAAGTACAGCCCGAGGCCCAGCAGGATGGCGGCGTGGCTGCACAGCGCCACGTGGCCATGGCGGCGCAGCAGGGTCGGCATGGACAAGGCCAGCGCCGCCACCGCCACGGCCGGCCCCAGCCGCCGCTCCCCCGTGCTGCGCAGCGCGAACACGGCCGCCGCGGGCTGCACCAGGTATGCCAGGGCGAGCCAGGCCTGCGACGCCGACGCGCCCGGCGGCAGCAGCGCCCGGAACGGCTTGAGCGCCAGCATGGCCAGCGGGATGCTGTCGGTGAGCGCCACGTTGGCGCCCGCCAGGGCCGGGATGCCCAGCAGCGGCCAGCCCCACGGCTCGGCCAGGAAATACCGCTGGCCGATCACCGACACCGCCTGGTCGCCCACGAAGGCGAGGTGGAGCGGGTCGGCGGGAAAGATGGCGCGCCAGGACAGCAGCCAGACGGCGAAGGCCGCGCCGGCCGCGAGCGCCAAGGGGTAGGCGGCCCGCCCCGTCATGCCGCCACAGCGCGGGCCATCACCGTCAGCCCGCCGAGGCGGTTGCGCCGGGCGAACCGGCGCTCCAGGCCGCACAGCGCCGCCAGCAGGGCGTTGCTGGCCGGGCTGAAGCGGCGCATGTCGCTGGC
>CAXTNC010000157.1:2159-7591 GCA_964245495.1 uncultured Acetobacteraceae bacterium
GCCCGTGTACGGCGTCTGGAAGCGCTGCGAGGGCACGAACTGGAAGATGTCGCCCGCGCGGATGTGCTCCTGGCCGCGCGAGACGGCGGCCTCGTACTCCGCGCGCGTCGTGTTGCTGCCGGGCGGCGGCGGGGCGGGGCCGCGCCGGCGGGCCAGGCGGGAGGCGGCGGCCATGGGCAGCACCGCGCCGTACAGGTAGTGCGCGAACTCGACGCGCAGGCCGGCCTGCCGCAGCAGCCGCTCCAGCCGGGCCAGGGTGTAGCGGCGGTGGTGGCCGAGGAACACGTCGTGCCCGCTCCACAGCCAAGGGAACGCCGGCACCGTGACGATGACCCGGCCGCCGGGCGCCAAGCGGCGGACCGCGTCCCGCAGCAGCGCGCCGTCGTCCGCCACGTGCTCCAGCACGTCCATCATCAGCACGGCGGCGGCCGGGCCGGGCGGCGGCGCACGGCGGAACGCGAGCACGCGGCCGGCTACCACCTCCTCATGGTCGGTTGGATAGCCTGGGTCCACGCACACGGCCTGCGTCGCAGCGCCCTGCTCCAGCAGGCTGCGGGCGAAGAAGCCGGACCCGGCGCCGATGTCCAGCACGGGGCCGGGCGGCAGGCCGGCCAGCGCGTCGGCCAGGGCCGCGAGCTTGGCCCGGTAGTACCAGTGCCGGGCGGCGTCGTCCCCCAGCGAGGCTTCTTCCTTCAGGTCCACTGCGCCGTCCCGTTGCCGCGCGCAGCATATCTCCGCCCGGCGGTGGCTCCAACCCTTCCCGCGGCCGGGGCAAACGCGCCAGAGTGACGCCGCCATGCGCGGGGGGATGCGGGGATGAAGGTCACGGTCGAGATCGATTGCACGCCGGACGAGGCGCGCGCCTTCCTGGGGCTGCCGGACGTGCGGCCGATGCAGGCGGCGGTGATGGGCGCGCTGGAGCAGCAGGCGGTGCAGGCGGCGGGGCACTTCGCGCCGGACGCGATGCTGAAGCTGTGGTTCACGGCGGTGCCGCAGGTGTCCGGGCAGATGCAAGAGATGTTCGCCAAGATGCTGGCGAGCGGGGGGCGGGGGTAAGCGAGGCCGGAAGCTCGCGGGAGGACGGCGGTGGTCGGCTGATCAATAAGCCAAGCACGCTGCGCCCGTGGCGATTGCGAAACAGGACATGATGCGGCGCGCGGTCAGCCTTTCTTTCAGGAAAAGCCTTCCGATGACGGCAGCATGGACCACGCTGGTTTCGCGCAGCGCGGACACCACGCCCATCGCTTCATGCTGCATGGCCCAGATGACGATGCCATAGGCAAGGATCGAAACGATGCCACCAGTGAGCGCCATCCCCGTCTGTGCCTTGGTGTATGCTGGTGGTGTTCCGCGCGTCGCATGATAGATGGCGGGCATCGTGATGCTCCACAGCAAGAACATGCTGGTCGAGTAAGCCAGGCTGTTCCCCGAAAGCCGCACCCCGATCCCATCGACGACGGTGTACGCCCCGATCAGCACGCCAGTGGTGAACGCAGCGGGAAGGAAGTCGGCCCGGACCCTCTTGCCTTGAAAGGCGAGTGAGATGATTCCGCCGGAAACCAGCGCGATGCCAATGCAGGATGCAACATTGAGGGACTCGCGCGCGAACACCGCCGCGCCCAATGCGACCAGAACTGGGGAGGAACCGCGCGAGACAGGGTATGTCTGTCCGAGATCGCCGGAACGGTAGGTTCGCACAAGGGACAAGTTGTAGCCGGTATGGATGATTGCCGAGGCAATCACGTAGGGCCAGCTCGCCGCGTTGGGCCATGGCACGAACACCAACATGATTACCGTGACGCAGGTGACCGCGATCATCATCAGCGTCATCGACCATAGCCGGTCGCTTCCGCCACGAAGCACCGCGTTCCAGCCCGCATGCAAAATCGCGGCGCACATCACGCAAGCGAGGACGAACGGGGTCATGCCATGCGCCTAGAAGTCTCGATCAGCAGAAGATTGAGCTGCGTGGACGACGGCGGACGCTGCGGCATGACTTGATCTACGCGTAAGCCCGCAAGTCCAGCGTCCGCGGCAGCTCGGCCGACGCCTCTCCCAGCGGCGGCGGCATCGGCCCCGGCGTGTGGCCGTGCGGCAGGAAGCGGGCGCGGCGGCGCGCCTCCGCCTCGTTCGCGTTCACCGGGAACGTGTCGTACGACCGGCCGCCCGGGTGGGCCACGTGGTGCGTCATGCCGCCCAGCGAGCGGCCGTTCCAGCGGTCGAACACGTCGAACACCAGCGGGCTTTGCGCGGGGATGGTCGGGTGCAGGGCGCTGTGCGGCTGCCAGGCCTTGAACCGCACCCCGGCCACGAACTCGCCCGCCGCCTCCGTGGCCAGCATCGGCACTGCCACGCCGTTGCAGGCCAGGGCGAAGCGCTCCGGCTCCCAGCCTGTCACGCGCACCTGCAAGCGCTCCACCGAGCTGTCCACGAAGCGCACCGTCCCTGCCCCGCCGGCGGTCTCGCCCAGGGCGTGCCACGGCTCCAGCGCATGGCGCAGCTCCACCGTCGTGCCGTGCACCGAGACGCTGCCGATGACGGGGAAGCGGAAGGCGAGATGCGGGGCGAACCACGCCGGGTCCAAGGGCGCGCCGAAGCCTGCGCCGTGCACCGCCAGCTCCTCCAGCGCGTCCCCGAAGTCCTGCCAGACGAAGTGCGGCAGCATGAAGTCGTCGTGCACCCGGCTGCCCCAGCGCACCAGGCGGCGCTGGTACGGCACCTGCCAGAAGGCGGCGACCGCCGTGCGCATCAGCAGGGTCTGCGCCACCGCCATCTCGGCGTGCGGCGGCATCTCGAAGGCGCGGAACTCCACCAGGCCCAGGCGGCCGGAGGAGCTGTCGGGCGAGTACATCTTGTCGATGCAGAACTCGGTGCGGTGGGTGTTGCCGGTCATGTCCGTCAGGATGTTGCGGAACAGCCGGTCGGTGATCCAGGGCGGGGTCGGCTCGCCTTTGAGCTGGGCGAAGGCGATCTCCAGCTCGCGCACCGCGTCCTGCCGGGCCTCGTCGATGCGGGGGTGCTGGCTCATGGGGCCGATGAACAGGCCGCTGAACAGGTAGGACAGGCTCGGGTGGTTGTGCCAGAAGCCGACCAGGGAGCGCAGCAGGCCGGGGCGGCGCAGGAACGGGCTGTCCTCCGGGGTGGCGCCGCCCATGACGACGTGGTTGCCGCCGCCGGTGCCGACGTGGCGGCCGTCCAGCATGAACTTCTCCGCCCGCAGCCCGGCGCGGCGCGCTTCCTCGTACAGCTGCCCGGTGCGCTGCACGATCTCGTCCCAGCCGGTGGCCGGGTGGACGTTGACCTCGATCACGCCGGGGTCGGGGGTGATGGAGAAGCTCTCCAGCCGGCGGTCGAACGGCGCCTTGTAGCCTTCCAGCACCACGGGCTGGCCCAGGGCCGCCGCGGTCTGCTCGATGGCGGCGAGGAGGGACAGCCAATCCTCCGCGTTCGGCAGCGGCGGCACGTAGATGAACAGGCGGCCGTCGCGCGGCTGCGCCGTCAGCACCGTGCGCACGCCGGGTACGCTGTCCGGCTGGCCCGGCCCTGGCAGGTCGGCGTGGCGGGGAAGCGCCGCGGCGGCGGCCAACGGGTCCGGCTCCGGCTCCTCCTCCTGGTCCTTGGGATCGACGTAGGGCAGGGAGGACAGCGGCAGGCGCACGCCTATGGAGCTGTCGCCCTGCACGAGGAAGATCTTGCCCTCGCGCATCTCCCACGCTTCCGTTTGCCAGCGCCGGGCGGCCCCTGCCCCGGCGCGGCGCAGCGGCAGCACGTATCCCACCACGGCGTCCAGCCCCTGGCTGAACACGCGGCGCAGGCGGGCGCGCTCCTGCGGGTCCTTGGCGTGGCTGGCCTCGGCCACGACGTTGGCGGGCAGGCGGCCCTCGCGCATCAGGAAGTAGGGCTGGTCCTCATAGGCGGGCATGGCGCCGGAGCCGGCCACGCCGAGCACGCCGGCGAGGCGGCGGGTGAAGGCGGCGGCGGTTTCGGCATCGGCGTGGCCGGGTTCGCCGTCCGGGTCGGCCAGCAGCGCCGGGTCGGCCCACACGGGGTCGCCATCGGCGCGCCAAGTGGCGTTGAGCGCCCAGCGCGGGGTCTGCTCGCCGGGGTAGTGCTTGCCGGCGCCGTATTGCAGGGCGGCGCCGTGCGACCACAGGCCGAGCAGGCGGCGCATTAGCCGGCCGGCCTCGCGCCGCTTGGTGGGGCCGAGCGCGTCGACCGTCCATTCCGCGCCGTCCGGGTCGCGGTCGGACACGAAGGTGGGTTCCCCGCCCATGGTCAGCCGCACGTCGCCGGCGGTGAGCGCCGCATCGACGCGGGCGCCGGCGGCCTGGATCGCCTGCCATTGGCCGGGCGCGTACGGCTTGGTGACGCGGGGGGTCTCTTCCATCCGGGTCAGCCGCATCTCGAAGCTGAACTCGGTGCCGGCCGGCTCCACCAGGCCGGTGATGGGGGCGGCGGAACTCGGCTCCGGCGTGGCGGCGAGCGGGATGTGGCCCTCGCCGGTGAGCAGGCCGCTGGTGGCGTCCAGCCCGACCCATCCGGCGCCGGGCAGGTAGACCTCCGCCCAGGCGTGCAGGTCCGTGAAATCCTCTGCGGTTCCGGCTGGTCCGTCGATGGCGGCCACGTCGGGCTTGAGCTGGATCAGGTAGCCGGAAACGAAGCGGGCGGCGTAGCCGAAGCGGCGCATGGCCTGCACCAGCACCCAGGCGCTGTCCCGGCAGGAGCCGCGGCCCTCCGCCAGAGTCTGCTCCGGCGTCCAGACGCCGGGTTCCAGCCGCACGATGTAGCCGATGCGGTCGCGCACCGCGCGGTTGACCTCCACCAGGAAATCGACGGTGCGCTGGCCGGACTGGGTGACGGCGCGCATCAGCTCCGCCAGCAGCGGGCCGGGCGGCTCGGCGCGCAGGAAGGGGGCGAGCTCGGTGGCCAGCAGGGGGTCGTAGCCGAACGGGACGGTTTCCGCCTCGGGTTCGAGGAAGAAGTCGAACGGGTTGACCGTCGCCATGTCGGCGAGCAGGTCCACGGTGACGTCGAACTCCGTCACCCGCTCGGGGAACACGATGCGGGCGAGGAAATTGCCCTGCGGGTCCTGCTGCCAGTTCACGAAGTGGCCGGCGGGCTGCACCGTCAGGCTGTAGGACAGGATGGGGGTGCGGGCGTGCGGCGCCGGGCGCAGGCGCACGGTTTGCGGCCCGAGCTGCACCGGGCGGTCGTACTGGTAGCGGGTGCGGTGCGTGAGGGCCACGTGCAGCGCCATCGATCGCGGTCTCCGTCAGGGGCCGGGCACCATCGTTGCCCTTGACGGAGGATGCAAGCGACGGGCCGCTCCCGCGGGGAAACGCGGCCCGGCGGCTACCCGGAGCCGCGTTCTCGCGCCCGTTGCTGGGCGCGCTCGCGGGCTTCTTGCCGCGCGCAGGCGGCGTCGAGCTGGG
>CAXTNC010000158.1:0-4277 GCA_964245495.1 uncultured Acetobacteraceae bacterium
AACACGATCCAGCAACGGAGTCAGGGGGCGCGAGGGAAGAAGGGGGGCGTTCATGTCAGAACCCTCGCGACACGACGTAATGCGCGAGTTGGCGCAGGTGCCGGGCCCGCCCGCCGAACCCGTCCAGGTGGGCGGCGGCCTGCCGGCTCAGCGCGCGGGCTTGCTCGGCGGCGCGCTCCGGACCCAGCAGCGAAACCAGGGTCGCCTTGCCGGCCGCGGCGTCCTTGCCCGCCGTCTTGCCGATGGCGACGGTGTCGCCCGCCGCATCCAGCAGGTCATCGGCGATCTGGAAGGCGGCGCCCAGATCCCGCCCGTAGGCCGCAAGCTGCGCCTGCGCGTTTGACCCGGCGCGGGCCAGGATCGCCCCAGCCTCCGCGCCATACTGGATCAGCCGCCCCGTCTTGAGCGCTTGCAGCCGCAGCACGTCCGCCATCGCCAGGTCACGCCCTTCGGCCGCCATGTCGATCATCTGGCCGCCCACCATGCCGCGCGCGCCGGCGGCTGCGCCCAGCGCCGCCACCAGCTCGCAACGCGCCAGCGGGTCCGGGTGGGTCGCCGGGTCCGCGAGGACCTCGAAGGCGCGGGTCTGCAGCGCATCGCCGGCCAGGATGGCGGTCGCCTCGTCGAAGGCGCGGTGCGTGCTGGGCTGCCCGCGGCGCAGGTCGTCGTCGTCCATCGCCGGCAGGTCGTCATGAACCAGGGAGTAGGCGTGCAGCATCTCGACGGACGCTGCAGCCCGCGCCGCCCGGGCCTGCGGCACGCCGAACAGCGCCGCCGCTTCCAGCACCAGGAACCCGCGCAGCCGCTTGCCGCCATTGAGGGCGGCGTAGCGCATCGCGTCGATCAGGCGCCTTTCAAGACCGGCTGACTCTCCGATCAACTCGGCAAGCGCAGCCTCCGTCGCGGCTGCCGCATCTGCCATGGCCATGGTCAGGCCGGCCGCCTCGTCACGCACCAGCACGTCAGCCGACATTCGCCGCCACCACGATAACGAGCCTTTCCGCAAAGCCTAGAGGCGCACCCGAGCGCAGCGTCGTCGGGGGTGACGTCAGCGGCTCAAGAAACACCGCCACCCTTCCCTATGCAAGATACAGCCGTTCACGGCTGAAAAGATGCGGCTTTGCTGCAACATTGCGCCGCAACCGTGACCCTGCATCGCCGTGCGCCTCATTGTCCCGCCGGGCCTGCGGTGCCACAGTGAGGACCTGTGGCTTGCAACCGCGCCCGAGTCGGTGGCGAGCGTGCCCAATCATGCCTGGCGGCATCGCCCGGCAGAGGAGAATGGCTGATGTCGGTTCCGTTGCAGCAGGTCATCCAGGTCGGCGCCTACGTGGTCAAGCAGCACCTCGCCGGGCGCAAGCGCTACCCGCTGGTGCTGATGCTGGAGCCGCTGTTCCGCTGCAACCTGGCCTGCTCCGGCTGCGGCAAGATCGACTACCCGGCGGAAATCCTGAACCAGCGCCTGTCCGTCGCGGACGCGCTGGAGGCGGTGGACGAGTGCGGCGCGCCCGTGGTGGCCATCGCCGGCGGCGAGCCGCTGCTGCACAAGGAGATGCCCGAAATTGTCGAGAAAATCCTCCAGCGCAAGAAGTTCGTCTATCTCTGCACCAACGCCCTGCTGCTGGAGAAGAAGCTCGACCAGTACAAGCCCAATCCGTACTTCTCCTGGGACGTGCACCTGGACGGCGACCAGGAGATGCACGACCGCGCCGTGAGCCAGGACGGGGTGTACGACCGCGCCATCGCCGCCATCAAGGAGGCCAAGCGCCGCGGCTTCCGCCTGTCGATCAACTGCACCCTGTTCGACGGCGCGCAGCCCGAGCGGGTCGCCACGTTCTTCGACGAGGTGATGGCCATGGGCGTGGATGGCATCATGACCTCACCGGGCTACGCCTACGAGCGCGCGCCGGACCAGGCGCATTTCCTCTCCCGCCAGAAGACCAAGCAGCTGTTCCGCGACATCCTGGCGCGCGGCAAGGGGAAGGGCTGGAAGTTCACCCAGTCGCCGTTGTTCATGAACTTCCTGGCCGGCAACGAGAGCTACCAGTGCACGCCCTGGGGCAAGCCGACGCGCAACGTGTTCGGCTGGCAGCGCCCCTGCTACCTGCTGGGCGAGGGCTACACCAAGACGTTCAAGGAGCTGATGGAGACCACGGACTGGGACAAGTACGGCACCGGCAACTACGAGAAGTGCGCCGACTGCATGGTGCATTCCGGCTACGAGAGCACGGCGGTGATGGACGCGGTGAAAAGCCCGATCAAGACCCTGGCAGTGGCTATGCGCGGCCCGCGCGTCACCGGGCCGATGGCGCCGGAGATCAAGCTGGAGGGCCAGCGCCCGGCGGACTACGTGTTCAGCCGGCACGTGCAGGAGAAGCTGACGGAGCTGCGGCAGAAGCCCAAGACGCCGGAGGTCGCCAGCGCGGAGTAAAGCGGCCAGGCGTTTACAGGCCGGCCTGCTGATGTAGCCTCCGCCCAGCCGTGTGGGGGGGGGGAATATCAATGGAAGGGTCAGAAACCGCGGCTGACCGGCTCGTGCTCAAGCGCCTTCGGAACCGCCAGCTTGTCTGGATGACGGATTTGGTCCCGTTCGGCCTCCTATGGTGGGTCGCCTGTCACTGGGCGATCCGCCGCCTCGATGTGGACGAGGGCACTGCCTACTTCGGCACCACGCTTTTCCTGTTGGCCCGCGGTGGCCTGATTGCGGTCGCTGGCGCTCGCGCCGCAAAGGCCATGGGCTGGAAGCCCGCCGCAAACCCTGCCTTGACGCCGCACGTCCGCTGGCTTCAGGCCGAGCGTGCAGCCCGCATCAGCGGCAAGTCGCGCGTTTGCCTAATCTTCCTGATCAGCGTCACTACGCTGCAAAAAAGTGCAGCATTCATGACTGCCGACAGCCATGCGCTCAGCGACAGCGGCTGGTTTTTCATCAGCTATCTCGGGCTTGGAGCTGAGTTCTATTGGCCGTTCTTCAATCGGTGGGCCGATGAGCTGACCCGGGCGCGGCAGCGGCAAGCCGCCCGAGTCGGGTATTCGGCCATGACGCTGCTTGGCTTGCCTGCCGCAGTCTACATTTTCTACCATCCTGGCTTCGCAGCCCCCGCGCTGCCTGTGATCCTGCTTCTCGGACTGCTGGCCTGCCTGGTGCGGATGGCCTGGCTGGAACGGCGGCCCTTGCCTGCGGAGCCGCACGGCCCGTCCCCCGCCAACGGCGTGCGCGAGGCCCGGACCCGGCAAGGGCTGAGCTATGCGGCGCTGGCCGAGCGGGTAGGCGTGCCCAGCCGAATGGTCGAAGCCGTCGAGTGCGGCCGGCACGAGGCATCTGCGCACTTGGCCCTGCGCTTTGCCGACGCGCTGGGGACCAGCGTGGAAGCCTTGTTCGCGGGGTGAGCGCAGCAGGGCGCTGCCCTGCACCCGCAAGGGGATAGTCATCCCCTTGACCCCTTTGCAGGTTTCCAAAGGACGACCGTCCTTTGGTGGGGTTTGGGGCAAAGCCCCAAGCGCCCCTAAGCCTCCAGCAACCTTGCCGCGTGCCGCAAGTCCTCCACGAACGCCGCATACTCCCGCCGCTTGCTCTCCTCGTCCGGCAACCGCAGCAAGTACGACGGGTGCACCGTCACCAGCGCCTGCGAGTTGCCGTCCAGCGCGATCGGGTGGCCGCGCTCGCGGGAGATGGTGATCGCCTTGCCGAGCACCGCCCGCGCCGCCGTGGCGCCCAGCAGCACCGTCACGGCGGGCTTGACCTCGCGGCGCTCCAGGTCGAGCCAGAACCGGCAAGCGTTGATGTCGCCGGTGTCCGGCTTGGCGTGGATGCGCCGCCGGCCGCGCAGCTCGAACTTGAAATGCTTGACCGCATTGGTGACGTAAGCGCTGCGGCGGTCGATACCCGCCTCCGCCAGGGCACGGTCGAACATCTGCCCGGCCGGGCCGATGAACGGGCGGCCGGCCAGGTCCTCCTGGTCGCCGGCCTGCTCGCCCACGAACATCAGCCGGGCGTCGTCCGGGCCTTCGCCGAACACGGTCTGCGTCGCCGGCTCCCACAGCGGGCAGGCGCGGCACCCGGCGGCCTCCTTGCGGGCGGCGGCCAGCGGCGAGTCGGACGGGTCGGCGGCGATCGGCTCGGGAGCGACGCGGGCCGGCTTCTCGGGCGAGATCACGGGGCGCTCCACCATGTCGGCAACCCGCGCGGCGGCGCCGCGGATCAGCTCCGGGATCGCGGCGGCCTCCGGCAGGTTGCGCCAGTACTTGCGCGGCATCTCGGACGTCATGGCGCCCACCTT
>CAXTNC010000158.1:4377-7581 GCA_964245495.1 uncultured Acetobacteraceae bacterium
ACGTAGCGCGTGCCCTCCGGCTCCGCCACCTCGCGGAAGCGCACGAAGGCGCGCATCTTATGGGTGTCCCGCCGCACCGCTTGCGCCAGGCGCTGGGCGCGCTGCACGTCCGGGTCGGTCACCTGGTCCAGCAAGGACCGCTCGCCGGCATGGGCGCGCCACACGAGTTGGTACAGCAGGGCGAAGCGCGCCGGCTCGCGCGCCTGGATCACCGTCTGCGCCAACGCCACGAGCGCGCGGCTGACGTTGAACGTGCCGGCCGGCGCGGCCTCCGGCGGCGGCTCAGCCGCGGCGGAGAACAGGTCGTCCGGCTCCCGCACCGACCACACGGCCTCCTCCGGCGGCACCCCGTCCAGCGCCAGGCGCCGGGCGGCGCTGCGCCACCCGTCCCAGTCCACTTCATGCGCTAAGACGATGGCACGGCTCATGGCGTCTCCTTCTGCCCGAGGAAGAAGCCTTTCAACCCGAAAGTTCCACGGCCGCTATGCGAACAGGTCCGCCTGCACCGGCTTGGGCGTCAGCCGCGCCCGCAGCCGCTCGCCGTCCAGCGCCGCCCCGGCCGAGTGGCCTTCCGCCGTCACGAAGGCGCTGATCTTGGCCAGCGGCAGGCGCAGCCGGGCCAGGTCGTCCATCCGCAGCCGCCGGTGCCGCCGGGCGCGGAGGATGGCATCGACCGACTTCACGCCGATGCCGGGGATGCGCAGCAGCCGCTCCCGCGGGGCCGCGTTGACATCGACCGGGAACTGGTCCCGATGCGCCAGCGCCCAGGACAGCTTCGGGTCCACCGTCAGGTCCAGGTTGCCGGCCCCGTCGGTTTCCAGCTCGGGCGCCTCGAAGCCGTAGTAGCGCATCAGCCAGTCGGCCTGGTACAGCCGGTGCTCCCGCACCAGCGGCGCGTGGTCGGGGGGCAGGCTGGCCGAAGCGTCCGGGATCGGGCTGAACGCCGAGTAGTACACCCGGCGCAGCCCGTAGGACCCATACAGGTTCGTGCTCATCGCCAGGATGTCGCGGTCCGAACTGCTGTCCGCCCCCACGATCACCTGCGTGCTCTGCCCGGCGGGGGCGAAGCGCGGCGCCTTGCGGTCGGCGCGGGCCTCGTCGATGCGCAGCCGCATCCGGCCCATGGAGCGGCGGATGCCGGGGCCGTCCTTCTCCGGCGCCAGGGCGGCCAGGCTGCCCTCCGTCGGCAGCTCCACGTTGATGGACAGCCGGTCGGCGTAGCGCCCGGCCTCGGCCAGCAGCGCCGGGTCAGCGTCCGGGATGGTCTTCAGGTGGATGTAGCCGCGGAAGCCGTGCTCCTCGCGCAAGGTGCGGGCCACGCGGACAAGCTGCTCCATGGTGTAGTCGGGGCTGCTGATGATGCCGGAGGACAGGAACAGTCCCTCGATGCAGTTGCGCCGGTAGAAGCCGAGCGTGAGGGTGACGACCTCCTCCACGGTGAACCGCGCCCGGCGCACGTTGGAGGAGCGGCGGTTGATGCAGTACAGGCAGTCGTACACGCAGGAGTTGGTCAGCAGGATCTTCAGCAGCGAGATGCAGCGGCCATCCGGCGCGTAGGCGTGGCAGATGCCCATGCCCTCGGTGGAGCCGACGCCGTCCTTGGCGCCTTGCGAGCTGCGCTTGTCCGTGCCGCTGGAAGCGCAGGAGGCATCGTACTTCGCAGCGTCCGCCAGGATTTCGAGTTTGTGCAGCAGGTCCATGGCGGCCTCGGTTCTGGCCCTCGGAAATGGTCGTTTTCGCCAACGATTCAACCGGACGCGGCGCTCAGTCCCCCTCGACGTGAATGCGGTACTGGCGGCCGTTGCCCTTCATGGCGACCACGATGAGCAGGTCTCCCTGCGGCGGCAGCTGCCCGGTCCAGCTGCGCGCGTTGCTGCCGTCGGCGGTGCCGGGCAGCGCCGGCACGCCAAAGGTGAAGGCGCGGCCATGCTGCGTGATGACCCAGCCCGGCGGGTAAAGCTGCAGGCTGCCGTAGTTGTGGGCGGTCGCCACCGTGACGTGCCCGCGCACCGCGCCGGGCAGGTGAAGCCGGAAGCAGGCCACGTCCCCGGGCATGATGTCGAAGTTCTGCTCGTAGACCGAGCTGCCGTTCGTGTTGATCGGCGGCAGCAGCGGCACGAAAGGCGGGTCGGTGCAGAACGGCCGGGCGCTGGCGGCGCTCGGAAGAATGGCGCAGGCGGTCAGGACAGCCGCCGCAATCGGTCTGCCAAACATTGAACTCACTCCCTCCCAAGCGCCCCAAGGGACGATCGTTCCTTGGGGGTGCAGGGCAAAGCCCTGGCCTCAAAACCCGAACATATGGTCCAGCGAGAACCCGCCCCGGTCATCCATCAGCCCATGGTACCCGAACAGGCGGCACGTCCGGTCGTCCACCATCACGTAGCCGCGCGGCCCTGCCCGCCGCAGCAGCGCGCCGCCGAACGCCTCGTCCGGCCACACCATCGCGGAGCCGGAGCACGCGATGGCCAGCGGGCGCTCCTCCATCTCGGCACCCTCGCCGTCATGCAGCACCAGCCGCGTGCTGGACACGGGATGCCATGCGGCGGAGGCCGGGTAGCTCAGGTGCGCGAAGGAGCGCCGCCCGCCGTCGCCCAGCTTGAGGAACAGCCGTGTCGAGAGACCCGGCGGCGGGCCGCTGTAGGATTGCGGCTCGCCCTTGTAGGTCATCAGGGTGTTGAAGATGTGCGCGCCGAAGCTCGTTTCCGCCGCGTGGCCGCTGCGGCGGTCCTGGTAGCGCGCCAGGCAGTGCATCCAGCCATCCGCGCCGCCACCCTCGCGGAAGTCATAGACCAGCTCGGCATGGCCGCCCTCCGCGCCCAGCTCGGCCCCCAGCTCGCCCAGGTCCAGCGCCAGGTCGTGGTCCCGCGGCAGCCGGCCCAGGAAGCGCTCGGCCACCAGCCGGCCGTCCGGGGCGAACACGTCCACCCGCAGCGGCAGGTCGGCCTGGCTTTCGGCCATCGGCGTCGGCTGCACCACGGTGGAGAACCGCTCCGCCGGCAGCACCGGGAACGGCAGCAGGTAGCCGCGGCCCAGCAGGTTGGACAGCGCCGGGATGCCCGGGTCCGGCCGCAGGTCCGCGCGCTCGACATTGACGTGGGCGATGCGGGTGCGGCCTCCCTGCACCACCTCGTAGCGCGGGCGCACCATGTGGCGGCCGGCGCGCAGCTCCACCTGGGCGGGCCAGCGCAGGCCCGGCAGCAGCGC
>CAXTNC010000159.1:0-7572 GCA_964245495.1 uncultured Acetobacteraceae bacterium
GTCCAGCCGGACGCGCAGCTGGGTGCCGTCCGAGGCGCCCAGCAGGGCGGCGGCGCGCCGGGTCAGCCCGAGCAGCCGGCCGGGGTCGGCGGGGCCGCGGTCGTTCAGCCGCACCAGCACCTCGCGGCCGTTCTCCAGGTTGGTGACCCGGGCGATGGCGGGAAGCTGCAAGGTGCGGTGGGAGGCGGCCAGCGCCGCCGGGTCGAACCGCTCGCCGTCCGCGGTCGGCCCGGCGTGGTCGGGCGCCACCGCGGCGAGGCCGGTGGCCTCGTACTCGGCCTGGTCCTTGGGATAGGACCACGCGCCGCCGAGCTGGTAGGGGCTGCCCAGGGTGTAGCGCGCGGCGGCCGGCGGCAGCTTGGGCTTGCGGGCGAACCATCCGCACCCGGCCAGCCCCGCCGCGAGCAGCAGGACGGCAGCGGCGCGGCGCCTCACGCCACGGTGGCGCCCAGCAGGCCCACGGCCAGGGCATAGTAGTCGGACGGGTTGTAGCGCCGGATGGCGGCGAAGTTGGCGTAGACCATGAACGCCGCGCCGCCCGCGCCATCGGGCATCACCACGGCGCCGAGCGGGTCGGTCCGGTCGAAGGTGGTGCCGTCTTCGCGCTTCACCCCCAGGCGGCCCCACTCGCCCAGCGGCTTCCTCACCTCCCGCCCAACGGCGGCGCCGAACCCCGTCGGCACCTGGACCGGCTGGCAGGACGGCTCGCCGGGCCGCCAGCCGGAGCTGGCCAGGTAGTTGGCGATGGAGCCGAGCACGTCGCCACGGCTGTCCCAGATGTCCCGCCGGCCGTCGCCGTCGAAGTCGACGGCGTAGCGCAGGTAGGAGTCAGGCTCGAACTGCGGCTGGCCCATGGCGCCGGCGTAGGAGCCGAGCATCCGGCCCGGGGCCACGTCGCCGTGGTCGAGGATCTTCAGCGCGGCCAGCAGCTGGCTGCGGAAGAAGCTGGCCCGCCTGCCCTCCCACGCCAGCGTCGCCAGCGCTTCCACCACGTTGTAGCTGCCGGTGTCGGCGCCGAAGTTGCTTTCCAGCCCCCAGATGCCGGCGATCGGCGCCGGGTCCACCCGGTAGCGGTCCGACACGCGGGCGAGCAGGTCCCGGTTGGCGGCGCAGGCCTCGCGGCCGCGGGCGATGCGCTTGTCGGACATGGTGAACGAGCGGTAGCGCGCCCAGGTCATGGTGAACTCGGGCTGCTTGCGGTCGGCGTCGATCACCTTCTGGTTCGGCGCGATCCCCGCCAAGGCCGTGTCCAGCGTCGCGTCCCGCACCCCGGCGCGCCGGGCCTCAGCCCGCACGCCGGAAATGAAGCCGGCGAAGCCGTCCTGCGCCCGCGCCGCGAAAGGGGCCGCGGCGAGGCCGCCCAGCAAGGCCCGGCGGCGCATCAGAACCGCACGGAGGCTGCCAGGGAGCCGAAGTTGAACAGCCCGCTCTTCTGGCCATGGAACTCCTCCGTTTGCCAGGTTTGCGAGTAGGTGACGCGCACGCCGCGGTAGATGACGGCGGCGCCCAGCTCCAGCTCGCCCACGTCCCACCGCGGCGGGTTGCTGCGGCTGGTGGCGAAGTTGTTGCCGTTCAACGTCACGTCCGTGCCGACGGCTTGGCCGTCCGCGCCGGCGAAGACATACCACACGAAGGGCCGGGTGGGGGTGAAGGCGTCCGTGCCGGTGATGCCGGGGCGGATGCGGGCCACGCCGTAATCGCTGTCCAGCCCCTGCCCTGCCCGGAACACCACCCCGGCCTGGGCGTAGTTGCGCAGCAGCCCGATGCCGATGCCGGCGGAGGGCAGCACGTCGAACGCGACGGCCTGGTACGCGCCCAGCGGCACGCGCCAGGTGCGCTCGAAGAAGACGTCGAACACCGGCTCGTTCTTGATCTGGGTGTCCCAGCCCTGGTTCGGCGTGTCGCCGATGATGCTGTGGAAGCCGTTCTGGATCGTCTTGCCGCCGGCGTTGGGGCCGACGGTGCCCCCGAAGATGGCCAGCACGGTCTGCGCGTTGCCGGTGTTGTGGATCAGGGAGGCCGTCAGCCCGAGCACGCCGGCATAGGGCCGGTCGGTCAGCGGCGGGTTGGACGCCTGGGTGTTGCGCGGGGTGAACAGCGACTGGCTGAGGTCCAGGCTCAGGCGCTGCACGCCGTCCCCCCACACCTCGTTGGCGGCGGCGTGCAGGAAGGCCGGCACCTCGTTGGTGCCGCCGGTCCAGCCCAGGCGCAGGCCGCTGGTGTAGTACTGGTCGGAGGTGCCGCGGAAGGTGGACACCGCGTCGTTCTCGACCTGGGCGGTGACGATGTTGCCGTTGTCCTGCAACGGGACGGCGGCTGACGCCGGCAGGCTGAGCAGGCCGGCCGCGGTGAAGGCGATGATCCTGCTCGGCATTGGAACCTGTTTCGTCGTGGCTGGACCCTCCCTAAAGGGTTGCGCCGCGCTGGGAAACCCCGCCTTGGAAACCGCGCCTTGGGAAGCCCCGCCTTGGGAAGCCCTTGCGGCCTGCGGGCCGCCGTGTTGTCCTGCGTGGCGCCTGGAGGCTGCACGAGGGCGCGGGACAGGTGGCCGAGCGGTTTAAGGCAGCGGTCTTGAAAACCGCCGAGGTGCAAGCCTCCGTGGGTTCGAATCCCACCCTGTCCGCCACCCCGGCCGTTCTCAGCGCGTTTGCGCCGGCAGCTCCCGCTCCAGCAGGCCGTCCCGCCGCACGGCGACATGCCAGGCAGTGGCCGAAAGGTGCAGCGCCACCAGCGCGTAGACCGCCCATTGCACCAGCAGGTGGGCGTTGCGCGCCACCCCGGCGGTGGCCTTGCCGACCGGCAGGACCGGCAAGGGGAACAGGCCGAAATAGGACACCTGGTAGCCGCCTGCGCTGGACATCACGTAGCCGCTGACCGGCATGATGAACAGGATGGCGTAGAGCAGCCAATGGTTGGCGCGCCCGGCCAGGGCCATCCAGCGCGGCGTGCCGGGCAGTTCCGGCGGCACCACGGGCCGGGTGGCCCGCCAGGCCAGCCGCACGGCGACGAGGGCCAGCACCGTGACGCCGACCGATTTGTGCAGGGTGTACAGCAGGTCCTGGCCCGGCGCCCCATCCGGCAGGCTGACCATCACCCAGGCGAGCGGCAGGATGGCGAGCATCAGCGCCGCCGTGAGCCAATGGAACGCCTGCATGGCGGGGCTGTAGCGGGTGCGGGACGCAGCGGGTGCGGTGGCGCTCATGCTCACTCCTGGAAGATCGTCATGGCCAGGCAAGCACGACCGGTGAACACCCGGCCGCGCGGGCCCCCGGGTCAGGTCCGGGGACGGCGGCGGCTTGCCTCACTCCGCCGCCCGGCGCTCCTCGAAGAAGCGGTTGCCGGGGCGCGGCAGGCCGAGGTTCTCCCGCAGCGTGGCGCCCTCGTACTCGCGGCGGAACAGGCCGCGGCGCTGCAGCTCCGGCACCACCTTGTCCACGAAATCGTCCAGGCCCGCCGGCAGGAACGGGAACATGACGTTGAAGCCGTCGCACGCCTGCGTTTCCAGCCGCTCCTGCATCTGGTCGGCGATGCTGGCGGCCGTGCCCACCATGGTCAGCCCGCCGTAGCCGCCCATGCGCTGCGCCAGCTGCCGCACCGTCAGCGTCTCGCGCGCGGCCAGGTCCAGCAGGGACTGGCGGCCGCTCTGGCTCGCGTTGGTGGGCGGCATGGGCGGCAGCGGCGCGTCCAGCTCGAAGCGGGAAGCATCGACGCCGAGCTGGATGGACAGGTTGGGCAGCGCGCTGTCCGCGTGCACCAGGCTGTCCAGGGTTGCGCGCTTCTCGCGCGCCTCCGCTTCCGTGTCGCCCACGATCACCAGGACGCCGGGCAGGACCTTCAGGTGGTCCGGGTCCCGGCCCAGCCGGGCCATGCGGCCCTTTATGTCCGCGTACAGGCGCTGCGCGCCGCCCAGGTCCATCTCGTTGGAGAACACCACCTCCGCCGTCTCCGCCGCCAGCTGGCGGCCCGCCTCCGACGAGCCGGCCTGCACGATCACCGGCCAGCCCTGCGGCGGGCGGGAAACGTTGAGCGGGCCGCGGACGGAGAAGTACCGCCCCTTGTGGTCCAGCGTATGCAGCTTGGCCGGGTCGAAGAACACGCCCCGCTTCACGTCCCGGACGAAGGCGTCGTCCGCCCAGCTGTCCCACAGCCCCGTCACCACGTCGTAGAACTCGCGGGCGCGGCGGTAGCGCTCGTCGTGCTCCATGTGGTCGGTCATGCCGAAGTTGAGCGCCGCGTCCGGGTTGGAGGTGGTGACGATGTTCCACCCTGCCCGGCCTTCGCTGATGTGGTCGAGGGAGGCGAACTTGCGGGCGATGATGTAGGGCTGCTCGAAGGTGGTGGACGCGGTGGCGACCAGGCCCAGCCGCTCCGTCACCACCGCCAGCGCGGGCAGCAGGGTGAGCGGATCGAACGAGGTGACGGTGGCGCTGCGCTTGAGCGCGTCCATCGGCATGTTCAGCACGGCCAGGTGGTCGGCCATGAAGAACATGTCGAACCGGCCGCGCTCCAGCGTTTGGGCGAAGCGCTTGAGGTGGGCGAAGTTGAAGTTCGCGTCCGGCGCCCCGCCCGGGTAGCGCCACCAGGCGGTGTGGATGCTGACCGGGCGCATGAACGCGCCGAGGCGGAGCTGGCGTTGGGTCATGAACGGCCTCCTCCTTCTCCCGCTGGGGGAGAAAGCTTCTAGGTTCCGGCCACCGCGCGCCGCGCCATCACGCCGATCAGGTGGGCGCGAAACGGCGCGGAGGCGTGCATGTCGCTGTTCAGGCCGTCCGCCGGGGTGAGGACGCCGCGCAGCGCGTCCGCCGACCAGTCGGCGGCCAGCGCCGCCTCCATCGCCGCGTGGCGGAACACGCCGTCCTGCCCCGCCCCGGTGATCGCCACGCGCACGCCGCCAGGGGCGCATGACGGGCCGCGGGCCACGAACACGCCGACCATGGCGTAGCGCGACGCCGGGTTGCGGAACTTCTCGTAGTTCGACTTCTCCGGAACCGGGAACTCGACGGCGGTGATCAGCTCGTCCGGCGCCAAGGCGGTGGCGAACATGCCCTGGAAGTACTCGTCCGCCGGGATGCGGCGCTGGTCGGTCACGACCGTGGCGGCCAGGGCCAGCACGGCGGCCGGGTAGCAGGCGGACGGGTCGTTGTTGGCCAGCGAGCCGCCAAGCGTGCCGCGGCGGCGCACCTGGATGTCGCCGATCAGCCCCGCCATCCTGGCCAGGCCTGGGATGCGGGCGGCGATTGCCGGGTGCGCCGCGATGTCGCCGTGGGTGGCCATGGCGCCGACCGTGATCTTGTCCGCGCCCGCCGTGATGCCGGACAGGCCGAGGCCGGTGAGGTCCACCAGCGCGGACGGCTTGTTGAGCCGCTGCTTCAGCACGGGGATGAAGGTATGGCCCCCGGCCAGCGCCTTGGCCTCCATGTCCTCGCCCAGCAGGCGAACGGCGTCAGAAACGGTGGCAGGCTTGTGATAGGCGAAGTCGTACATGGGGCTACTCCGCCGCCTGCGCCATCGGGTGCATGGCGCGCTGCGCCGCGTCGATCGCCTCCACGATGTTGTGGTAGCCGGTGCAGCGGCACAGGTTGCCTTCCAGCCCGTGGCGTATCTGGTCCTTGGACAGGCCCTCCGGGTGCATCCGCACCAGGTCGATGGCGCTCATCACCATGCCCGGCGTGCAGAAGCCGCATTGCAGCGCGTGGTGCTGGCGGAACGCCTCCTGCATCGGGTGCAGCGTGCCGTCCGCGCCGGCGAGGCCCTCGATGGTCAGCACGTCGGCGCCCGCCGCCTGCATGGCGAGCACGGTGCAGGCTTTCACGCTGCCGCCGTCCAGGTGGACGACGCAGGCGCCGCACTGGCTGGTGTCGCAGCCGACATGGGTGCCGGTGAGGCCCAGCGTCTCCCGCAGCAGCTCGACCAGCAGGGTGCGGCCCTCGACCGCCACGGTGTGCGGCGTGCCGTTCACCGTCAGGCTGACCTCCGGCATGGCGTGTCTCCCGTTTGCGCGCTCTTGATGCGATGAGAGTGTGGCCGCACAGGGCGGGCGGTCAAGGGAGGGTGCGCCTTGGGCGCGGGCGGCAGCGCCTAAAAGCTCTCTTTCAGCCCCGTCACCAGCGAGCCGCGGACCGGGCTGCTGCTCACGGGAACCGCGCCGGTGCCCAGCGGCATCTTGGGCGGAAGCGGGATTTCGAGCGAACCCGGCGTGCTGTCCTGCCGCCCATACCGCAGGAAGGGCATGGGCGCGGGATCAAACCGAGGGTGCGCCTGGCTGGATAAAGCCGGAAGTGGCGGCTCGGCTGCGCAGGCGGCCAAGGCCGGGAGCAGCAAAACGAGCCAGGCGCGGGAGGGCGGGATTGGCATCTCGATGCGATCGAAACACAATCTGCGCGCGCTGCAAACCAACTCACTGCGCTTCGGGCCGAAGCCAGGCGACAAGTTCGGTGTCGGACGCCGCGGCCACAGTCTGGCTCGGCGGCACGGCCATCCGGAGCGGCACGAGATACGGGCGGCGATGGCTGGCCTCCGCCACGCCGGGGGAGACCAGCGGCCGGTCGGCGGGGTCGAACCCGGCGAAGGTGAGCCACCAGGCCCCGCCGGGTCCCTGCACGGCGGACGCGACGCCGGGGCTGACCACCTGGCCGCCGGTGAAGTTGGGCCAGCCGGGGCGCTGGGATTGCAGCAGGTAGCCCACCTCGGGGCGGCCCGGCTGTCCCCAGGCGCCTTGCGCGTCCGGCTCCAGCACCTTGCGGTAGCGCGCGCCAGGGGCCGGCAGAAGGGTGTCGGACCAGGCGACGCCCGCCTTGTAGTCGGCTTGCGAGTACGCGCCGGCCGAGTAGACCAGCGCGTACTTGCCAGCGATGCTGAGCAGGCAGGGCGCCTCGACCAGCTTGACCAGGGTGTGGCCGTAGCCCTCCGACGCCAGGGGGCCGAACCGGCTGCCGGGAGCCAGCAGGGTGGCCGGGGCGTCCGGCGCCGGTTGCGTGGGCGACAGCATGGGCTGCAGCACGATGCCGTTGCGCAACGCCGGCCTGGGGGCGAAGCTCTTGACGTAGAGCAGGTAGAGCCGCCCGCCGTCCTCGAAGTACCTGCCGTCGTAGTTGCCGTCGGCCGGGTCGGAGAAGGAGCCTGACAGCACGGTGTCCGCCGACCAGGCCAGCGGCGCGGCGCCGGGGGCGGCGGGGGCGGCCGGGTGCGCGTGGACCAGGACGGTCCAGTGGTTGGGCTGCGCCGCGCTGTGCACGCCGATGGCCAGCGCCGCGTGCCAGCTGCCCGCGTCGTCCTGGAACAGGGCGAGGTTCTGGAAGTTGGTGACGCTGGCCCCGGCGGCCGTGATCTGCTCACGAAGCGCGCCCGCGTCGATGGCGACCCGCGTCCAGGAGCAGCTTGCCCGCGGCGGGATGGCGCAGCTCATGACGGCCTTCGTGGTGCCGGAGAACAGCTGCGCCTGCCCGGCGCTGCCAGGGGCGAGGCGCACGGGGACGGGATCGGAGAAGTAGCCGATGCGGCCGGGGCCGATGCTGGTCATCGGCTGGATGGCGAGGGTGGCGGGCTGGGCGGGGGCGCAGGCCGCGCAGAGCA
>CAXTNC010000160.1:0-7541 GCA_964245495.1 uncultured Acetobacteraceae bacterium
AGTTATGGTATCCTACCATGGGGAAGCCGGTAGGGTAGGCACTTCTTCCTTGCGGTTCTGGTGCATCTGCTAGCCAACCTACCACGGGGAAGCCGGTAGGGAAGCCACGGCAGTGTACGGCGTCGCCTCGTGGACCGCGGAAACCTACCACGGGGAAGCCGGTAGGGAAGCCACGGCGGAGAGGCGATGCGGGAAATCGAGACGGTGGAACCTACCACGGGGAAGCCGGTAGGGAAGCCACGGCCGCTTGGCGCATCTGGCAGCATCAGAACATGCCCTGTCAAAGGACGCGGCAGACCATCCAGCCTTGACCGGCTTGACAGGCGCGGGCCTGTCAAGCTCCCGCCGCGGCGTTCAGGCCTGCTACGCCCGCCGCTGGTTGTACACGTCCACGCACACCGCCCCCAGCAGCACGATCCCCTTGATCACCTGCTGGTAGTCGATGCCGACGCCCATGATCGACATGCCGTTGTTCATCACCCCGATGATGAACGCGCCGATCACGGCGCCCACCACCTGGCCCACCCCGCCATAGGCGGACGCGCCGCCGATGAAGCAGGCGGCGATCACGTCCAGCTCGAAGCCCAAGCCAGCCTTCGGGGTGGCGGTGTTGAGCCGGGCTGCGAACACCAGGCCGGCCAGGGCGGCCAGGACGCCCATGTTGACGAAGGTGAAGAAGGTCAGCCGCTCGGTGCGGATGCCGGACAGCTTGGCCGCCTTCTCGTTGCCGCCCACGGCGTACACCTGGCGGCCGACGGTGGTGCGGTTGGTGACGAAGGCGTAGGCCGCGACCAGCGCCAGCATGACGAGCAGCACGTTGGGCAAGCCGCGGTGCGAGACGATCAGGTAGGTGCCGGCGCAGATGACGGCGAACACCGCGGCCTGCTTGACGGCGAACAGCGCTGCGGGTTCGACCTCCATGGCGTGGCGCTGCTGCCGGGTGCGGCTGCGCACCGCCAGCAGCACCAGGACGGCGGCGACCAGCACGCCCCCCAGCAGGGAGCCGAGGCGCAGGCCGCCCTCCAGCTGCAGGACCTCCGGCAGGTAGCCGGAGGACAGCCGCTGGAACGGGATGGGAAAGGGGCCGACCGACTGGCCGTGCAGGATGGCGAGCTCCAGGCCGCGGAACACCAGCATCCCCGCCAGCGTCACGATGAAGGACGGAATCCTGAGATAGGCGACGAAATAGCCCTGCGCGGCCCCGATGGCGCCGCCGACGGCCAGGCACAGCACCCCCGCCAGCACGAAGGGGACGTGCTGCTCCACGATCAGCACCGCCGCCAGCCCGCCCACGAAGCCGGACACGGAGCCGATCGACAGGTCGATGTGGCCGGACACGATCACCAGCAGCATGCCCATCGCCATGATGACGATGTAGCTGTTCTGCAAAATGAGGTTGGTGAGGTTCAGCGGCTGCAGCAGCGTGCCGTCCGTTTTCACCTCGAAGAACAGCATGATGGCGAACAGCGACAGCAGCAGGCCGTACTGCCGCAGGTTGGCCTTGAGGTGGACGCCGCGGCTGCGCGGGGGCGCCGGGGCCAGGGTGATGTCGCTCATGGCTCGTGCCCTCCTGAACGCGAGGCATGGCGCATGATGGCGCGCATGATCCCCTCCTGCGAAGCCTCCTCGCGGCCGAACTCGGCCACGAACGCGCCCTCGCTCATCACGCAGATGCGGTCGCACATGCCGAGCAGCTCCGGCATCTCGGAGGAGATGAACACCACGCCCTTGCCGCCCTCGGCCAGCGCGTTGATGATCTGGTAGATCTCGTACTTGGCGCCCACGTCGATGCCCCGGGTCGGCTCGTCCAGGATCAGCACCTCGGGCGCCGAGAACAGCCACTTGGACAGGATCACCTTCTGCTGGTTGCCGCCGGACAGCTTGCCGGTCTCCTGGTGGACGCTGGAGCAGCGGATGCGCATCTGGCCGCGGTACCTGTTGGCCACCGCCAGCTCCGCCATGTCGTCCAGCACGCCGCCGGTGGACACGCCGGACAGGTGCGCCAGGGTGACGTTCTTGCGGATGTCCTCGCCCAGCAGCAGGCCGAGGTGCTTGCGGTCCTCCGTCACGTACGCCAGCCCGGCCTTGATGGCGCGCGGCACGGTGGACAGGTCCACGGCCTTGCCGCCCATCGTGGCGCGCCCGGTGATCCCCGCGCCGTACGAGCGGCCGAACACGCTCATGGCGAACTCGGTGCGGCCTGCGCCCATCAGCCCGGCGATGCCCACGATCTCGCCGCGGCGGACGTGGAAATCGACGTTGCGGACCACTTGCCGGTCGGCGTGCAGCGGGTGGAACACCGACCAGCCCTGCACCGCGAAGATGGTTTCCCCGAGCGCTGGCGTGCGCGCCGGGTAGCGGCTTTCCAGGTCGCGGTCGACCATCAGCCGGATGATGCGGTCCTCCTCGACCGCGCCCCCGGCGGCTTCAACGGTTTCCACCGTGCGGCCGTCGCGCAGCACGGTGATGCGGTCGGCGATGGCCGCGACCTCGTTCAGCTTGTGGGTGATGAGGATGGAGGCGATGCCCTGCCTGCGGAACTCGTCCAGCAGCCGCAGCAGGGCGGCGCTGTCGCGCTCGTTGAGGCTGGCGGTCGGCTCGTCCAGGATCAGCAGGCGCACGTCCTTGGACAGGGCCTTGGCGATCTCCACCAGCTGCTGCTTGCCGACGCCGATGTCCGTGACGAGCGTGTCGGGCCGGTCGTCCAGCCCCACCTTGGCCAGCAGCGCCCGGGTGCGGGCGTGCACCGCGCTGCGGTCGATCACGCCGAAGCGCGCGGGCGGGGCGGAAAGGAAGATGTTCTCCGCGATGCTCATCAACGGGATCAGCGCCAGCTCCTGGTGGATGATGATGATGCCGAGCGCCTCGGAATCGTTGATGCCGCGGAACTGGCGCTCTTGCCCCTCATAGATGATGGCGCCCTCGTAGCTGCCGGCGCCGTAGACGCCGCTCAGCACCTTCATCAGGGTGGACTTGCCGGCGCCGTTCTCCCCCACCAGGGCGTGGATCTCGCCGGGCAGCACGGTGAGGCTCACGTCCTGCAACGCCGTCACGGCGCCGAACCGCTTGGTGATGCCGCGCATCTCCAGGATGGGCCTGCCCGGGCCAACCGTGGCCGGCCCGGGGGAGGTAGGCGCCGCCACCCGGGCCGCCCCGCTCATTTCAGCTGCTGCGCGGTGTAGTAGCCGCTGTCGACCAGCACCTGCTGGTAGTTGTCCTTGGTCACGATCACCGGCTTGAGCAGGTAGGCCGGCACCACCTTGACGCCGTTGTTGTAGGTGGTGGTGTCGTTGACCTGCGGCTCCTTGCCGGACAGCAGCGCATCGACCATGTCGGCCGTCACCTTGGCCAGGTCCCGGGTGTCCTTGAAAATGGAGGAGTACTGCTCCCCGGCGATGATCGACTTCACCGACGGCACCTCGCAGTCCTGCCCGGTCACCACCGGCATTGGCAGGTCCTTGCTGCCGTATCCCACGCCCTTCACCGAGGACAGGATGCCGATGGACAGGCCATCAAAGGGGGACAGCACGCCGCTCAGCCGATGGTTCGAGTAGTACGCGCTCAGCAGGTTGTCCATGCGCGCCTGCGCCACCGCGCCGTCCCAGCGCAGGGTGGACACCTTGTCCATGCCCACCTGGCCGCTGCCGACGATGATCTTGCCGCTGTCGATGTCCGGCTGCAGCACCGACATGGCGCCGTTGTAGAAGAAGTACGCGTTGTTGTCGTCCGGCGAGCCGCCGAACAGCTCGATGTAGAACGGCCCCTTGCCGGTCTTGACGCCCATGCCCTGCTCCAGCGAGGTCGCTTGCAGCACGCCCACGTTGAAGTTGTCGAAGGTGGCGTAGTAGTCGATGTTGGGCGTGCCGCGGATCAGCCGGTCGTACGAGACGACCTTGACGCCGTTCTGCTTGGCCTGGCCCAGCACGTCGGTCAGCGTGGTGCCGTCGATGGCGCCGATGACCAGCACCTTGGCGCCCTTGGTCAGCATGTTCTCGACCTGGGAAAGCTGGTTGGGGATGTCGTCGTCCGCGTATTGCAGGTCGGTCTTGTAGCCGCGCGCGCGCAGCACCTTCACGATGTTGTCGCCGTCCAGGATCCAGCGGGCGGAGGCCTTGGTCGGCATGGCGATGCCGACGGTGCCCTTGTCCTGCGCCTGCGCCTGGCCGGCGAGCGGGCCGGCGAGCATGGCGGCGGCCAGCAGGACGGCGGCCGTGACGGTCTTGAGCGACATTGTTCTCTCCCTGTTGGTGCTTGGCGTCTTCGTGCGCCAAGCCAGTTCCGCCCTGGTGCGGCTTCCGGCGCGGCGCGCCCGCGTTGTCTCTCCCCTGCCCGTCAACCAGGCCTGCGCCGCTGGCGGGCGCTCCGGCGCGGAGCGTGCCACGGCGGCGGCGGACATGAAAGCCCGGCGATCAAGCCGGCGGCATCGCCGCCCGGCGCGCGGGCAAAGAAAAACCCCTTTCCGCGAACAGAAAGGGGTCCAATCAAGCCCTGGCCGCCGTGCGGCGGCCGCAGGGTCAGCCTTGGGAGGAGGCTTCCGTCAACGCCTCGCCGAGCGCCTTGATCTTCTCGGCGTTCTTGCTCTCGGACTTGCCGGCGATGGCGACCGTCTCCTTGCCGAGCTTGGCCACGATCTTCTTGATCGCGTCGCCGTCGATCTTCTCGGCGTGCAGGTGCTTCTTCAGGTTCTCCAGGTCCTTGACGATCGCCTTGGCGGCGGGCGCCTCGACCTTCTCCAGGGTCGCTTCCCAGCCCTCGATGTTCTTCACGGCGGCGCTCACGGTGAAGCTCTTCACGCCTTCCTTGATGTGCTTGATGGTCGCGTCGAACTGCGGCATGGAAACATCCTCGTTGCTTGCGCCCGCCACAGGGCGGGCGCGTGCGGGGACAGCGCCGAGCCGCGCCGAAGGTTGCCGCGCCCGCGATAGTTTAACCGTGGCTGGCGGCGTCCTCGTCCAGGTCCTGCACCACCTCTTCTACCGCCGTCTTGTCCAGCTTCTTGGCTTGGTCGATCAGCTTGTCGGCCGTCTTCTCGTCGCCATCCGCCAGCTTCCCCAGCGCCTGCTCCGTCAGGTCCAGCGCCTTCTCGTGCTTGTCGTCCGCCATGGTCATCTCCGTTGGTTGGATTGAAAGGCCGCGCGCCCGGCCGGGTTGCTAGGCCACGCCGTATTTGCGGAACCAGGCCTGCATCCGCCCCCAGCCGTCCTCCGCGTCGTTCTTGACGTAGCTGGGCCGGTAGTCGGCGTGGAAGGCGTGCCCGGCGTCCGGATACTGCACGATCTCGACCGTGGCGCCCGCGGCGCGCGCCTTGGCCGCGGCCGCCTCCACCCTGGCGGGCGGGATGCCGGGGTCCTTGGCGCCGTACAACCCGAGCAGCGGGCAGCGCAGCTCGCCGGCGACGTCCAGCGCCGTCTGCGGCTGGATGCCCGTCCGCTCGCCGCCGACCGGGCCGTACCACGCCACCGCCGCCTTGGGCACATCGCTGTGGGCGGCATACAGCCAGGTCGCCCGGCCGCCGCGGCAGAACCCGGTGACCCCGAGCCGCGCCTTGTCGCCGCCGTGGCCGGCGGTCCAGGCGACCAGGGCGTCGAGGTCGCTCATCACCTCGTCGTCCGGCGTCTTGCTGATCACCTCGCGCATGATCTGGCCGATGTCCGTCATGCTGCTCAGGTCGCCCTGGCGCGCGTACAGCTCCACCGTCGCCGCCAGGCAGCCGAGCTTGGCCAGGCGGCGGCAGGTGTCCCTGATATACTCGTGGACGCCGAAGATTTCCTCGATCACCAGCACGACCGGGAACGGCCCGGGGCCGGCCGGCTGCGCGAAGTAGCCCGGCAGCTCGCCGTCCGGGACCGGCACCCGCATCTCGCCCGCCACCAGCCCCGCGGTGTCGGTGTGGATGGCCTGCGCCTCCACCTGCCCGGCCGCCAGGGTGAACCCGGCGACCAGCCCCGTCGTCACCAGGCCGCGCCGGGCCAGCGGCGGCAGGCGCAGGCCTTGCAGGCCATCGGGGGCGTCCATCAACGCATCTCGCGCTGCAGGTTGGCGTCGATCCTGGACAGGAAGTCCTGGGTGTTCAGCCAGGGCTGCTGCTTGCCGATCAGCAGCGCCAGGTCCTTGGTCATGGCGCCGCCCTCGACCGTCTCGACGCACACCCGCTCCAGCGCCTCGGCGAAGCCCGTCACGTCCGGCGCGTCGTCGAACTTGCCGCGGTAGGCCAGCCCCCGCGTCCAGGCGAAGATGGAGGCGATCGGGTTGGTGCTGGTCTCCCGGCCGCGCTGGTGCTCGCGGTAGTGCCGGGTCACGGTGCCGTGGGCGGCCTCGGACTCCACCGTCTGGCCGTCCGGGCTCATCAGCACGGAGGTCATCAGGCCCAGGCTGCCGAAACCCTGCGCCACGATGTCGCTTTGCACGTCGCCGTCGTAGTTCTTGCAGGCCCACACGTAGCCGCCGTTCCACTTGAGCGCGGAGGCCACCATGTCGTCGATCAGCCGGTGCTCGTAGGTCAGCTCGCGGCGGTCGAACTCGGCCTTGAACTCGGCGTCGAACACCGCCTGGAAGATGTCCTTGAAGCTGCCGTCGTAGGCCTTGAGGATGGTGTTCTTGGTGGACAGGTACACCGGGTAGTTGCGCGCCAGGCCGTAGTTGAACGAGGCGCGGGCGAAGCCCTCGATCGACTTGTTGGTGTTGTGCATGCCCATGGCGACGCCGGGTCCCTTGAAGTCGAACACCTCCATCTCGACCGGCTTGCCGCCTTCGGGCGTGTACACCAGGCTGACCTTGCCCGGCCCTGGAATCTTGGTTTCGGTGGCGCGGTAGATGTCGCCGTAGGCATGGCGGCCGATCACGATTGGCTGCGACCAGTGCGGCACCAGGCGGGGCACGTTGGCGCAGATGATCGGCTCGCGGAAGATGGTGCCGTCCAGGATGTTGCGGATGGTGCCGTTGGGGCTGCGCCACATCTTCTTGAGCTTGAACTCCTCCACCCGCGCCTCGTCCGGGGTGATGGTGGCGCACTTGACGCCGACGCCGAACTGCTTGGTCGCATTTGCGGCGTCCACCGTCACCTGGTCGTCCGTCCGGTCGCGGTGCTCCATGCCGAGGTCGAAGTAGCGCAGGTCGATGTCGAGGTAGGGCAGGATCAGCTTGTCCTTGATGAACCCCCAGATGATGCGGGTCATCTCGTCCCCGTCCATCTCGACGACAGGGGTCTTCACCTTGATCTTGGCCATGCTGGTCCTCTGGTCACGCGGCCCCAATCCGGGGCGCGGGACAATCGCACCCGTGCCGCGCCGGGGCAAGGCGCGCGGCGCTTGGCGGGGGTGGCCTTTGCCGCCATGCTTTTCCCATGCCGCCCCGAGTCTACCTTGCCGGCCCCGACGTGTTCCTGCCCGACCCGCACCGGCGGATGGCGGCGATGCGGGAGATCTGCGCGCACCATGGCCTGGACGCCATCACCCCGCTTGACCCGTTGCCGGGCGAGGCGGATGCGCCCGGCGCTGCCGCCATCGCCCGGCGGAACGAGGCGCACATCCGGCGCTGCCATG
>CAXTNC010000161.1:0-2592 GCA_964245495.1 uncultured Acetobacteraceae bacterium
TAAGCACATCGTCTCAACCAGCCGCCGTCGGGGGCTTGTTCAACAATCATGTCATCGGGTCGTTCTCAGCTTCTCCTGGAATCCTGCTGCATCCATCGATCTCCTACGCCTAACTATATAACGATCATTCAACCAGTGTAATAGGGCGCGCGGTGGGGAAACTGCAAGATAAGGTTGAGATAACGTACCTTGTTGAACGTAAAGCCGCCTGGCCTCGCCGCGCGCTTCTCTCTGTAATCCTGCTTACGGCAAGCTTGACCATTGCTTGTTTTTACTCCTATGCAAGAATGTCCTCCGTTGCTCAACTGGCGAGTCAATGCGATGGATTTATTAATTCTAGTCGTAAGACATTCTTTGTAAACGATAGCAAGCTGCTGTGCTTAAATGGTCGAATTGATAAAGAGATGGCAAACCAAGTTACCTCTAAAGAGATTACTGATGGAAGCTTCGTCGTGTTAAATAGCTTAGGAGGCGACGTAGAGTCGGCAATCGACATCGCCGAGCATATAAAAGACCGTAATGTATCAATTGTCGTCAATCACTTTTGCGTTTCGTCATGCGCTAATTATATTTTCATTGCTGGAAAGAAGAAGTACGTTCTACGTGACAGTTACTTAGGGTTTCATGGTGGTCCGTCGTCTTCAGCAGTCGTCACCTATATAGGACCACCAGAACTTCGGTATCTTGCCGACCAGCAATGGCAAGTCTACCTAAAAGGTATTCTTAAGCGGCAATCAGCTTTGTTTGCACAGGAAGGTGTGAGCGAATCTCTCATTTACACACCTCTTCTGTATGATGATCGGGGAGTAGCAAACTTTGAACACATGTTCTGGGAGTATGGCCCTAGTGTTTTGTCACTGAAGTTTGGCGTCCGGGGCATAGAAGAATTCAAAACACCAGACGACTCGTCCTGGCTTGCTGAACTTGAGGCTCGAATCGGTGGCACGGCATGCAAGAAAACCGGTGTTGATGTGTGGCAGTGCAAGGTATGAACGCCATTTCTCGGCGTTGTTTTAAATAAGGCAGACAGCAAGAGTCGGTATTAGGCATCGCCCTACTCACGAGAGGGGCTGGCACTGAGGTAGCATCCGTCGGCCACATGCACCGTAGCGCCGAAGCCGCCCGCTACACCGAGAAATACTTCGCCCGCGGGTTCAGCACCACGATCGCACTCGTGCTCTGCTCCGGGTGCAACTGCCACTCGTCGCTGATCTCCACGCCGATGCGCTCCGCCCCCAGCAGGGACAGCAGCGGCGCTTGGTCCTCCAGCTTGGGGCAGGCCGGGTAGCCGAAGCTGTAGCGGCTGCCGCGGTAGGACTGGGACAGCATCTTGTCCATGTCGCGGTCGTCCTCGGAGGCGAAACCGCACTCGGCGCGGATGCGCTTGTGGGTGTACTCGGCCATCGCCTCCGCCATCTCCACCGACAGGCCGTGCAGGTATAGGTAGTCCTGGTATCGGTTGTCCTCGAACCACAGCCGCGCCGTGTCGGACGCCTTCTGGCCGACTGTCACCACCTGCAAGCCGATCACGTCGCGCTCGGCATCGTCCACGTCGCGGAAGAAATCGGCGATGCACTCGCCATCCTCCTTGGGCTGCCGCGGCAGGGCGAAGCGCGCCAGCTCGGTCGTGCCGTCCTCGTCGAACACGATGAGGTCGTTGCCTTGCCCGGCGGCCTTCCAATAACCGTAGATCGCCTGCGGGCGCAGGATGGCGTCCGCCTCGCACAGGGCGAACATGCGCTTCATCACCGGGCGCAGCTCCTGCTTGGCCCAGCCGAGGAAATCCTCCAGCGTGCGGCCCTGCTTGCGGAAGCCCCACTGGAATTGGTACAGGCTGCGCTCGTTGAGGAACGGCAGCACCGCCTTGGGCGTGCTTTCCAGCACCCGCGCGCCCCAGAATGGCGGCTGCACCACCGGCACGTCCTGCGTGAGGCGTTGCCTGCGGGCGCGCACCTCCGCCACGTCCACCGGGCGGAAGGCGGCCTTGTCCGCGGCGCCGAGGGTGCGCTTGGTGTTGCGGGCCTTGCCGGTGCGCTTGGACTGGATGGCCGCGAGGTAGTCGTCAAAGCCGTTGCCGGTCACCCGGTCCATCAGGTGCAGACCGTCGAACGCGTCGCGCGCGTAGACCACCCGGCCGCAGGCGTAGGACTGCACGCAGTCATTCTCCACGTAGTTGCGGGTGAGGGCCGCGCCGCCGAGCATCACGGGGATGTCCAGACCCTGCCGGGTCATCTCCTCCAGGTTCTCGCGCATCACGACGGTGGACTTCACCAGCAGGCCGGACATGCCAATGGCGTGGGCGTGGTGCTCCTTCGCTGCCGCCACCATGTCCGCCAGCGTGACCTTGATGCCGAGGTTGACCACGCGGTAGCCGTTGTTGGTCAGGATGATGTCGACCAGGTTCTTGCCGATGTCGTGCACGTCCCCCTTCACGGTGGCCAGCACGATGGTGCCTTTCTCCTGGCCTTCCACCTTCTCCATGTAGGGTTCAAGGTGGGCCACGGCGGCCTTCATGGTTTCGGCCGATTGCAGCACGAACGGCAGCTGCATCTTGCCGGCGCCGAACAGCTCGCCCACCACCTTCATGCCGTC
>CAXTNC010000161.1:2692-5745 GCA_964245495.1 uncultured Acetobacteraceae bacterium
TGTCGTGGATCGCCTGGATGCCTTGCAGGGTCCAGAGCGCCAGCTTGCGGTCGTCCTCGTTGCCGGTGGCGACCGTCAGCACCAGCGGGTCGATCATCAGGTCCGACTGCGGCAGGCCGTGCTGGCCGCAGCAGAAGGCGACCAGCCGCTCGGCGATCTCCAGCTTGCGCTCCGCCGTCTTGGCCATGCCCGTCTCGTCGATGGTGCCAGCCACGATGGCGGCGCCGAACTTCTTGGCCAAGACGAGCCGCGCGCCGGCGTGCGCCTCGCCGTCCTCGAAGTTGATCGAGTTGATGATCGGCTTGCCGCCGTGCAGCTTCAGCGCCGCCTCGATCACGTTCGTCTCGGTGCTGTCGATCACCAGCGGCGCGTTCACGCTGGAGGTGAAACGGGTGATGACCTCGTTCATCTCCGCCACCTCGTTGCGTCCCACGAAGGCGGTGCACACGTCCAGGCTGTTGCTGCCCTCCGCCACCTGCTCGCGGCCCACGGACACGGCGGCGTCCCAGTCTCCGCGTTCCTGCAGCTCGCGCCACTTCTTGCTGCCGTTGGCGTTGCAGCGCTCGCCGATGGAGAAGTAGCTGTTCTCCTGCCGCAGCGGCACCTGGCCATACAGGCTGGCGACGGACGGCACCCAGTGGTGGCTGCGCGCCGCCGGGGCAGGGCGATGCTCTCCCAAGCGGCGCAGCATCGCGTCCAGCGCCTCAATGTGCGGGACGGAGGTGCCGCAGCAGCCGCCCACCAGGTTCAGCCCATCCTCCAGCACGAACCGCTCCACCCAGCTCGCCATCTCCGCCGCGCCCAGCGGGTAGTGCGTGGCGCCGTTGACCAGCTCCGGCAGCCCGGCGTTCGGCTGGATGCTGAGCAGGCCCGGCCAGTTGGCGGCGAGCCAGCGCACGTGCTCGGCCATCTCCTGCGGCCCGGTGGCGCAGTTCAGGCCCATCAGCGGCACGTCCAGCGCGTGCACCACCGTGGCGGCGGCGGCGATGTCCGGCCCCACCAGCAGCGTGCCGGTGGTTTCCACCGTCACCTGCACGAAGATCGGCGTGTCCGTGCCGGCGGCGGCGCGGGCGATCTTGGCGCCGTTCACCGCCGCCTTGATTTGCAGCGTGTCCTGGCAGGTCTCGATCAGGATAGCGTCCACCCCGCCCGCGATCAGCCCGGCGGATTGCGCGGCCAGGGCCTGCTCCAGCGGGTCGTAGGCGATGTTGCCCAGCGAGGGCAGCTTGGTGCCCGGCCCGATGGAGCCGAGCACCCAGCGGTGCCGCCCATCGGCAAAGCTGTCCGCCGCCTCGCGCGCCAGCTCGCCGGCGAGCTTGTTGATCTCGTGCGTGCGGTCAGCCAGGTCGAACTCGCCCAGGGTGATCGGGCTGCCGCCGAAGCTGTTGGTTTCCACCATGTCGGCGCCGGCGGCGTAGTAGCCGCGGTGGATTTCCCGCACCAGGTCCGGGCGGGACAGGTTCAGCACCTCCGTGCAGTTCTCCCGGTCCCAGTAGTCGCGCGTCACGTCCAGCGTCAGCGCCTGCACGCGGCTGCCCATGCCGCCGTCGCACAGCAGCACGCGGTCGCGCAGGGCGTCGAGCAGGTGGGGCCGGGTCATGCGAGTTCCTTGAGGGCCGAAGCGGTGGGGGACGCCGCGGCGGGGATGGTGGCGGGCCACAGGCATACCGGCAGCGCGCCGGGCACGGTGACGGCGGACCCGGCGACAAGCCCGGCGGCGTCGAACAGGGCGGCGACCGCGGCGTCGTCGAAGCCGGGCCAGCGGTGGGCGAGGCGGCGGAGCAGCTCGGTGCGGCCGTGCTGCATCAGGTCCACCACCAGCAGCAGGCCGCCGGGGCGCAGCACGCGGGCGGCCTCGGCCAGCGCGGCGGCCGGGTCTTCAGCGTAGTGCAGCACCATCTGTAGGATAATGGTGTCGAACGAGGCGTCCGCGAGGGGCAGGCGGTACATGTCGGCCTGGCGCACGGCGCAGTGCGCCAGTTCCGGCTTGGCCAGGCGGGAGCGGGCCAGCGCCAGCATCGCGCGGCTCGCGTCCACGCCCAGGCTGCGCTCCACCCGGGGGGCCAGCAGCTCCAGCAGCCGGCCGGTGCCGGCGCCCACGTCCAGCAGGCGGCCGGGGGCAGCGCCCACGGCGTCCAGCACGGCGCGCTCGATGTCGGCCACGGGCAGCGCCAAGGCGTGCGCCTCGTCCCAATCCGCCCCTTGCCGGCGGAAGCTTTCGGAAGCGATGCGCGCCCGCTCGGCCAGCACGCGGGCGGCCTGGCGCCGGTCGGCTTCCAGCACCGGGTCCGTTGCGGGCAGGCGGGCGAGCGAGTCCTGCACCACGCCATCGCCGGGGGGCAGGGTGAACCAGACATTGGCGCCCTCGCGCACCCGCTCCATCACGCCCGCCTCGACCAGCAGGCGAAGGTGGCGGGACAGGCGAGGCTGCGACTGTCCGAGAATCTCGGTGAACTCGACGACGCAGAACGCGCCGCGGGCCGCGAGGGCGAGCAGCCGCAACCGGGTCGGCTCGGCGATGGCGCGCAGGGCGGCGAGCAGGGCATCCATGCGGATTGTCATGACATAAAGATATGCTTATGTCTATGGAATGCTTCTCCTGGACGCGCGCATTCCCGTCGTGTTTGGCGCCCAGCCTGGCCCGTCGGACGCCGTGCTGGCTGTGCCGCCCGGCACGGTCCACGCGGCAGGCTGCGGCTGCTGCATCGCCCGCTCCCCGGCGGCGGCGGCACTCGACCGCTTGTTCCTTCAGCGGGTCCGCGGCGAGGTGCCGTGGTTCACCCGGGTCGTTTTGCCCGTCCCAGACCCGGCCGTGTCGGACGCCCTGCGAACTGACCCGGTGCTGTCCGCCCGCTACCGGCTGGGCTGATGCGGCGCGCCCTGTTCACCATCGGCTACGAGAAGGCGGCTTTCCCCGACTTCATCGCCACCCTGGGCCGGGCCGGGGTGGAAGCCGTCATCGACGTGCGGGACCTGCCGCTGTCCCGCCGGCCGGGCTTCTCCAAGCGGCAGCTCGCGGCCGGGTTGGCGGAGGCGGGCTTGGCCTACCACCA
>CAXTNC010000161.1:5845-7502 GCA_964245495.1 uncultured Acetobacteraceae bacterium
TCTCCAAGCGGCAGCTCGCGGCCGGGTTGGCGGAGGCGGGCTTGGCCTACCACCATTTGCGCGCGCTCGGCACGCCGCCGGAGGGACGGGACGCCAGCCGCCGCCGGCAATGGCCGCGGTTCTGGGAGATCGTGGAGGCCCGCCTGGCCACGGCGGACGCGGCCCTGGACCGGGCGGCCGACATCGCACGCCATGCCCGCGCCTGCCTGCTGTGCTGCGAGGCCGACCCGGCGGCGTGCCACCGCTGCCGCGTCAGCGAGCTGCTGGCTGCGCAACATGGCTTCCTGGTCGAGCACTTGCTGGTGGCGCATGCGCCTGGGGCCGCCGCCAAAAAAGAAGGCGGCACCCGAAGGCACCGCCAAGTTTAGGGAGGAAACGTCCAATGCGGCGCGTCGAAACAACGCCGCAAAAAGATAAGGCCACGTTTTGGCGGACGCGGCAAGCTCTTTTTGTGCGGCGCACAATTCTGTGTTGCGGCCTGGGGCCGCGACGTGATGGGGGCGTCAAAAAACCTTGTTTGGCCATGCTGGGCCGCCGCAGCAGTGGCATACGATCGTAGAGTATGATCCGTTGCGGACATGTCTTCCGCCCTGCCGCCCAGCGCCGCGCCGTTCGCCACCACCGGGCCGCAGGGGCATCGCGGCCGGATGCGCGCGCGCCTGCTGGCCCACGGCCCTGACGGGCTGGCCGACTACGAGGTGCTGGAGATGCTGCTGTTCCTCAGCATCCCGCGGCGGGACACCAAGCCGCTGGCCAAGGCGGTCATCAACCGGTTCGGCTCCCTGGACCGCTCGCTCGCCGCTCCGGCCGCGGAGCTGCGCCGGGCCAGCCTGGACGATCCCACGATCGGCGTGTTCGACCTCGTGGTCGAGAGCGCCCGGAGGCTCGCGCAGGCGGACATCCGCTCGCGTCCCCTGCTCAACACGCCCGAGCGGCTGGCCAGCTACCTGGACCCGCCCGCTCGCTTGGGAGGCCCGGCGCACCTGGCCGTGCTGCTGCTCAACAACCGCAACCAGCTGCTGGCCGAGATGCGCTGCGGCGAGGGCGAGCCGCCGCCGGACGTGGCCCAGGCGGTCATCAAGCGCGCCATCCAGCTGCACGCGACCGCGCTGATCCTGGCCACCTGCCGCCCCGGCAAGCCGCAGCCGACGGACCGGGACATGGAGCTGACCGGCTGCATCGGGCGCGCCGCCGCCGTCCTGTCCGTCACCGTGCACGACCATTGGCTTTACGGCGCCGGCAAGACGGCGAGCCTGAAGCGCATGGGCCTGCTGTGACCCGGCGGTTCTGATGCGCTGGCCGCTGAGGCGTCCGGCGGAGCCGCCGGTGTTCGACGCCGTGGTCGCCCTGGGACCCTACAACCTGCCGGACGGGATTACCGCCGCCAACGCCATCCCGGCGGTCCGCCAGGCTGTCAGCGCCATGGAGGGTGCGCGGTGGGTGACGATCGAGCACCAGCCCTGCGGCAGCACGGAACGCGCCGTCGCCGTCGCCCTGGTCAGGCCCGGCGGCTCCAAGCCGCACCGCCTGCGCCAGGAGGTGCTGGCTGCCGTCACCGGCGCGCTCAGCCGCCTCCAGGCTCCGTCCCCGGCGCCCCCGGCGCTGGGCTTCGCCGACGTTGGCGCCCGGTTCGTGGACTGGGCGGCTCCGGGGGCGC
>CAXTNC010000162.1:0-7460 GCA_964245495.1 uncultured Acetobacteraceae bacterium
GCCCAGCCGGGAGCGCGGGCAGGGCTTCGGCGCCCTGGCCCGCGCTCCCGGCTGGGCGGCATGGAACGCCGCCCGCGGGCTGGCGCCGACGCCGGGCGGAGAGACGATGCTGGCGGTGCAGGCCCGCGCGGCGGCGGCGCTGGCGGCGCAGCGCGGCAGGGGCGGCGTCGTGGCCGCCGTCAGCCATTCGGACGTCATCAAGGCCGTGCTGGCCTACGCGCTGGGGATGCCGCTCGACCTGCTGCACCGGCTGGAGATCGCTCCCGCCAGCCGCTCCGTGCTGGTGCTGGGCGAGGACTTCGCCCGCGTCGAAGGCGTCAACCTGCCGCCCTGAGCGCCGCGGCCAAGCTGGCGACCGGCGCCGTCCAGTCGCCCGGGGCGCGCTGGCGGTGCAGCCGGGTGGCGGAGTACCAGGCGGTGCGGTTTGCGCCCCCCCAGCGCCAGTCCGCATCGGCCTTGAGCAGCAGCTCCACCGGCCGGCCCAGCGCCCCGGCCAGGTGCGCCACCATGCTGTCCACCGTGACCACCCGGGGCAAGGACGCGACCAGCCCCGCCGTCGCGAGCACGTCCATGCTGCCGTCCAGCGGGTCGGGCAGGCCTGCGGCGCCGCGCTGCAAGCTGACGGCTCCATCGGGCAAGGCAGGGCGCAGCGCAGCCAGCGGGATGGACCGCGCCGGGTCCCACCCGCCAGCCTGCCAGCACACGCCCACGGCGGCGCCGGATGCGGGCGTGGAAGGCACGGACAGGTAGGGCGCGCCGTCCGGCACGGCCCGCAGCGCGTGCTGCAGCTCCATCACCTCGATGTCGTGCTCCGCCGGGATCGGCGCGGCCGGGTCGAACGGCACGACGCGGTCCGCCCCGGCGACGCTGTCCAGCAGGGCGCATAGCTCCGGCTGCACCTCCAACGTGACGTGGGCGGCGCGGGCGCGCAGGGCGGGCAGGAAGCGCACGAACTGCAGGGTGTCGCCCAGGCCATGGTAGCAGCGCACCACGACGGCGCGGCCGGACAGGTCCTGGCCATCCCACACCCATCGCTCGTGGTAGGGGCGCGCCGGGTCGTCCCGGGTGGCCGGGTCGCGCGCGGCCAGCACGGCGGTCGCGATGGCCCACGCCGCGCGCCAGTCTTCCCGGCGCATGGCGGCCATCCAGGCGTCAGCCGGCGCTGGCGTCATGCGGCTCGGTTGCCCGGCGGCGTGCAACGCAATGTGACGGTGGATGTTCTGGACGCGCGAGCAACTAAATATACGGCATTCCGGCGCACGCCGGGCGAGACGACGGAGGGTTGCATGGTCCTGAGGATGATGCGGCAGCTGATGCTGCCGCTCGCGCTGCTGATCGGGTTGTCAGGCTGCTACTACCCCTATGGCGGCTACAGCTACGGTTACGGCGGATACCCGTATGGCTACGGCTATGGCTACGGGTATGACGGCTTCTATGGCGGCTACCCTTACTACGGCGGCTTCTACCCAGGGTTCTACGGCAACGTCGGCTTCTTCGGCTTCTTCGGCCGCGGTTATGGCGGGTTCTATGGCCGCAGCTTCGGCGGGTACTACGGCAGCTTCGGCGGCTATGGCCGCGGCTACGCCGGCGGGTTCCACGGCGGCGGCTTCGGCGGCGCTGGCTTCCACGGCGGCGGCTTCGGCGGCGGCGGGTTCCACGGCGGCGGCGGCGGACACCGATAAGGGTCCGCCTAAGCCAGGTCAGGCAGGGCGAACGGGTTGGCCTGCTCGATCGCCCAAGCTGCGCGCAGCGCCAGGTCGTCCCGGTACAGCGGCCCGGCCACCTGCACCGACCGCGGCATGCTGTCCCCGCCGGGCGGCATGGGCACGGTGATGGCCGGCTGCCGGGTCAGGTTGTAAAGGAACGTCCAGGGCGCCCACTGCGTCCACAGCGCGCGCAGCGGGTCCCGCGTCGGGGCGTCGGCGGCAGGCGGCCCGGCGGGAACCGTCGGGCTCAGCACCAGGTCGAACCCGGCGTGCAGCCCCGCCATGGCGTGCGCCGCCTCCAGCCGCAGCGCTTCCGCGTCGAGCCAGCCGGTCGCCAGCATGGCCCCTTCGGCCTCCGCCACCTCCAGCAGGCCGGCATCCAGCTTGGCCCGGTCCGCTTCCGCCACGCCCGCCACCAGCCGGGCCAGCGCCACTCCCCACACGCGGCCGAACACGGCGCGGATGTCGGGCAGCACGGGCGCCGCCTCATCGACCTCCGCCCCCGCGTCGGCGAGCAGGGCCGCCGCTTCCTCCACCGCCGCGATGCCCCCGGCATCCACCGGCGCGTCGAAGCCGGGCCGGCGCAGCACGCCGACCCGCAGCCCCTGCACGCCCTGCTCCAACCCGGCCCGCCAGTCCCTGGGGTCGTCCGGCAGGCAGAACGGGTCCCGCCGGTCGTGCCGGGCCAGGACGGAGAGCATGAGGGCGCAATCCCCCGCCGTCCGCGCCATCGGCCCGGCCGCCGCCACGTGGCCGAACGCGCCGAGCGGCCATTGCGGGACGCGCCCGAACGTGGGCTTCAGCCCGACCAGGCCGCACCAGGCAGCCGGGATGCGGAGAGAGCCGCCAGCGTCCGTGCCGACGTGCAGCGGCCCGAAGCACGCCGCCCCCGCAGCGCCCGCGCCGCAGGAGGAGCCGCCGGTGCTGCGCGCCGGGTCCCATGGGTTGCGGGTGATGCCGTGCAGCGGCGAGTCGCCCGGCGTCTTCCAGCCGTGCTCCGTGGTGGTGGTCTTGCCCACGATCACCGCGCCGGCGTGCTTCAGCGCGGTGACGACCGGGGCGTCCGCCCCGGCCGGGGCGGCGCCCGTCAGGCGGCTGCCGCGCCGCGTGGGAAGGCCGGCGAGGTCCATGAGGTCCTTCACGGTGCAGGGCACGCCGTCCAGCGCCCCGAGCGGCCGGCCCGCCCGCCAGCGCGCGGCGCTCTGCCCCGCCGCCTCCAGCGCCTTGGGGTTCAGCACGGCGAACGCGTTGAAGCGGGGGTTGAGGCGCGCGATCCGCTCCGTCACCGCCTGCAGCGCCTCCACCGGGCTGAGGCTGCCGCGCCGGTAGTGCAGCAGCAGCTGCTCCGCCGGCATCAGCGCCGGATCCGTCAATTCGTGCATTCGCTCGGGATGCCGTCGCCGTTGCGCGCCGCCTCGATGCCCGGCATGGCCCGGAACCCGTGCGCCTGGCAGGCGGACAGGCAGGCGCGGGACACCAGGAAATCGCCGGAGCCGGCCCGCGGGTCCGGGAACTGGCAATCCACCGCCGCCCCGGTGCGCGGGTTGATCATCACCAGCTGCGGCCGGCTGGCGCACCCGGCCGCTGCGAGCGCCAGCAGCACGGCGGCGCATCTCATCGCTGCGCCACGGCGGCCGACCAAGGGGACATCACGTCGCTGATACCGAGGCATTCGCCACTCCGATGGAGGATCAGGTTGGGACACGCGAAGGTCGCCGGCAGCACGAGGTGCTCCGCCACCTCCACCGGGCCTGCCGCTTGCAGGGCGCGGAGCACGGCGGCGGGCAGGCGGCGGTCGGCGCTGACGCCCGCGGCGCCGGACACGTCGATGCGCGGGTGGTGCGCGGCGGCGGCCGGGTCCATGCCGAAGTCCAGCACGAAGCTGAGCACCTGCGCCACGGCGGCCATGATGCGCCGCCCGCCGGATGCGCCCGCGGCCAGCACCGGCGCGCCCGCCGCGTCCTGCACGATCACCGGGCACATGTTGGTCAGCGCCCGCTTGCCGGAGCCGGGCGAGTTGGGCTGGCCGGGCCGCGGGTCGAACCACATCGCGCCGTTGTTCATCAGCACGCCGGAGCGGGGCAGCACGACATGGCTGCCCATGGAGGACAGCAGCGTGCTGGTGAGCGCGACCATCGTGCCCGCCGCGTCCCGTACGCTCAGGTGCGTGGTGCAGGTTCCCGCCTCGGCCTCCCCCAGCCCGGCCAGGCGCTCGGCATAGGCGGCCTGCATGGCGCGGGCCAGGCCAGTGAACCACGGCCCGTCCGGCGCCGCGCCGCGCGGCGCGTCCCGCATGGCGTGGAGCACCCGGGCGAACGTCGGGGCAGCCGTCAGCCCGGCGGCGAGCTGGATGGTGCAGCCGCGCCAGGGAACCGCGGACGCCGGCACGATCCGCGCCTCGCACCGGCGCAGGTCCTCCGCCGTGAGCAGGCTGCCGGCGGCCCGCAGGTCGGCGGCCAGGGCGGCGGCCGCCTCGCCCTCGTAGAAGTCCCGCAGCCCGGCCCGCGCCAGGTGGCCCAGGGTGTCCGCCAGGCGGCCGAGCGGCAGGAAACCCGGCGCCCCGGTGGCAGGCCCGACTGGCGGCAACCCGCCAGGCAGGTAGATCGCCGCGCTGTCCGGATACAGCCGCAGCAAGGCGGCGGATTGCGCGATCTTGAGCGTGGCGAACCAGTCCTGCGGCAGGCCCCGCTTGGCCAGGGCGAGCGCGGGCGCCATCACGTCGGACAGCGGCAGCACGCCCCAGCGTCCGTGCATGTGGGCATACCCGGCCACCGCGGAGGGCAGGGCGAAGGAAAGCGGGCCGTGGATGTTGGCGTCGCCCTCCACCTCCGGCCAGGTGAACAAGTCCGCCTTGGTCCGCCCGGTAAGGCGGAACACGTCCGGGCGCAGGGCGGCGGGCGCCACGGGGCCGAAATCCACCGTTTCGGCGGCCCCCTGCCCGGCCCGGTGCACCAGGGCGAACCCGGTCCCGCCCAGCCCGGAGTTCCACGGCTCCACCGCGGCCAGCGCCAGCGCCGCGCCGACCGCCGCGTCGACCGCATTGCCGCCCGCGTCCAGGATGGCCACCCCCGCCAGCGCCGCGTCCCTCGATTGGGACACCACCATGCCCCGCCGCCCCGCGGCGGCGGGCTTGGTGACGGACCAGTGCTGGGTGGCGTGCGGTTCCGGCTTAAACGGCATGACGGGAAGCTAGACGGCCCGGCCCGGGCTTTCTAGCGGCGATCGAGCAGCAGCGTGGCCAATACGGTGGAAAGCGTGCGGCACACCGCCACGACGGCCACCAGCCACAGCCCGTCCGAGATCAGGGACCCGGCGGAACAGTAACGGCCGGCGGCGTAGACCTCGTGCGGCACATGGCTGCGCACGGCCTGCAGCAGGTCGGCGGCCTGGCCGTCCAGCGTGATGGCGTCCAGGCCGCGGGGAACGGCCCACCACACGGCGCCGGCCAGCAGCAGCAGCGGGGCGAACAGCTCGGCCAGGTGCTCAACGAACACCAGGACCGTGTTGGCGACGGACCAAGCCGCCAGCCGGGCCAGCTGGGCCGGTTCCGGCATGGCCCATGCCGGCTGGGCCGCCTCGCGGGTGTCCGCACGGGTGTAGCTCATCAGGGTCCTCCGCCGCTGCTGGACCGCATTAGCGGCGGCGGGCGGCGAACGCCACCCTGCGACAAACGGCAGCATCAGCCCCCTCGCGGCAGGCACGGACTCGGACGGCGTCATAGAGGTGAGCGCCGCGGCCGGCACCATCCCCAGCGCCTATGGCTTCGACCCGCTTGGCCAAGGTCCTGAAAAGGTCTGCGGCCCGGCTGGGGCGGGCGCGGGCGCCTCCATCGTCGGCTGCAGCATCGGTGGCGCGCGGATGATGAGCGCTCCGCCGCGCTCACGCGATGTCTTCGTAGCGCGCCAACCGCCATCCCACCGGCTCCCGCGCCGCCTCGTCATACCACCGCGCCACCAGCGGATGCTCCCGCACGGCATGGCAGTAGGCGCGCGACTCCGTTGCCAATTCAGGCAGGTAGGACAGGAACCGCGCGACCACGGGGGCGAACATCGCGTCCGCCGCGCCGAACCGGTCCGCATGCAGGAACCGCGTGCCCTGCCGCGCCGCGCGCCAGACCGCCTCCACCCGCGCGATGTCCGCCATCACCTCCACGGAGGGCACGCTGCGGCGCTCCCGCCCCAGGTTCATCGGCATCGCCCCCCGCAGCGCGCGGAACCCGGCGTGCATCTCCGCCGCGGCCGAGCGCGCCGCCGCCCGCGCCGCCGGGTCCGCCGGCCACAGCGCCGGCTCTGTTTCGGCGCAGTACTCGCAGATCGCCAGGCTTTCCCACACCCGCGCGCCGCGATGCTCCAGGTAGGGCACCAGCCCGGCCGGCGTGGCGCGCGTGATCGCCTCCGTGGGGCCGGCGCCGAGCGGGATCAGCCGCTCCTCCACGTCCAGCCCGGCAAGGTGCACCGCCAGCCAGCCGCGCATGGACCAGGACGAGTAGCGCTTGGTGCCGATGAAGAGGGTTCCGTCCGCCATGGCCGTCTCCGCGTTGAGAACAAGCGGCATAAGTGCCACGATGCCGCATCTGAGGGGCCTGCCATGAACGAGATCAGCCGCCCGAACAACCTCCAAGCGTTCTGGATGCCCTACACCGCCAACCGCGCCTTCAAGGCCCGCCCCCGCCTGCTTGCCCGGGCGGAGGGCATGTACTACCACACGGACGATGGCCGGGAGATCCTGGACGGCACGGCGGGCCTGTGGTGCTGCAACGCCGGGCACGGGCGGCGGGAGATCGTGGAGGCGATCCAGCGCCAGGCGGCGACCCTGGACTTCGCCCCCACCTTCCAGATGGGCCACCCGCTCGCCTTCCAGGCCGCCGCCCGCCTGGCCGAGATCACGCCCGAGGGCATGGACCGGGTGTTCTTCACCAACTCCGGCAGCGAGAGCGCGGACACGGCGCTGAAGATCGCGCTCGCCTACCACCGGGCGCGCGGCGAGGCCGGCCGGGTGCGGCTGGTCGGGCGGGAGCGCGGCTACCACGGCGTGGGCTTCGGCGGCATGTCGGTGGGCGGCATCGGCGCCAACCGCAAGCAGTTCGGCGCCCTGCTGCCCCACGTGGACCACCTGCCCCACACGCTGGACCTGGCCCGCAACGCATTCAGCCACGGCCTGCCCCAGCACGGCGCGGAGAAGGCGGACGCGCTGGAATCCCTGGTGGCGCTGCACGGCGCGGAAACCATCGCCGCGGTGATGGTGGAGCCGGTCGCCGGGTCCACCGGCGTGCTGCCGCCGCCGCAGGGCTACCTGCGCCGGCTGCGCGACATCTGCACCCGGCACGGCATCCTGCTGATCTACGACGAGGTGATCACCGGCTTCGGCCGGCTCGGCGCCAATTTCGGCTCCGAGCGGCTGGGCGTGGCGCCGGACATCATGACCATGGCCAAGGGCCTGACCAACGCCGCGGTGCCGATGGGCGCGGTGGCGGTGATGGAGGGCATCTACGACGCCGTGGTGCACGGCGCGCCGGACGGCATCGAGCTGTTCCACGGCTACACCTATTCCGGCCACCCGCTGGCCTGCGCCGCGGCGGTCGCCACGATGGACCTGCACCGGGCGGAGGACCTGCCCGGCCGGGCGCGGGCGATGGAGCCGTACTGGCAGCGCGCGATGCACTCGCTGCGCGGCCTGCCGAACGTGCTGGACATCCGCGACTGCGGCCTGATCGCCGGCATCGAGCTGGCGCCCCGCCCCGGCCAGCCCACCGAC
>CAXTNC010000163.1:0-7378 GCA_964245495.1 uncultured Acetobacteraceae bacterium
GCCTGTCAAACCTCCACCGGCTTCTTCGCCACCAATCCCGCCGCGATGATCGACACCTCGTACAGCGCGATCAGCGGCAGCGCCAGGCCGCACTGGGTGATCACGTCCGGCGGCGTCAGGATCGCGGCCACCACGAACATGCCGACATAGGCGTAGCGCCGCATCTTGCGCAGCCCGGCCTGCGTCACGATGCCGACCTTGGCCAGCAAGGTCAGCAGCACCGGCAACTGGAAGGCGATGCCGAACGCGAAGATCAGCTTCATCACCAGGTCCAGGTACTCGCCCACCTTGGCTTGCAGCTCGATCGGCAGGCCGCCCGCGCCGTTCGGCGTCTCGAACGAGAGGAAGAACCGCCAAGCCACCGGAAACACGAAATAGTATGCCAGCGCCGCGCCCAGCACGAACAGCACGGGGGTTGCGACCAGGAACGGCAGGAACGCCCGCTTCTCGCTGCGGTACAGGCCCGGCGCCACGAACATGTAAAGCTGGGAGGCGATCACCGGGAACGCCAGGAACGCGCCGCCGAAGAACGCCACCCGGACATAGGTGAAGAACGCCTCGTACAGCGCGGTGTAGATCAACCGCCGGTCCTGCCCGGAGCGGGACTGCAGGATGTCGGCCAGCGGTTGCGTCAGGAACGAGTAGATCTGGGTCGAGAAGTGATAGCAAAGACCAAAGCCCACGAGCAGCGACAGGGCGGACCACATCAGCCGGCGGCGCAGCTCCAGCAAGTGCGCCATGAGCGGCATGGGCGTGTCGTTGATGGTGTCCTCGGGCTTGCCGGCGGCGGAGGACACGGTCAGGCGTCGTGCGTCTGAACTGGCGCGGCTGCCTGGGCAGCGCTCGGGGGGATGAAGGCGGGCGGCGGCGCCTCCCTGGCCACGGTCCCCTCCGCCGGCTTCGGCAGCACGGCGGCGGGCGCGGCCTCGGCCGGGGCGGCGATGGTGTGCTCGGGCAGCGCTGCCACCGGCGTCGTCACCACCGGCGGCGGGGTGCGGATCGGGTCCTGCAGCGCCTTGCGGACGGCGCCGTCGCTGTCCACCGCGCGGGTGATGGCGCCGCGGATGTCCATGGAGCGGATCTCGCGGAACTGGTCGCGCACCTCGTGCAGGTCGGCCTCGCGAACCATCTCGTCCACGTGGCCCTGGAACTCCGCCGCCATCTTGCGCGCCCGCTTGATCGCCGTCGTGATGGCCTTGATGGCGATCGGCATGTCCTTCGGCCCGATCAGGACGAGCGCCACCGCGCCGATCAGGGCGATCTCGGACCAGGCAAAATCGAACATGGCAGACGCACTCCCGAACCAGCCTGTAGCATGGCCTATCTAGGGTGGGAAACCGCCCGGACCCAGGGCCTCGCCCGCGGCGGGAATGGTCGGCGGCTCGACCAGCAGGTCCTCGCGCCTGGGCAGGTCCCGCAAGTCCCGCAAAGCGAACTGGGCCAGGAAGGCGGGGGTGGTGCCCCACAGCGTGGGCCGGCCCGGCACCTCGCGCCGGCCGGCGGCGGCGATCAGGCCGGCCTCCAGCAGCGCGTCCATCGTCTGCTGCGACAGGCTGGCGCCGCGCATGTCCTCGATCTCCGGCCGGGTCACCGGCTGGTGGTAGGCGATGACCGACAGCGTCTCCATGGCGGCCCGCGGCAGCCGGCGGGGCTGGGGCGTCACCTGGCGCAGCAGCGGGGCCAGGTCCGCCGCGGTGCGGAACTGCCAGCCGCCGGCCACCTCCACCAGGGTCACGCCGCGGCCGTCCAGGCTGTCGCGCAAGGCGGCCAGCACGGCGGCGGCCTCGACCTCGGCAGGCAGCAGCTGCTGCAAGGCCCGCGCGGGCACCGGCTCGGCGCTGGCGAACACCAGCGCCTCCGCCAGCCGCAGGTGGGCCTTATCCATGCAGCTCTCCCGCCAGCAGGATGGGGCCGAACGGCTGGTCCTGCCGCAGCCGGGCCTGGCCGTCCCGCGCCAGCTCCAGCCCGGCGAGCAGGGTGGCGGCGGTGGCGGCGCGGCGGGCCAGCGGGTCGGGCGGCAATGGCGGCAGGAAGCGCTCCAGCAGCGTCCAATCGGGGGCGTGCCCCAGCATGGCGGCCAGGCGGCCGAGCGCGTCCTGCACGCTCCACAGCGGGCTGCCGGCGGGGCGATAGGTGCGGCGGCCGGCGCTGCGGCGAACGGCCGCGAGATAGGCGCGCAGCAACCCGGCCGTGTCCGCCGACAAGCCGGAACGGTCCAGCTCGGTGAACGACTCGGGTTCGCCGCGCGCCCAAATGTCGCGGCCCAGCGCCGGGCGCCCGCCGAGCCAGGCGGCGGCGGCACGGATGCGCTGCAATCCCAGCAACCGGGCGGCCAGCGCTTCAGCGCCCTCCATGCCTTCCTCAGCCTCGGGAGCGTCGTCCGGCAGCAGCAGGCGGGATTTCAGCCAGGTCAGCCAAGCCGCCGTCACCAGCCAGTCCGCGGCCAGCTCCAGCCGCACCCGGCGCGCGCCTTCCACCGCCTGGAGGAACTGCTCCACCAGCTGCAAGATCGAAATCTTGGCCAGGTCGACCTTCTGCGCCCGCGCCAGGTCGAGCAGCAGGTCGAGCGGACCCTCGAACCCGTCCAGCTGCAGCTCCAAACGCGCCTCAAGCCGGGGCGCGTCAGCCATCGCGGCCAGCGAGGCGCATCACCAGGTCCTCCGCCCGCGGGATGACCTCGTCCAGCGCGGACCCCACCGGGTTGAACGCGATGTCGAACTGCGCCAGCAGCTGCGGCAGCAGGAACACGCCCAGCAGCACGAGGACGATGCCGGCCCGCTCCACGCGCGCCCAGCGCATCGCCAGCCCCGCCGGCAGCACGCCCACCACGATGCGCCCGCCGTCCAGCGGCGGGATTGGCAGCAGGTTGAACAGGCCGAGCACCAGGTTGGTCAGGATGAACATGGCGAGGAAGCTGTCGGCCAGGTCGCCGCCCTGCCCCGGCCACTGGTCGGTGAGGTTCAGCAGGAGGGCCGACAGCCAGGCGAGCAGGAAGTTCATGGCAGGCCCGGCGGCGGCGACCAGCGCCATGTCCTGCCGCGGGTGGCGGAACCGGGTGGCGTCCACCGGCACCGGCTTGGCCCAGCCGAACATGAAGGCCACGTGATGGATGGTGAGCAGCTGGGAGACCAGCAGGAAGCCCGGCAGCAGGATGGTGCCGAACCGGTCCACGTGGCGCACCGGGTTCAGCGACAGCCGCCCGAGCCGCTTGGCGGTGTCGTCCCCGAGGCCCCAGGCCGCGATGCCGTGCGCGGCCTCGTGCAGGGTGATGGCGCCGATGGCGGCGGCCACGGTGACGGCGATGTCCAGCCAGGGTGTGCTCATCGGGGAGCGCTCATGCCAGCAGCCCGTCCCGCTCAACCAGCAGCGCCGCCGGGTCGAGCGCCTGGCGGGAGCGCTGGGCGAGGAACAGGGCGGCGCGCATCCGGCCGAGGGCGTCGTCGGTGGCGGGCGGGCATGAAGCCAGCAGCTGCGCGGAGTCGGCCAGCACGCCGGAGCAGTGCAGCGCGAGGTCGCAGCCGGCTTCCAGCGCCGCCGCCGCCCGCTCGGCGGGGGAGCCGGACAGCGCGCCCATGCTCAAGTCGTCGCTCACCAGCACGCCCTCGAAGCCGAGCCGGCCGCGGATGGTGTCGGCAATGATGGCGGGAGATTGGGTGGCGGGACGGGTGGCGTCCTGCGCGAGGTAGACGATATGGGCGGTCATCATCCACGGCAGATGGGAACACCGGGCGAACGGAACCAGGTCAGCCTCGTCGATCCCGTCCAGGCGGGGCAATCCAGCGTGGCTGTCCACGGTGGCGCGGCCGTGGCCGGGGCAGTGCTTGCCCACCGGCTGCACCCCCGCCGCCATGATGCCGGCGGCGGCGGCGGCGGCCATGTCGCCGACGGTCTCCGGGTCGGTGGAATAGGCGCGGTCGCCGATCACCGCGTCCGCCCCTGCGACCGCACGGTCCAGCACGGGGGCGCACACCACGTCGAACCCGGCGGCGGCGGCCTCCATGCCGATCAGGGCACCGGTGAGCCAAGCGGCGCGCAGGCCGGCGGGACGGTCCGCGTCTTGCAGCGCGCCGAGGCGGGCGGCGGCGGGGTGCGGCAGCCAGTGCGGCGGGCGCAGGCGGGCGACGCGGCCACCTTCCTGGTCCAGCATGATGACGGCCAAGGGCGGCAGCAGGCGGGCGAGATGGGCGGTCAGGGCAGCGAGTTGCGCGGGGTCGTGGACGTTGCGGGCGAACAGGATGGCACCGGCGGGGCGGTGCTCGCGCAGCAGGGCGATCTCGTCGCCGTTCAGCTCCAGACCACCGATGCCAATGACCGCGGATTTCATCCCGGGGTCTTTAGGCGGCCGATGCCAGCCGGCCAAGAGCCAGGAGCCTTGTCCGGCATGCACGTCACCCGGTGCGGGCAGCTTGCGGGCCAGGGCGCTTTCCGTGCCGATGGATGCACGCGAAACGCCCCGGCCTTTGTTTTCGCAAGCGTGCTTGTCCGGCGGGTGATCCCGTTCGGCCGGATGACGCCTCTAGTTCCTCATCGTCCGCACGAGTTGCCGCGGTCGGCTCCGGGTGCGGTCAGCGATGGTCCAGCCGTGCTGCGGCGCCGTTCATCCGCCACAGGTCAGATGGCCGTTCTGGTTGCTGATGCCGCCGCCGCCGCAACGCGGGACGAAGATGTGAGTGGGGTTCCAGCTTCCGTCAACGCGGGCGCAGAGGGCAGAAAGGTAAGGTCCGTCCACGCGGATCTCCCTGCAGCTCGCCCCATAGGACCCATCGGGCACATAGGCCGCATGGGCTGGTGCGCAGGCGGATGCGAGGCCGAGCGTGGCGAGAAGGAATGCGGCAGGCGCAAGGTACGGCTTCATGCGACGGGTCATCGGCTTTGTCCTTTCCGTGCTCGGCAGGATCACGCTCGTCCTGCCTTGCGAAGGTTGCTGTCAGTCCTCAATGAGGGCCCTTCCGGTGACCGGCTTAGGGCGAGAATCTGACATTCGTACGGCAGCCCGCATCGCCCAGCCATGCCGCTGCAACCTCGGCGCCAACCAAGGCAGGCCCTCGCCGGCGACGGCGCGGGCCGCGGCAGGGTGCTGAACCAGGCGGCGCGCCAATCAGCGATGATCGTGGCAGCCAGCCGCGGGACACCTGCCAGAATTAACTTGCATGTGTCAGAGTGCCATCAGAAGTTGAGGTCATGACGGGCGACATCATGCTGGCGGCCTTGGAAGCCTTGGCGAACGCCCATCGCCTGCGCATCGTTGCCGCCTTGCAGGCATCGGGCCGCAACTACGTCAGCCGGCTCGCCCGTGACGTGGGGCTGAGCCGTCCCTTGCTGCACCTTCACCTGCGCAAGCTGCAGGGTGCCGGGCTGGTGCGCAGCCAGCTCGAGATGTCGAGCGACAGCAAGGCTCTGAATTTCTACGAGGTCACCGAGTTCATGTATGAGTTGTCGCCGGCCTCCATCGCAGAAGCGGCGCAATCGCTGACGCTGCCCAACAAGCTTTCCACTGCGGAGTGAAACCATGGCCGGACAGCCGCATCACTTCATCGTTCCAACCCTCCTCGTGCTTGCGACGATCCTGTTCGTCTTCGCCATGAAATACCTGTCGGCCGCGCGGCTGGCGCGTTCGAGCCCTGAGCGCGACGACGCATTCCGGCGTTTTGCCGAGAAAGCCGCGGCGGCCCAGGACACCCTTGCCGCCTCGCTCACGGCAGCCCGGGCCGAGCTGGCCGACGTCAAGGCGCGGCTGGGCTCCATCGAGGCGATGCTGCGGGACGTTGGATGACCGGCCTCACCCTTCCCCAGATGGTCTCGCCACTGGTCGTCGCGGCCGTGCTGATCGCTGGCGGCTCGCTGCTCAGGGAGCCGGTCCGGCAGGATTTCAGCGCCATCTTCATGGCCGGCGCTGGAGCCGCCTACCTGAACGGCGGCCTTGGCGCATGGGAGTTCGGCTTCTGCGCCGTGATCACCTGCTTGGCATACCTCGGCTTGAGGAGCTACCGGTGCATTGGCGTAGCCTGGCTTCTTCACACGTCGTGGGACCTGGCGCACGCCCGATACGGCAACCCGATCGTTCCCTTTGTGCCGGATTCGTCGATGGGATGCGCCATCTGCGACGTTGGCCTTGCGGCCTGGTACTTCGCCGGCGCCCCGTCGATCTACGCTTGGCTTCGCAGGCGCCCGCTGGCCTGACACGCCTCATGGGGCGCGGCTGCCGTCGATCAGCTCGGCGAAGTGGCAAGCCACCAGCCGGTCCTCCACCGGGCGCAGCGCCGGGCGCTCGGCCAGGCAGCGTTCCGCGGCGTGCGGGCAGCGGCTGGCGAAGGCGCAGCCGGAAGGCGGGTCCACCGGGGATGGCAGCTCGCCGCGGACGGGGGCGCTGGCGACGCGGCGGGCCGGGTCCACGAAGGGCGTGGCGGCCAGCAGCATCCGCGTGTAGGGGTGCAGCGGGCGGTCCAGCACGGCGGCGCGGCTGCCCTGCTCCGCCGGCCGGCCGCAATACATCACCAGCACGTCCTGCGCCATGTGGCGCACCACGGCGATGTCGTGGCTGATGAACAAGTACGCGATGCCCAGCTCGTCCTGCAAGTCCCGCAGGAGGTTGAGCACCTGCGCCTGCACCGACAGGTCGAGCGCGCTGACCGGCTCGTCCGCCGTCACCACGGCGGGGCGCAGCATCAGGGCGCGGGCGATGGCGACGCGCTGGCGCTGGCCGCCGCTGAACATGTGCGGGTAGCGGTCGAACGCGTCCGGACGCAGCCCCACCCGGTCCAGCATCGCCCGTGCCTCGGCCGCCCGTTCGCGCCGGCTGCCGCGGCGGTTGATGGCGAGCGGCTCCATCAAGGCCGCGCCCGCCGTGCGGCGCGGGTTGAGCGAGCCGTACGGGTTCTGGAACACCATCTGGTTCTGCAGCTGCAAGGTCTGGTCCGCGGCGGCCGGCTTGCCGGCGATGGCGATGGCGCCGGCAGTGGGCGGCTCGAGCAGGGTGCAGAGCCGGGCCAGGGTGGACTTGCCGCAGCCGGACTCGCCCACCACCGCCAGGGTGCGGCCGGCCTCCAGCCGGAACGACACGCCATCCACCGCCTTCAGCACCCGGCGGCCCGCCACGCGGTAGTGCCGGGTCACGGCGTCGGCCTCCAGCACCGTCACCCTGGCCATCCAGTCGGCTGGCCGGCCCCGTCCAGCGGGTAGTGGCAGCGCACCCCGCGAACCAGCGCGGGGCGTTCCGCGTCGCAGCGGGCGGTGCGGAAGCGGCAGCGCGGGGCGAACAGGCAGCCGCCGGGGCGGTCGGCGATGCCGGGAACGAGGCCGGGGATGGTGGGCAGGCGCGGCTGGCCCTCCGCGCGCTCGGGCAGCGCGTCCAGCAGGGCGGCGGTGTAGGGATGGCGCG
>CAXTNC010000164.1:0-7275 GCA_964245495.1 uncultured Acetobacteraceae bacterium
GGGGCTGCGGGTGCACGAGCGCCTGGCGCCCGCCGCCCGCGCCGCCCGGGTCGCCGCCGCGCTGGCGGAGGTGGGGCTGCCGGCGGACGCGGCGGGGCGCTATCCGCACGAGTTCAGCGGCGGCCAGCGCCAGCGCATCGCCATCGCCCGCGCCCTGGTGCTGCAGCCCCGCCTGCTGGTGCTGGACGAGCCGACCTCGGCGCTCGACCGCTCGGTGCAGGCGCAGATCGTGGCGCTGCTGCGGGATTTGCAGCGGCGGCACGGCCTGGCCTACCTGTTCATCAGCCATGACCTGGCGGTGGTGCGCGCCCTGGCCCACCAGGTCGTCGTGCTGCGCGCCGGCCGCGTGGTGGAGCAAGGCCCGGCGGACGCGCTGTTCGCCGCCCCGCGCGAGCCGTACACCCGCGGGCTGATGGCCGCCGCGTTCCCTATCCCGATTGCGGCAGCCATACCGTGAATGTGGCGCCCTGGCCCTCGTTGCTGTCGATCGCCAGCTGGCCGCGGTGCCGGTTGACAATGTGCTTCACGATGGCCAGCCCCAGACCGGTGCCGCCCACGGCGCGCGAACGGCCACGGTCCACCCGGTAGAACCGCTCCGTCAGCCGCGGCAGGTGCTGCCGCGGGATGCCGGCGCCGTCATCGGCCACCGCCACGGTGACGCCGGGCCGCGCCGGCCATCGCCCGCCAGGCGCCGCCGCCGCGGCCGTCACCCGCACGGCCCCGCCCTCCCGGCCGTACTTGACGGCGTTGTCCAGCAGGTTCTGCAGCACCTGTCCCAGCTGGTCCTCGTCCCCCAGCACGGCCGGCAGGTCTGGGGGCACGGCCAGCTCCAGCCGGATGCCGCGCGCCTTTACCCGCGGCTCGAACGAGGCTGCGGTGAAGCGCAGCAGCTCGGCCAGCGCCACCCATTCGGTCGGCGGGCGGTGCTCCGTCAGCTCGATGCGGGACAGGCTGAGCAGGTCGTCGATCAGCCGGTTCATCCGGGCCGCCTGCTCCGCCATGATTTGCAGGAAGCGGGTCTGCGCCGGCGGGTCGTCCGCCGCCGGGCCGCGCAGGGTCTCGATGAAGCCGATCAGGCTGGCGAGCGGCGTGCGCAGCTCATGGCTGGCGTTGGCCACGAAGTCGGCGCGCATACGATCCAGCGCGCGTTCCTGCGTGCGGTCGGACAGCACGGCCGCCAGGCCGCCGCCCGCCAGGCGGACCATGGTGGCGTGCACGTCCCGCGCGACCGGGACCGGCAGGGACAGGTCCGCCTGCTGCGCCGTGCCGTGCGCGCCGAGGCGGTCCATGGCGGCGCGCAGCTCCGGATGGCGCAGCACCGCCGGCATCTCGGCCCCGAACGCCGCGTGGGCGGCGGCGTTGGCGCGCAGCACGGCCCGGTCCGGCCCCAGCACGATCAGCGGGTCCGGCAGCGCCTCCACGATCGCCTGCTCGGTTTCCAGCTGCCCGGCCAGCTCGTCCGAGCGGCGGCCAAACTGGCGCACGATGCGGTCGATGTCGCCGTTCAGCGCCCAAGGCCCGGCTGCTTGCCCGTCAGCCGCGCGGTGCAAGGCGTCGGCCACACGCCGTTGCTCGCCGGCCCACCGCCGGGCGAACCCGGCGGCGGCCAGGATGTCCAGCCCTGCCGCGCCCAGCGCGGGTGCCGTCGCCAACTCTCCGGCCACCACGAGCGCCAGCAATCCCAGCAGCGGGACCGCCGCCAGCACCGCCGCCAGCAGCATGGGGCGGGGGGTCAGCTGTTGGGCGCTGCGGCGCTGGGCGCCGGCTCCGTGAGGCGCGCGCCGCCGGGCTGCACGGAGAACACGGCCAGGCCGCGCGCCACCTGCCCGTCCGGCCGCAGCGCGAACGGCCCGTCCACGCCGCGGAAGCCGCCCGGCTGCGTCAGCACGGCGGGGTTGCCGGCGGCGGTGCGGGCCAGTTGGGCGGCATCATAGGCGATGTCGGCGTAGCCGGGGGGCGTTGCGCCGAAGCGGGCGGCGTAGGCCTGCTCGAACCCGGTGCGCGCCGCCGGGTCAGGGGCTGCATACCAAGCGCCGGCCAGCCCGCCGAGGTTGGCCGTCTCCCGCGCCCAGGTGGCGGGGCCGATCACCTGCACGTCCGGCGGGGCCACGCCGTATTTCGGCAGGCTGGCGGCGGCGGCGCGCAGGCCCGCGCCGCTTTCCGCCAGCAGCAGGCTGTCGAACGGCGGCGGCGCAAGCGGGGCAGCGGGAGCGGGCGGGGCCGCCGGGTCAGCATCCGGCGCGGCTTGGTCGGTGGCAAGGGCTTGCCGGTTGGCGTAGTCTGACAAGCCTTTCAGGGCCGTGTCGAGTTGCGCCATGCGGCCGTTCGGGTATCGCCTGATGGTGGGCGCCGGGTCGCCTGCGTCGGTTGCTGCGGCAACCAGCCCGCCGGCCAGGGCATTGCCGAACGCGTTGTCCGGCAGCACGGCGGCCACGCGGGCCTTGCCGGCCGCGGCGAGCGCCTGCACCAGCCGGGCCGCCTGCTGCTGCGGCGTGATGCCGAGCGGCCACACGCCGGGGCGGCCTTGCTGCTGGTCCGAGGTGAAGGCCAGGATCGGCGTGCCGGGGGCGGAGGCGGCCGCGGCGGCGGTTTCCGGCGCAGTCAACGGCCCGATGATGAGCGCATCGCCCGCCGCCACCGCTCCTTGCGCGGCGGCAGCCGCGCCGGCGGGGGTGCCCAGCGTGTCCCGCACGTCCGGTTGCGGGCCGTCCGGGCCGAGCGCAAGCTGCACCGCGTTCAGCAGGTCCCGCCCGAGCGCCGCGTTCGGCCCCGTCAGCGGCAGCAGCGCCGCGATCTTGGCGGGAGGCGCGGCGGGCGCTGCCGCAACCACCGGGGCGTCCGGCTGGGCGCAGCCGGCCAGCAGCAGGGGACCGAGGAGAAGCAGTGGGACAGCTTGGCGCATCACGGTCGGCCCTCCGATGGGTGTGACGGACGACCCGCCCGCGGAGCAGGCGAGTCCGCCACCCCCCTCAACACGGGGGCAGCTTGTGCTGGTTTCCACGCCGATCGGCAACCTCGGCGACATCAGCCAGCGGGCGCTGGATGCGCTGCGGGGGGCGGACCTGCTGCTGTGCGAGGACACGCGGGTCACGGCGCGGCTGCTGTCGGCCTACGGCATCCAGGCGCCCACGTCCCCATTGCACGACCACAACGAGGAAGGCCGCACCCCGGCGCTGCTGGACGCGGTGCGCGGCGGCCAGCGGGTCGTGCTGGTGTCAGACGCCGGAACCCCCCTGGTGAGCGACCCCGGGTTCCGCCTGGTGCGCGCCGCCCTGGCGGCGGGGCTGCCGGTGGGCGCCGTGCCCGGCGCCAACGCGGCCGTCACCGCGCTGGTGCTGAGCGGGCTGCCGCCGCAGCCGTTCCTGTTCCTGGGCTTCCCGCCGCCGCGCGCTGCCGCCCGCGCCGCCGCGTTCGGCCGCCTGCGCGCCGCCGAGCGCGCCGGGCTGGAAGCCACGCTGCTGTGGCACGAGGCGCCGCACCGCCTCCCTGAGATGCTGGCCGACCTCCATGCCGCCTTCGGCGACCGCCCGGCGGCAGTGGCGCGGGAGCTGACCAAGCGGTTCGAGGAGGTGCGGCGCGACGGCCTGGCCGCGCTGGCCGCGCACTACGCTGCCCAGCCGGCGCGCGGCGAGATCACCGTGGCCATGGGCCCAGCCCCGCCCGACTCGGAGGACGCCGAGGGGCTGGACGCCCGGCTGCGCGCGGCGTTGGCCGCCAACAGCGTGAAGGACGCGGCGGCGCTGGTGGCCGGCTCCACCGGGCTGCCCCGGCGGCTGGTGTATGCCCGGGCGCTGGAACTGAGCCAGGAATGACGCGAACGCAAAAGGTTAGCGCTTCAAGCGGTACCCGGTGGCGAAGATGCGCCAGATGCAGGCCAGGCAAGCCGCCATGAACACCAGCGTCATGCCCAGGCTGGCCTCCACCCCGATGTCGGACGCGCCGAAGAAGCTCCAGCGGAACCCGCTGATCAGGTAGACCACCGGGTTGAACAAGGTGACCGTCTGCCACAGCGGCGGCAGCATGCTGATCGAGTAGAAGCTGCCGCCGAGGAAGGTCAGCGGCGTGACCACCAGCAGCGGCACCAGGTTCAGCTTCTCGAAGCTGTCGGCCCAGATGCCGATGATGAAGCCGAACAGGCTGAACGTCACCGCGGTCAGCACCAGGAACGCCGCCATCCAGATTGGGTGCATGATCCCGAACGCCACGAACAGCCGCGCCGTGGCCAGGATGATCAGCCCGAGCAGCATCGACTTGCTCGCCGCCGCGCCCACGTAGCCGAGCACGATCTCGGCTGGCGACACCGGGGCGGACAGCAGCTCGTAGATCGTGCCGACGAACTTGGGGAAGTAGATGCCGAACGAGGCGTTGGCGATGCTCTGCGTCAGCAAGGAAAGCATGATCAGGCCCGGGATGATGAACGCGCCGTAGCTCACCCCGTCGACGGCCGCCATGCGGGACCCGATCGCGGCGCCGAACACCACGAAGTACAGCGAGGTGGAGATGACCGGCGAGACGATGCTTTGCAGCAGCGTGCGCCAGGTCCGGCTCATCTCGAACACGTAGATGGCGCGGACGGCGTGGAGGTTCATGGCTGCCCGTGCACCAGGCCGACGAAGATCTCCTCCAGCGAGCTTCGGTGCGTGCGCAAATCCTTCACCCGGATGCCGAGCGCGTCCAGCTGCCGCATCAGGCCCGCGATGCCGCTGTCCTCGGCTTGCGCGTCGTAGCTGTAGATCAGCTCGCCGCCCCCGTCTGCCGCTTCGAGCTTCCAGGCGGCGAGCGCGGCCGGCACGGCGGCCAGCGCCTCGCGCAGGGTCAGCCGGAGCTGCGCCGTGCCCAGCTTGTTCATCAGCACCGCCTTGTCCTCCACCAGGATGATCCGGCCGCCGTTGATCACCCCGATGCGGTCGGCCATCTGCTCGGCCTCCTCGATGTAGTGGGTGGTCAGCACGACCGTGACGCCCTGCGCCCGCAGCCCGTGCACCATCTGCCACATGTCCCGCCGCAGCTCGACGTCCACGCCCGCCGTCGGCTCGTCCAGGAACAGGATGCGCGGCTCGTGCGACAGCGCCTTGGCGATCATCACCCGGCGCTTCATGCCGCCGGACAGGGTGATGATCTTGCTGTGGCGCTTGTCCCACAGCGAGAGGTCGCGCAGCACCTTCTCCAGGTGGGCGGGGTCGGGCCGCTTGCCGAACAGCCCGCGGCTGTAGCGCATGGTGGCCAGCACGGTCTCGAACGCGTCCGTCGCCAGCTCCTGCGGCACCAGGCCGATGGCGCTCCGGGCCGCCCGGTAGTCGGCCGCCACGTCGTGCCCGTCCGCCAGCACGGCGCCGGCGCTGGGGTTGACGATGCCGCAGATGATGCTGATCAGCGTCGTCTTGCCGGCTCCGTTCGGACCCAGCAAGGCGAAGATCTCGCCTTGCCGGATGTCGAGGTTGATGGGGTGCAGCGCCTGGAAGCCGGAAGCGTAGGTCTTCGTCACGTTCCTGACGGAGATCGCCGAGGCGGCTGCCGGCCAGGTCGCGCTTGGCGCGGCGCGCAGCCGCTCCGCTGATGTCGCTTGGTCCATGAACCCTCGCGTTGGTGGAAGAAAGCCGGCCGTGCCCGGACGGATGGGTCAGGGGACGCCGGCAGGGCTGGCCTGACGCACGGCGATGCTCGCCACGTCCCGCACGTCCCGTCCCAGCCGCTTGTCGCCGGGGATGGCCAGGCGGGGCTGCTCCAGGGCCGCGCCGTCCCGCTCAGTGGCGAGGATGACGGCCTTGCCCTCGAACTCCGGGTCGATCTCCCCGAGCGCGAGGGTGGCGCCGTAGCCGTCCTTGCCCGTGATGGTGACCACCTGGCCCACCCGGTGGTGGAAGTCGGGGTCGATCGCGCCCGCGCGCTGCAGCACGTCCCACAGCGCCGGGCCGCGCATCTGCATCGCCGCCCCGTGCTCGGCCGGCAGCGTCACGGACCCGGCGGGAAGGGCCTGCAAGTCCGGGATCGACAGCGCCGCCGGGTCCGCGGCGCTGCCCGCGGCGGAAACGCGCACCGGGTCCGCCCATGCGGCGGGGGCGAACGCCAGCAGGGCGGCGGCGAGCAGGCGGACCATGGGCGGTGCTCCGGACGGCTATCGGACCAGGGCGGGCAGCAGCGCGTCCAGCCGCAGCATCCCCTCCGCCGTGGCCGCGAGGCGGCCCGGCGTGCGCACCACGTAGCCTGCCGTCACCGCCTGGGCCAGCACGTCCGCGTCCAGCGCGTCCGCCAGGGCGAGGCCGGTGCGGCGGGCGAAGCGGGCGGCGTCGATGCCCTCGTGCAGGCGCAAGCCCATCAGCAGCATCTCCCGCGCGCGGTCGGCCGGCGCGATCTCCTCTTCGGCGGTGCTGCCGTGGCCGTTCCGTTCCACCCGCTCGGCCCACGGCTCCGGCGCGCGGTGGCGACGGGTGGCGAGCAGGCGGCAGCCGAGCAGGAGCCGGCCATGCGCGCCGGGTCCGATGCCGGCGTAGTCTCCGTAGCGCCAGTAGGCCAGGTTGTGCCGGCTTTCGGCGCCGGGAACAGCGTAGTTGGACACCTCGTACTGCAGCAGCCCGTGCGCGGCGGCGGCTTCGGCGGTGGCCTCGTAGAGCGCCGCGGCGGCGTCTTCGTCCGGCAGAACCAATTCGCCCCGGCGGTGCTGCGCCTCGAACGCGGTGCCAGGCTCAACCGTGAGCTGGTAAAGCGAGAGGTGGTCCGCCGCCAGCGCGAGCGCTGCGTTCAGCTCCGCCCGCCAGGCGGCCAAGGTTTGGCCAGGCCGGGCGTAGATCAGGTCGAACGACAGGCGGGGAAAGATGCGCCGCCCCATCTCCAGCGCAGCGATGGCTTGTGCCGCCGAATGCTGCCGGCCCAGGCGGCGCAGCGAGTCGTCCTGCAGGCTTTGCACGCCGAGCGAGACGCGGTTGATTCCCGCGTCCCGGAACGCGGCAAGCCGTCCCGCCTCCACGCTGGTGGGGTTGGCTTCGAGGGTAATCTCCAGGTTGGGCGCCGGGTCGAACAGGCGGCGCGCGTCGTCGATGAGGGCGGCGGCGGTGCCGGGTTCCATGAGGCTGGGGGTGCCGCCGCCGAAGAAGATGGAGCCGAGTGGGCGACGCCCGAGCCGGTCAGCCTCCCAGGCCAGTTCGGCGCGCAGGGCGGCGGCGAAGCGGGCCTGCGGGATGGCGTCGCGGACGTGGCTGTTGAAGTCGCAGTATGGGCACTTGGCGAGGCAGAACGGCCAGTGGATGTAGAGGGCGAGGTGAGCCATCGTCCCTATAT
>CAXTNC010000165.1:0-7260 GCA_964245495.1 uncultured Acetobacteraceae bacterium
TGGGATGCGTGGTGCATGGTCCGTCTCCGGGATGGGAAGCGCCCGCCCGGCCGGAGGCCGGGCGGGTCGGGGGATGGTCAGGCGGCCTGGCGCTGTTGTGGTAGCTCGTCCGGGATGGGGGCCGGGAGGGTCGTGTCGCCCTCACCCGGCTCCGAGCCCTCGGCGAGCGAGGCATCCTCGCCGTCGCCGGGCAGGTCATCGTCCGCGCCCGGCAGATCCTCGCCGTCCTCGTCCTCGGAATCCGGCGGCTCGGCCGAGCCCGCGGCGTCGTCGGCGGTGCGCTCCTGCAGCTGCCCGAGCTCGGCCATCGTCAGGCCGAAGCAGGCCGCCGGCAGGATGTAGGAGCCCTGGCCGACGTGCTGGATCAGGGCTGCGCGCATCTCCTTGCCGGTGTTGCGCGGCTGGATGCCGAGCGCGCGGTTCGCGTCTTCGATGCCGCCCTTGCTGAGGGTCTTGAGGAACTCGTCCTCGGCCATGTTGGCGATGAAGGCGTCGGCGCCGATCGCGTCGCCGGCGACGCGCGCCACCACGCCGCTCTGGCTCACGCCCTCGCGGCAGGACAGCACCTGCACCAGCATGTCGCGGGCGGCGCCCCGGAGCAGGTCGAGGTCGGAGGTCAGGTGCCCGCCCTCGATTAGCCGGCGGGCGATGCCGCCGCGTGCATCGGAACGGCGCCAGGGCGTCTCGCTTGCTCCCCCGGCCGCGCTCTGCACGCTGACGTTCTGCCCGGCCAGCGCCAGCACCAGCAGGCCGAGTAGGGCGGTGTCGTCGATCTCGGCCTCGCGCAGGCCTTGGTGCAGCGCGTCGGTGCGCAGGTCGCCGATGCGCTCGACGCCCTTGCGGCTGATCGGGGGCCGCGGCGCCCGTGGCGCCTCGTCTCCGTCGTCACCTCCTTCGGTGCCGCCACCCATCGAGGTGGCGCGGACGATCTCCCGGAATGGAACCTCGCTGACCTTGCCGGTGCGCGGGTCGATGAAGAAGCCGATCTTGTCACCCTCGCGCGGCTGGCCGTAGCAGCGTTCGCTGCGCGGCGGCAGCTTGCCCCCGCCGTAGCTCTCGGCCTCCAGGATCACGCCGTTCTCCGGCAGGTTGGTCTCCAGCCAGTGCTGCTGGGCGGCGAAGAACTCCTCGACGTTGCTGGTGGTGCGGTTGTCCTGGTCGGCCGGGCCAAACAGGTCCTCCACCCACAGCACGCCGTAGGTGCGGGCGATCTCGTCGTCGAAGCGGGCGTGGGTGGCCGGGATGCTGTCCTTGTGCAGGGCACGGGACACCTCGAACCACTGCACGGTGTGACCGCGCTTGGGCTTGAGCGCCTTCCAGGCCGCCTCCTGGTCCTCCAGCGAGGCGGCGGCGATCTTGCGCAGGTTCTCCTCGCTCGGGAGGTCGTAGGCCATCCGGTCGAGCATGGCCGGGTGGATGCTGGCCAGCAGGCGCAGCTTGCGGATAGTCCGCACCGGCATGGTGAAGGCGGTGCCGATCGCCTCCTCGGTCCAGCCGCCGCCGCACAGCGCCTCGATGGCGCGCCACTGGTCGACCGGCCCCATCTGGGCGCGCTGGACGTTCTCGGCGAGCGAGCGCAGCGGGTCGGCCTCGTCCTCACCGGACGCCACGATGACGTGGATCTCGGCCAGGCCGGCGGCGATCGACGCCTTGACTCGGCGCTCGCCGGCCTTGACCACCAGCTTGCCGTCCAGCTCGCGCACGAACGGCGGCTGGATCAGGCCGATCGCCTTGATGTTGGCGGCCAGCGCGGCGTCCGCCTCGGGCGACGCCTTGGTCCGGCGGGGGTTGTCCGGGTTGAGCTTCAGCTTCTTGGGGTTGACGGCCCTGAGTTCCATGGGGTGGCTCCGGTTTGGGGTTCCTCGTCCTCTCCATTCCTGGCGAAGACCCCTCCCGGCAGCCGCACCCGCGTGACCGGGGCAAAGGCGGCGCGCAGCGCCGGGATCGAAGCCGGCCCAGCGCAGCGGCCGGCGCAGACCCACCCTTTGCCGCGGGCGCGTGGCGTGCGGCAGCCATCCATTCTCCTGCCTCCCTCATCCTCCTTCCCGGTAGATCAACCTCGCATTCCAGGGTTACGAGGTTCTGGCGTTTCAACCACTACTCGCCATGTGAACGGGTGGTTCGACACGGCTACGCGGCGGCCTCCGCATCGGGCTGGTCGGCGTCGCGGTTGTCGTTGGCGGCGAGGTCCGCCTCCAGCGCCGCGAGCTCGGCCTCCTTGGCCTCCATCTCCGCCTGGAAGCCGAACACCTCGCCCACCCGCTGGCGGTAGCCGGGCAGGCGCTGCTCGGCCTCAGCGAGCCGGCGCCGGTGCTCGGCCAGGTCCGCCTCGAACCGGTCGAGCATGTACTCGAGGCGCGAGATCAGCCCGAGCGCCGTCAGATCGTCTGACAGCTCCACCTCCTGCTCGTAGCCGGTGCGCTCCAGCCACAGGTCCATGCGGTAGTGGCTCTTGCCGTAGGACTTGCCCTGTGCCCGCAGGTCGAAGCCGCCGATCTGGCCCATCGTCCACGTGCCCTCCTCCAGGGCCTTCTCGGTCAGCCGCAACTTGCTGAGCAGGGAGCCGCCCGCCACCTTGCGCTCGGTGTGTGGCTTCTTGCCCACCACCATCGCGAAGGCATCGCCCCGGGTGCTGACCCGCACCCGCAGGTCCTCCTCGATCTGCGCGATCCGGGTGCTCGCCGAGCGGATGGCCGCCTCGGCGTTGCGGACGTTCTGGGCGATGGCGTGCTGGTCGTCGAAGTGGGCAGCGTGCAGGCGACGCAGCCGCGCCACCTCGGCCTCGATCCCTGCCTTCTGCATCAGGCGTTGGTCGCCCGATGCCAGAGCCTTGGCCATGGCGAACTGGTTGGCCTGGCCGTCCACGTCCTCCAGCCGGCGGATCGTGCGGTCGCCGGCGAGCGCCGCGGCGATGAACCGGGCCTTGCGCTCCAGCAGCTGCCAGGAGGTCGCGTCCACGCTGCCGAGCGTGGCGTAGGCGTAGAGCTCGATCTCCTCGTTCTGGTTGCCCTGGCGCTCGATCCGGCCCTCGCGCTGCTCGATGTCGCTGGGCAGCCACGGCACATCGAGGTGGTGCAGGGCCACCAGCCGCTGCTGCGCGTTCACGCCCGTGCCCATGGTCTGGGTCGAGCCGAGCAGGATGCGGACCTTGCCGGCGTTCACGTCGTTGAACAGGCCCTGCTTGGCCGCTGACTTCTTGTAGTCCTGCATGAAGGCGATCTGCTCGCGCGGCACGCCGAGCCGGATCAGCTCGTCGCGCACCCACAGGTAGGCCGAGAACCCGCGCTTGCCGTCGGCCGCCTCGGTGCCGAGGTCCGAGAACACCATCTGCGCACCGCCGCGCAGCGGGTGGAGCGTGCCATCCGGTCGGCGATAGGTCCGGTTCGCGCTCTCCAGCCAGATGCGATGGATGTTGCCGATCATGGCGTTCAGCTTGTTGTGCGGATCGTCACCCTCGCGCGGGTCGTCCTCGAAGGACGGCACGACGAAGCGCATGTCGATCGCGGCGTGGCGGCCATCGGTGATGACCGACAGCAGGATGTCGTCACCCTTGTTCGGCTTGCCCTTGCGCTCCTCGATGATCTTGATGCGTTTGGCCAGCACCTTCTGGTAGGCCTTGAAGGCCGGGCTGGCGGGGGCGGTGACGATCTGGCGCCTGCCGCCGCGGATGTCGGGCAGGCGCATGAACTGCCGCAGGTCGTCCTTCAGCACCACGTCCGCGACCGAGCGGAACATGGCGATCAGCTCCGGCACGTTGACGAACTCGGCGAAGCGGGTGATCGGCTTGTAGTTGCCTGACGGCTGCAGCTCAAGCTCGGTGCGGGTGTCGCCGAAGGAGGACGCCCAGGCGTCGAACTCGTGCAGGCCGCGCTCGTCCAGCACGTCCGGTTGCATGAAGCGCTGCAGGGTGAACATTTCGCCGAGCGTGTTGGTGATCGGCGTGCCCGACGCCAGGATCAGCGGCCGCTGCGGCTGGGTCAGCGCCACGAAGCGCGACTTCACGTAGAGGTCCCACGCCCGCTGTGACCCGTCCGGCGCCACGCCGCGCAGGTTGCTCATGTTGGTCGGGAACGAGAGCTTCCTGAACTCCTGCGCCTCGTCCACCACGATCTGGTCGATGCCGATCTCCGAGATGGTCAGCATGTCGTCCTTGACCGCGCCGAGCGCCTCCAGCTTTGCCTCCAGGCCCTCCTTCATGCGCTCGATCCGCTTCCGGGTGATGCGGTCGTCGCTGTCGGCCTTCTCGAGGAGGTCGGCGTAGCTTTGCAGCTGCGCCTGGATCAGCCCCTCCTCGAACGCCGCTGGCGCCGGGATGAACTTGAAGGCGGAGTGCGTGATGATGATGCAGTCCCAGATGCCGGTGGCTGCCCGGGCCAGGAAGCGCTGGCGCTTCTCCTTCACGAAGTTGGTCTCGTCCGCGACCAGGATCTTCGCGTTCGGGTAGAGCTGCAGGAACTCGCGCGAGGCCTGCGCCAGGCAGTGGCCGGGCACGGTCATCATCGCCTTGGTAACGAGCCCGAGCCGGCGCTGCTCCATGATCGCGGCAGCCATGGAGTATGTTTTGCCCGCCCCGACCGCGTGCGCGATGTAGGTGCCGCCAGCGCTGATGATGCGCCAGATCACCCGCTTCTGGTGCTCGCGCAGGCTGATGACGGATGAGGCGCCGGGCAGGCGCAGGTGCCGACCGTCGAATGTGCGGGGCACGAGGTTGTTGAACCGGTCGTTGTAGATGCGGGCCAGTCGCTCGGTGCGCTCCACGTCCGTCCAGATCCAGCGCTCGAAGCTGCTCTTGATCTTGACGAGCTTCTCCTTGGCCGCCTCGGTGTCCGCCGCATTCAGCACCCGGTGCTCGCCGTCGGCGTCCTTCCAGGTGTCGTAGATCTGCGGGATGACCGCATTCAGCGCATCGTGCAGCAGCTCGCCCGCGTGGCGGCGCTGGGTGCCCCACTCCGACGTGGCGGCGGCCTGCCCGCCGAAGGCCTGCAGGTCGATCGACCACGCTGCGACCTCGACGGTATGCCGCACCACCGTCTCGATGCCGATCACCTCGGCCGAGAACCGGGCCACCACCTCGGCCGGGATCCACGGCGCGCCTAGCCGGGCGGTGATGTCGGACGGCCGCAGGTCCTCGGGCTGCACCAGCCGCAGCGCGGCCGCGTTGCGGGCGTAGCCGGGCTGCAGCGCCGCCGCAGCCTCGGCAACCGCCAGCTTGGTCCGCACCGGGCCGGACAGGTAGGCGTCTGCCGTCTCCCAGGCCTCGAAGCCCTCGGTGGTCAGGGACGGGTTCAAGAACACCGCCTCTCCGAGCTCGGCCAGGGTCTCCTCGCGCGAGCGGCCGATCAGCTCCGCCACCCGGGCCAGGTCCACGTGCCCGACCTCGTGCAGGGTCACGGCCAGGGCGTCGGCCGCCGAGGTGATGACCGGCTCGACCGGGGGGTGGATCACGCGCTGGCTGAACACCGGGCCCGGCTTGGCGGTGTCGCTCTCGACGTCGTACTCCTCGATCGAGGCGACCAGCCAGCAGTCCGGGTCGTCCAGGAATGGCTGCAGGTTCGGCCGGCGAACGGTGTCCGTCACCTCGCCCGTGGCCTCGTCGGTCCGGTGGCTGACCATGGTGTGGTTGATGGGCCCGAACTGCCGGACGAAGCTGTTGTAGGCCACGCGCAGGCGGGTCTGCAGCGTGCCCCAGGGTTCGTTCGCCTCCTGGGCCCGCAGCACCGCCCGCACCGCGTCGCGCACCGGGATCAGGCCGCGCAGGATGCGTGCGTGCTTCGCGAAGATGCCCTCCTTCACGGTGCTGGACTTTACCGACACGGGCCGGGGCTCGCCGTCGAGCACCTGGTGCAGCGCGTCGCCGATCAGGACGTAGCTGCCCTCCTTGACCGTGGCGCCCTCGGCCGCGGTGCCGACCACGATCCGCGCGGCCTTGGCGCGGTCGGCCTTGGGCAGATCCGGCGCCGGCAGGCGCACGCCCTCGGACAGGACCGCCAGGGCACGGCCGAGCGCCGCCTCGACGTCCACGCCCTCACGGGCGCGGCAGGTGTAGACCGGGCCATACTGGCTGCTGGTCCAGGCGTGCTCGCCCAGCACCATCTCCGGGTGGTCCCGAAAGTAGCGGTTGGCGGAAAGCGTACCCTCGCCATCGGTGTCCCGCGCGACCTCGACCACGTCCGCCCACTCGACATCGTTCCCCGACGTTTCGGGGTGGTGGCGTTGAAACACTAAAACATCGACCACGACCTCGGTGCCGGCGTCGGCCTTCATGGCGCCCTGCGGCATCCGCACCGCGCCGATCAGGTCGGCCAGGCCGGCGATGTGATCGCGGGCGGTCGCCACGGTCTTGTCCATGGTCCAGCGCGAGGTGACGAAGGCCGCCACGCCACCGGGCTTCAGGCGCTCGATCGACCGGGCGATGAAGTAGTCGTGCAGCGACAGGCCGAGCTTCCCGGCCGGATCATCGGCCCGCACCGTGCGGTCCGAGAACGGCGGGTTGCCGACCACCACGTCGTAACGCTCGGTCAGCCGGGCCTTGGTGAAGTCCTCGGCCCGGATCCACGCCTCCGGGAACAGCTTGGCCGCGATGCGCGCGGTGATCGGGTCGGCCTCGATCCCGGTCAGCGCCGCCTTGGCCGCGGCCTTCTCCGGCATCAGCGCCAGGAACAGGCCGGTGCCGCAGCCCGGCTCCAGCACGTTGCCGCCGCTGAAGCCCATGCGGGTCAGCGCGTCCCAGATCGACCGCACCATGAACTCAGGGGTGTAGTGGGCATACTGGGTCGCCCGCGCGAGCCCGGCCATCTCCGCCTGGTCGACCAGCTGCTCCAGCTCGCTGCCCAGGTCCTCCCAGCTCGCCCGGAACGGCTCGCCCGCGCGCCGGAACATGGTCTGGGACAGCTCGGTCGCCCCGAAGGCGGTGAAGCGCGCCAGCCGGTCCTGCTCGGCCGCCGTCGCCGCCCGGTTCTCCGTCTCCAGCTGCTGCAGCAGGCGGATGGCGGCGAGGTTGTCGCCGGCGCGCCCCTTCCAGCCGGTGGCAAGGCCGCGGGTCCCGGTGAGGCGCCAGTTCTTCGCTGGCACGCGGATCGGCACGATGGCGACCGGCTCGTCGTGCTCCTCCGGCGGCAGGCGGCACCCGCCCCCGTCCAGGGTCAGGCTGCTGCTGATGGCGGTCGTGTCGAACAGGGCATCCAGCGACAGCTGGCTGGCGGGGTTCTTCGGCATGTGAGGGGATCCCGTGCTGGAAGCACGTCGGGCCCGGCTGTCGGG
>CAXTNC010000166.1:0-7203 GCA_964245495.1 uncultured Acetobacteraceae bacterium
GCTCGGGCTGGACGTGTCCGCCGGCATGGTGGCGGAAGCGCGGCGGCGGCACGGCGGCACGCCCGGGCTGCGCTTCGCCGTCGCGGACGGCAGCGCCGTGCCGCCGGGTCCGTACGACCTGGCGCTGCTGGTGGACAGCATGCCGTACATCCTGCAAGCCGGGCTGGCGGACGCCGCGGTGCGGGCGCTGGCGGGCGAACTGCGGCCGGGGGGCGCCGTGGCGGTGCTGAACCTGTCCTACGGCCGCACGGAGGCGGCCGACCGGGCCGATGCCGCGCGCTGGGCCGCGCGGCACGGCTGGTCCCTGGCGGCCAGCCGTCCGTTCGCGCTGTGGGACGGCGCGGCGTTCGTGCTGCGGTCGTAACTTGCTTCCTGGGGCGCGGCTTGCGATTGGTTGCTTGAGACCCGGAACGCCCCAAGCCGGCCAACCCGAGCGGATGAACTGAGCCATGAAGCATCTCCTCCCCGGCCTGCTGCTCGCCGCCTGCCTGGCCCAGGCCGCCGCCGCCGCCACCCTGGCCGGGGTCACGCTGCCGCAGACCTACCCGGTGAACGGCCAGCCGCTCAGCCTGAACGGCATCGGCCTGCGCACGCTCACCGTGTTCGAGGTCAAGGTCTACGTGGCCGGCCTTTACCTGGCGCAGCCCAGCCACGACCCGCAGGCCATCATGGCGTCCGCGACCCCGAAGGTGATCACGCTGCAGTTCCTGCACGCCGGGTCCAAGGCCGAGGTGGAGAAGGAGTACCGCGCCGGGGAGCAGGCGAACTGCGCCGCCGGCGGCTGCGATCCCGCGGACGCGGCCGATTTCGAGCGGCTGATCGCGGCGGCCCCGGCGGTCAAGGAAGGCGACACGTCAACCTACGTCTTCACCAGCAAGGGCGTGCGCGTGCTGGCCAACAACCAGGTGATCGGGGACTTCGCCAACCCCGACCTGGCCAACCGCCTGCTGGCCGGCTTCATCGGCGCCCACCCGCCCTCGCAGGCCTTGAAGAGCCAGCTGCTGGGCCTGCCGCCGGCCTGAAGCGGTTCCCGTGCTGGCAGGTGACGGGAGGCCCGGGAGCTGCCGCTCCCTGCTGCATCGGCCAGCCCCATGCGGCAGCAGGGGTCCGTCGCTCCGCGGAGACTGCGGAAGCGGGGCTGCGTGCTGCCCAAGGGCAAGACCGGGGCAGGCGTGCGACGAGGATTGCCCAGGCAAGCGCCTCAAGCCACTCGATCGTGGGCAAGGCCGTCGTTGACACGATGCAAGCGTTGCAGGGCTTGGCTGGGTGAGGGAGTTGCGGGCGGTTGGGCGATTTGCCCTTCATGCGGTGGTTGGCGCCGTGCTGTTTGCAGTAGTCGCGCTAGCGGCAGTGATATTTCACTGGCTTGGAGAATGGACTGCGGAACAACACGTTCCGCAGTATATTGCTGTCACTCTGCCGTTTCTTGAATTTTTGACGTTCGCGGTTGACGTTGCGTTGTTCATTGTGTTCGTGGGCAAAGAGGCTTTACATGTTGCTTCGCGAAATCCTGCAAGCAAAGGAGGAGCCATGAGGGACGGCAAGGACAGTTCGACAAAGGCGGCAACCATCATAGCCGCCCTGATTGCGGAAGTGCGCAGCAGCGTGTCATCCTATTTCTCTCCTTTGAGCGCGGTGGCAAGGGATGCGGCAAGGTCGGTGCGGGCTGATGCGAAGCATCCCGACGACGAGCCTGACATGCCATCGCGCGCAAGGCAGCTGCGGCGAGCAGGTCGCGTGGCTGTTCCGCAATTGCCGAAACGGCGATAAGGCAATCCGACGCCGCTGCAAGCCACCGCACGCCCGCCGCACGGCATCGGACGATGCCCCACTCCAGCCTAGCGGTCGATCGGCACGGCCGAGACGCTGTTGTATGGGCTGCCGCCCTTGCTGAGCGCCTGGGTGGACCACACCAGGTAGACCAGCACGTTGCGCTCGTGGTCCACCATGCGGGTCACGCGGATCTCCTTGAACGCCCAGTTCGCCGCCGCGCCGAACACCACCTCGTTGTCCGGCACCGCGCCGCGCAGCGCCACCGGGCCGGTCGCGCGGCAGGCGATGGAAAAGCGGCTCGGGTCCGTGGCCAGGCCGAACGACCCGGCGATGCCGCCCGTCTCGGCGCGGGACATGTAGCAGCTGACGTTGTCCACCCGCGGGTCGTCGTAGCGGTCCACCACGATCTTGTCGTTGCGGCCCAGCACCCGGAACGTGGTGCTCACGTCGCCGATGCGGGCCTCCGCCGGGTCGGCGGCGCGCGCCGCCGGCGGGACGGCCAGGCTGGCGGCCAGGCAGGCGAGGATGGGCAGGATGCGCATGGCGGTCGGCTCCGGGGCAGGGGGATGGCCGGGGGCATAGCAGACGTTCCGCCCCCTCGTCTGCCAGTGGTCCGCCAGCGCGCATTGGGCTAGTGCAGGCGCCCACGCACGAGGTCCAGTCCCAGCCGTGACCGCTTCCCGCCCCGTTCCCATGCCGTGGATCAGCCGCGCCCCCGCCGCACCCTACTTCATCGACGGCGCCGGGGCGGACTGGCACCCGGTCGGCCACAACGACGCCGCCACCTGGCCGGAGCTGCGCGGCCTGCTGGACCGGCGGCGGCCGGACGACGTGCACCGCCACCTGCAGGCGCTGCGGGACGCCGGCGTCACCTGCATCCGCGTCATGCTGGAGTACTGCCAAGGCAACACGACGTTCCTGGAACGCCCGGCCGGCCGGTTCAACCCGCGCATGGTGCGCTTCTGGGACGACCTGGTGGGCCTGTGCGAGCGGGTGGGGATGCGGCTGCTGCTCACCCCGCTCGACACCTTCTTCACCTGGATACGCTGGAAGCACCATCCGTACAACGCCCTCAACGGCGGCCCCTGCGCCCATCGGGAGCAGCTGCTGACCTGCCAGGGCACCCGCGCCGCCCTCAAGCGGCGGCTCGCCTTCGCCACGGAGCGCTGGGGCGGCAGCGGCGCCGTGTTCGCCTGGGACCTGTGGAACGAGATGCACCCCGCCCATGGCGGGCGCGACCCGGCCTGCTTCGCCCCCTTCATCGACGACATCGGCGGCTTCCTGCGCGCGGAGGAGCGGCGGCTGCACGGCCGCGCGCACCTGCAGACCGTCTCGGTGTTCGGGCCGGAGCTGCCGCTCAACGCCGCCCTGCGGGACGCCATCTTCCGCCACCCGGCGCTGGATTTCGCCACCAGCCACCTGTACGCCGAGGGCACCATCGACCACCCGCAGGACACGGTGGCCCCCGCCCAGGCCGCCGCCGGCCTGGTGCGGGAGGCGCTGGAGGAGATCCAGGACGCGCGGCCGTTCCTGGACACCGAGCACGGCCCCATCCACACCTTCAAGGACCACCGCAGGACCCTGCCGGCCGCGTTCGACGACGAGTACTTCCGCCACATGCAGTGGGCGCACCTGGCCTCCGGCGGGGCCGGCGGCGGGATGCGCTGGCCGAACCGCAACCCGCACGTGCTGACGCCGGGGATGCGCGCCGCCCAGCGCGCCATGGCGGGCTTCCTGCCCCTGCTGTCCTGGCAGCGCTTCGGCCGCCGCCCGCTCGGCGCCCGGCTGCTGGTGGACGACCCGGCGGTCGAGGGCTTCGGCTGCGGCGACGCGGCGCAGGCCGTGGTCTGGCTGCTCCGCACCCGGCCGCTCGGCCAGGACGGCCGGGTGCGCCCCGACGGCCACGCCCCCGTCACCGTGCGGATCGCCGGCATGGGTCCGGGCGCCTGCCGCGTCACCGCCTGGGACACGCGGGGGGGCCGAACGGAGGGCGAGTGGCTGATCGACGCGGCGGACGGCGTGGCCTGCATCCCGCTCGGCCGCCTCGGGGCCGACCTGGCGCTTGCCGTCAGGCCGGCGTCAGCGGCGCGGTGACGCCAGCTCGGCGGCGTGCGGCGCCGCCGTCCCGGGCCGCTGCCAGGGGCCGCGCGCGGCGCCGGGGCGCGGCGGCAGCCGCAGGTAGCCCCGCCAGAACGGCACGGAGGTGAGGTCCGCGAACTCCGCCTGCCAGGCCGCCGCCGCCGCCGGGCCTTCGCGGTACAGCCGCAGCAGCAGCCCCGCGCCCCGGCGCAGCAGGGCGCGGTGGTGCTCGCGGGAGCGGTGGAAGGTGGGCTTGTCGTTGTCCCACCAGGTTTCGACGGAAACGTGCTCCACGCCGGACATGGCCATCCAGTCCAGGTCGTCCACCTCCAGGTGGCGCGGCAGGACGGGCTTGGTCCTGGCCAGGGCGTTGCGCAGCAGCAGGCGGGCCAGCAAGGCCAGGCTGCCCGGCGTCGTCCGCGGGGCGGGGCGCAGCAGCTGCTTGGACAGCACCCGCTCGCGCGGCACGCTCCTGTCCGGGAACTCCGCCTTGCGCGCGGCCAGGGCGCGGTGCGCCGCGAGCGGCTCCGCCCGCATGATGGCGGGGCCTGCCAGGAAGTCCCGGATGCCGTCCAGGATCAGCGCCGTGCTGTAGTAGCGGAACGTCAGCAGGTGGCGCACGGCCTGGCGCGCGACGCGGCGGACGGTCGCCGCCCGGTCCGCCGGCAGGTGCAGCGCCGCGGCCACCAGCATGTTGCGCGTCTCGTAGTACAGCTGCCAGCTGCCGAGCTTGAGGTAGAACGGCTCGTGCCACACCGCGATGCCCGGCATCGGCACGGTCGGCACCCCGCGGTTATGCAGGCGCAGTCCCCATTCCAGGTCGTCGCCGCGGATGAAGCAGGGCAGCGGCAGCCCGTGCTCCCGCAGCAGGGCGACGGGAAAGCCGCAGCACCACCAGCCGTTGTAGTGCACCGCCCCCGGGCGGGAAAGCTGCTCCAGCGCATCGGCGCTGCCGACGGGGCAGCCGTGATGCTGCGGCAGGAAGGCCCAGTGCCGGTCGGAGATGACGGCGCCGGCCTCGTACAGCGTGGCCGGGTCGACCATGTCCAGCATGTGGCCGCCCAGCACGATGTCCCGCTTGGCCAGGGAAAAGAACGCCGCCATCCGCGCCAGGCTGCCCGGCTCGATCTCGATGTCGTCATCGAGCAGCACCGTGTGGGTGATGGCCGGATCGTCCATGGCGGCGAGCAGGCCGCGGGTGAAGCCGCCGGCGCCGCCGTGGTTGGCCTGCTCGATCAGCACCAGCTTGCCGGCCAGCCGGTGCGCCGCCTCGGCCATCGCCGGATGCCGGAGCAGGCCGGGCTGCCCCTGGTTGACCACGATCACCCGGGAGATGTGCGCCATGGCGTCCGCGTCCCGCGCGATCGCGTCCAGGCAGCCGGAGATGGCGGTTTCGCGGTTGAACGTGCAGAAGATGGCGGCAAGGCCGATGGCGGCTTGCGGCTCCTCGCCCATCCAGCGCCCGGAGATGAAGGTGACGCCGCCCGGCTGCGCCACCAGGTCGATCGAAAGCACGCCGTGCTGGCGGAAGTTGATGGCGCTGTCGCCCAGGCAAACCTCGGACAGGCCCGATCGGATGGCCTGCTGCAGCAGCAGCACCCGGCGGCCTGCGGCGCGCCTGAAAACCTGCAGCAGCGCCTCGCCTTCGATCTCCACCTGCAGCAGGACCGCCGACAGCGTGGTGTAGCGGCGCCACTGGCTTTCGAAGAAGCTGTTGAAGTAGGTGTCGAAGCTCAGCGTGGCGCCGGCGGCTGCGCGGAGCGCGCCGCCAGCGGGCGCGCCCAGGCCGGCCAGGGCGTCGGAAGCGCCGTGCAGGCGCCAGTACAGCTCCTGCCGCTCGGCAGGGCACTGCGTCAGGAACGGCTGGAGCGGCGCGCGGGCGCGCCGCGCGCTGCCGCCCGGCCCCGCCCCGTCCCGGCGCACTCCAACCATTGGCTGGTGCTGGCGGCGCCGGGGGCCTCCGCGGGCGCCCGCGTCATGGCTGGTGGAAGGGGCAGGGACCCTGAACGGCCGGGCGTCGCGATGATGTGGCCGCCGTGCGAGAAGCTGGGGACGTGGGCAACGCGCAGCACCTCGTTGTGCACTGGAAGGCGTGGCGGCCCGAACCGGCCTCAAGGCTCGTCTAGGCGGTTGAAGGCGGCGATGCACCAAGATTTCCGTCATGCGGCGTTAATTTAACCGTGATGCCCCGCCCTGGCAGGGCCGGCGCCGGGCCACGCATCCGGCTCGGCTTTCTCGCGTTGTGCTGCGGCCCCTCCGCATCCTGCGTGGGCGCAGCCACGGAAGACACAGCCATGACAGCATCCAAGCATCCCAAGCACCCGCCGAACAGCCCCGACGAGCTGGGCGCCGACGTGCCGCCGCTGATGGACGACCTCAAGGACAACCCGGGCATCGGCGCGTCCAAGGGCGCCTTCGCGCGCACCAGCGCCGACCCGGAAACGGTTGAGGCCGACAACACCTCCGAAGGCGACGTGCTGAGCGACGGCGCCAAGGGCGGCGGCGTCAACCCGGGCAAGCTGGGCCGCACCAACAAGTAGGCTCAGCCGCCCAGGCCCAGGCCGGGGCTGCTGGGGCCCAGGCTGGCCCGGGGGATGTGGCAGCGTATGGCGTGGCCGTCCTGCTCGTCCATCGCCGGGTCCGCCGCGTCGCACGCCGGCCCCAGCTTGCGGGGGCACCGGCGGCTGAACACGCAGCCGCCGCCCCCGCCGCCCGCCTCGGCCACGGCCCGGCCGGGCGCCGCGGGCCCGGCGGACAGCAGCAGCTCCGTGTACGGGTGGCACGGGCCGCCGAACACCGCGTCCGCCGGGCCGGCCTCCACCAGGACGCCGCCGTACAGCACCGCGACCTGGTCCGACACGTGGCGCACCACGCCGAGGTCGTGCGAGATGAACAGGATGCTGACGCCCTCCCGCCGTTGCAGCGCCACCAGCAGGTTCAGCACCTGCGCCTGCACGGACACGTCCAGCGCGGAGGTCGGCTCGTCGCAGATCACCACCCGCGGCCTGCCTGCGAAGGCGCGCGCGATGGCGACGCGCTGCTGCAGCCCGCCGGACAGCTGGCCCGGCCGCAGCTCCAGCTGGCCCGGCGTCAGCCGCACGGCGTCCGCCAGCTCCCGCAGCCGCGCTTCCAGCGCGCCGCCGGACAGCCCGGCCAGCCGGGACAGCGGGCGGGACAGCAGGCGGCGCACCGTGTGCGCCCGGTTGAGCGCGGAGCCGGGGTCCTGGAACACCCCGCCCCGCGCCTGCAAGGCCGCGCGCGGGCGGGCGCGGGCCAGCGGCGCCACCGCCGCGCCCTCAAGCTCGACCGCGCCGCCGGGGTCGGGCGCCAGCAGCCCGAGCAGCATCCGGG
>CAXTNC010000167.1:0-7156 GCA_964245495.1 uncultured Acetobacteraceae bacterium
CTGGCGGCCGAGTTCACCGAGCGCGAGGGCGAGCCGGGCAGCGAGGGCCATCCCGCCTTCATTGCCGCCCGGCGCGCGGCCCTGGACGCAGGCAGGTCCATGCTGTTCATCATCGCCTCCCGCGCGGCGATCGGGTCGGGCGAGGTGTTCCAGGAGCCTGGCGATCCGGACGCCGACGCCGCCAGGCAGGCGCAGACGCCCGACGCCGATGGAAGGGTCCCGTGCGTGCTCTGGATGGAGCTGTTCACGCCGTCGGTCCCGCCGCCGCCCGAGATCGCGCTGCCCCCGGGCGCGCCCGGCCCGTTGTGCCTTTGGGCCGATTGCCGCCCCGGCCAGCTCGACAGCTTGATCTATCTTTGCAACGCCGGGCCGGATGCGCTGGCCGATGTCGTGGCCATGGCCGACACCATCAGCATGAACGAATTTTTCTCGTCGAAACGGGGCGAGGAGCCTTGGGCGCAGGGCCGCAGGGGTGAGCAGCGCTGGAAGGCAGCACCGCCGGGCACGGGCGTATTGATGGACGCGTTCAATCACTGGGTTTCGGACTATGTCACCCGCCACCGCCTCGCCTGCACGGACTCTAGGGGGCGACGCTGCAAGGCCGAGGCTTACGACCTGAACCTGAGGAGTTGCCGCCCGCCGGACCATCCAAGCGAAGCGTGGGTGGCCTTCCAGCCCGTTCCGTGAGGCAGCGCGACCGATCCTGCTCAGCCGGCCGCTAACTTGCCGAGCGCCTCCAAGGCAGCCGCTCCGCCTGCCACCCCGCCACCCTGCCCCGCTCGCCACTGCCGTCCGGCGGCCCCTCGAACCCGTCCGCGATGTTGTAGGCGTGCGGGAACCCGGCGGCCTGCGCCAGCTCCGCCGCCGCCGCCGAGCGCGCGCCGCTGCGGCACAGGAAATAAATATGGTCCTCCGGCGTCAACCCGGCGGCGCGCAGCTCGTCGAGGAAGCCCTGGTTGACGCGCATGGAAGGCGCCACCTGCCAGGAGATCAACGCCGGCTGCTTGCCCGCCGCCGCCAGGTCCGGCACGCCGACGCCGGCCCACTCGATGTCGGTGCGCACGTCCACAAGCTGCGCGCGGGGATGGCTGGCCAGCGCCTCCCACACCTGTTTCGGCGCAACGTTCTCCACCATCTCATGGTCTCCCTCAGAACGCGCAGAAGTTGCCCGAGCATGACGCAAAGCACAAACAACCCCGACGACGGGATCAGCGCTGCCATCGGCCACACGCCGCTGATCCGGCTGCGCCGGGCCTCGGCGCTGACCGGCTGCACCATCCTGGGCAAGGCCGAGTTCATGAACCCCGGCGGCTCCGTCAAGGACCGCGCGGCCCTTGCCATCATCGAGGACGCCGAAGCGCGCGGCGTCCTGCGGCCCGGCGGCACGATCGTGGAGGGGACGGCGGGCAACACCGGCATCGGGCTGACCCTGGTGGCCCATGCGCGGGGCTACAACAGCGTGATCGTGATGCCGGACACCCAAAGCCAGGAAAAGATCGATTTCCTCCGCATGATCGGCGCCGACCTGCGCCTCGTGCCGGCCAAGCCGTACCGCGACCCCGGCAACTACGTCCACTATTCGGAACGGCTGGCCCTGGAGCTGGGCGCGGTCTGGGCCAACCAGTTCGACAACCTGGCCAACCGGGAGGGCCACCGCGCCACCACCGGGCCGGAAATCTGGCAGCAGACCGAAGGCGCCGTGGACGCGTTCACCTGCGCCTGCGGCACCGGCGGCACGCTGGCCGGGGTGTCCATGGCGCTCAAGGCGCAGCGGGCCGGCATCCGCATCGTGCTGGCGGACCCGGAAGGCAGCGCGCTGCACGGCTGGGTCAAGTCCGGCGACCTGTCCGTGCACGGCAGCTCGGTCACGGAGGGCATCGGCCAGTCCCGCGTCACCGCCAACCTCCAGGGCATCGCCATCGACGACGCCGTGCGGGTGACGGACGCGGAGGCGCTGGAGCAGGTGTTCGACCTGCTGCGGCACGAGGGCCTGTCCGTCGGCGGGTCGGCCGGGCTGAACGTGGCCGCCGCGATGGAGGTGGCGCGCGCCATGGGGCCGGGCCACACGATCGTGACCATCCTGTGCGACGGCGGCGCGCGCTACCAGTCCAAGCTGTTCAACCCGGCCTTCCTGCGCAGCAAGGGCCTGCCGGCACCGGAGTGGCTGGCGGGCTGACGGCAGGGCGGGCGGTTCTGCCCACCCGGTCAGGCCATCTCGTCTTCTGGCGGGCTGCTTAGGTCGAGGCCTTCGTAAAGTTCCGCGAGCGGCAGCTCGATGCCGATCTCGGGCATGGCGACCACGGAGTCCGCTCCCAGGACGTGGCCGACCCAATCATCGCCCGTGCGCTCGAACATGGTCCCGCCGACCTCGACCTGCTCCAGCATCACGTAGCGCTGCACGGAGGCCGTGGCGGCATACTCGCGGTTCTTCACTGTGCGGTCCTTGCGCGCGGTTCCCTTGCTTATGACCTTAAAAATCACGACGGGATCAGGAGCAACCGTGCTGTCCGGCCTAAGTGGCCCGCCGCAGGTCACGTAAGCGTCCGGATAGCGGATGCTGCCCATGACTTGGATTTTAAGGTTGCTGCCGTGCGGCTGGCACGGCTTGCCGCGAAGCCGGTTCACCAGGGAGGCAGCTAAGTTGATCGTGATGCGATCATGCGCGAAGGTGCCGCCGGTCATGGCTTCCGGGCGGATGCCATCGAACTCGTAGCGCAGCTCCTGCCGCTCCTCCCAATGGAGGAACTCGGGCACGGTCATGACGCGGCGCAGGGCATAGTTCATGGCAGGAAGCCTAGCATGGGCCGGCTGGGCTTTGTCTAGGCTTTGTCGCTGGAATGAGGCTTGGCCGTCGCCGCTGCGGCTACGCCTCTCCCTCCCCGTCCAGCTCGCCCGCGATCGGGGCGTGGTTGAGCAGCGCGGCCAGCATCGTGCCGCCGAGCACGTTGCCGATCAGCGTCGGCGCCAGGAACTGGGCCAGGTAGGCGCCCGCCGTGGCATGGCCCGCCATGACGGCATACGCCGCCTCCACCGAGCCTGCGATCACGTGCGGGAACTGGCAGAGCGAGATGGCGTAGGTCAGCAGGATGATGGTCAGCGGCTTGGCCGAGCGCGAGGGCGGCAGCAGCCACACCATCAGCCCGATCAGCCAGCCCGCGAAGGCCGCCATCAGCACCCCGTGCCCGAACGAGGACTGGAAGGTGTGCCCGGCGATCTCGTCCATGGCGGCGGTCATCGCCTCCGGCATGACGCCGGGCCGCGCCAGCAGCGCGCCGAGCAGCCCCGTGCCGACGAGGTTGGCGGCCAGCACGATGCCCCACACCCGCAGCATCTGGCCGAACATGGCCAAGGTGCGCTCCGTCAGCGCCGGCAGCACGGCGGTCAGCGTCGTTTCGGTGAACAGCTGCTGCTGGCCGAGCACCACGATCAGGAAGCCGAAGGTGTAGCCGAAGCTGGCGACCAGCGGACGCCACGGCGCATCCGGCAGCCCCGCCTGCAGCGCGGCCTGGATCAGGAAGGAGAACCCGATCGACAGCCCCGCCGCCAGGCCTGAGAACGCCAGCCCGCTGAACGAGCGGCGGACCTCCGCCAGGCCCTGCTCGCGGATCACCTCGTGGATGACCAGCGGGCTGAGCGGCGTGCTTTCCACCGCCTGCTTCTTGCCGCCCTTGCTGAGATGGGCCGATTCGCCTCCCGCGGAGCCGCCGTCCATCGGCGTCACGCCAGGCCGTCGATCGCCGCAAGCCAGCCGGGGCGGGAGCCTGCAGCCAGCAGCCCGGCGAACGGCCCATCGGTTGCCGTCACGAACACGACGGCCGCGGTGGCGGGAACCTCCCTCGCCTCCCCGGACGCGCGGAGCCGCTCGGTGAGCGCGCCGACCGCCGTGGCGGGGCCGAACCAGAAGCGGTGCCGCGGCCAAGCCTCGCCGCCGTCGGCCGACGTGCCAAGCAGCTGCAGCTCCAGCCGGCTGGTCAGGTCGTGGAACAGCGCCAACGCCACGTCCCGGTCTGCCTCCGCCATCCCGGCCTCGGCCGCCTTCGCCTCGATCTCCACCGGCGAACCGGCGGTCAGCACGTCGCCCATGATGCCGTCCTGTTTGTTCCAGGGTGCCAAGCGATTTGGGTGGCGCGCGGGTTCCCTCCCTGGCCGTGCGTCCGCAGCCGGGCTAAAGCGGAGGAAACCAGGAGGCCCGCGCCATGCAGCACGAGACGATCACCTACCAGGCTGACGGCCTGACCATGAACAGCCAGCTGTTCTTCGAGCCGGCCTCCGGCCCGCGCGCCGGCGTGCTGGTGTTTCCCGAGGCGTTCGGCCTCGGCGAGCACGCGATCGGCCGGGCCGAGCGGCTGGCCAAGCTGGGCTACGTGGCGCTCGCCTGCGACCTGCACGGCGATGGAAAGGTGATAGCCGGCCTTGAAGAGGCGGTCGGCGCTCTGAAGCCCCTGTTCGAGGCGCCCGACCGCACCCGTGCCCGCGCTGGCGGCGGCTTGCAGGCGCTCACGTCACGGCCTGAGGTCGATGCCGGCCGGGTTGCGGCGATCGGCTTCTGCTTCGGCGGCACCATGGCGCTGGAGCTGGCCCGCGGCGGGTCGGCGCTGAAGGCGGTGGTCGGCTTCCACAGCGGCCTTGGCACGGCGACCCCCAAGGTGCAGCCCGGCGCCATCAAGCCCCGCGTGCTGGTGTGCATCGGCGCCGACGACCCCATGATCCCGATGGAGCAGCGCAACGGGTTCGAGGCGGAGATGAAGGAGGCCCGCGCGGATTACCGGCTGCACGTCTACGGCGGCACGGTGCACAGCTTCACCAACCAGCAGGCCGCCAAGGCCAACATGCCGGACGCGGTCCGCTACAGCGCCGAATCGGACGCGGAGTCCTGGGCGTCGATGCAGCAGCTGTTCAGCATGACGCTGGGCTGACCCAGGCCGGCGCCGAGGCAAGGCTTGCCGCCCTGCCCCGGCCAATGAGGCTTACTGCTGCGCCATCTCGTCCGTGCGGGCGGGATGGCGGCGTCGGTCAGCCATGAACTGGTCGAACTCCTGCTTGTCCCGCGCCTGCCGCAGCCGGTCCAGGTACTCCACGAACTCCCGCTGCTCGTCCTCGAGCCGGCGCAGCGTGTCCGAGCGATACTCGTCGAACGCGCGGTTGCCGGACGGGGCGGCGTAGGAAAAGCCGCGGCCATAGCGCCGCATCTCCGGGAACTGCCACTTGCCGGCAGGCGCGCGGTTGCGCCGGCGGCTGAACGCGCAGTAGGCGAGCACGGCCAGGCCGACCGGCCACCAGAACCAGAAGCCGAGAATGGTCAGCGCGATCCAGGCGGGACGGCCGACCTCATCGAGACGCGCAGTGACATACGACATGGCGTGGCTCCGGGAGTGAATGTTAATCACATTCACATAGGTGCGCCTCGCTGGCCAGCCTGTAAAGGTGCTCGCGTTATTGTGATGCGTTGGTCTGGCTTCCGGAAAGCCGGCTCAGCCCTGCTTCTCGAACGCGCCGCTGAGGGTGATCTCCACGGCGTCGCCGATCAGCGGCACGTAGGCCTGCACGCCGAACTCGCTGCGGTTGAGTTGGCCAGTTGCCCGGAAGCCGACGGTGTACTTGCTGTCGAGCGGGTTGGTGCCGGCGCCGACGAAGCGCACGTCCAGCGTCACCGGGCGCGTGACGCCGTGCATGGTCAGGTCGCCGACGACCGTGGCGCTTGCGTCGCCGGACGGCGTCACGCGCGTGGAATGGAAGGTGATCTGCGGATATCTCTGCACGTCGAACCATTGCTCGCTTTTCAGCTCGTCGTTCAGCTTGCTGCTGGTGGTCGAGATCGTGTCGGCAGGGATGGCCACGTCCAGCTTGCTGTCGGCTGGCGTGCCCGGGGACAGCACGAGCGTGCCGGACGCATCGGTGAGACGGCCATAGTAGGGAGTGAACCCCATGTGGAAGACGCTGAACTCGACCTGGGTGTGGGCCGGCTCCACGGCGTAGCGCCCCGGTTCCACCTTGGCCGCGTCGTGGTCAGCGGGTTGGGCCGCGGCGAGCTTGGAAGCTGAGATCAGGGCAACCGCCGCAAGCCCGGCGGCGGCGTAAGGCAGGAAGCGGTTCATGGCGGTTTCCCAAGCAGGTCGTTGTGGGACGGGAGCGATGCGGCCGGGTGGCCCGTCTAGCCAGCTCCCAGGCCGAGCGAGCGCAGATAGACCAGCAAGCCGGCTTCCAGCAAATCCTCCGGCGTCATCGGCAGGGGCCTGCGGCCCGGGGACGGCACGCCGGTGAACAGGGCTGCCGTGCCATGGCACAGCGACCAGACATGCAGCGCCACCATCAGGGCGGGCGGCCGGGCCTTGGACGGCGCGGCGGCGCAGGCGGCGTCGGCGGCGGAGCGCATGACGGCGAAGGCGGCGTCGGCGGCGGCGCAGAGCGCCGGGTCGGCGTCGCCCACGGCGCCGTCGAACATGGCGGCATAGCTGGCCGGGTCGCGGCAGGCGAAGGCGAGGTAGGCGCGGCCGCAGCGCTCGATGGCCGCCGCCGGGTCAGGCAGGCCCTCGGCCCAGGCGGCGCGCAGCTCGTCCCGCAGCTGCTCGAAGCCGCGGCGGGCGAGTTCGGCCACCAGCGCGCCGCGGTCGCGGAAGTGCCGGTAGGGAGCGGCAGGGCTGACGCCGGCGGCGCGGGCCAGCTCGGCGAAGGCGAAGCCGCCCAGGCCCCGCTCGGCGATCAGGCGCAGCGCGGCATCGACCAGCGCCTCGCGCAGGTTGCCGTGGTGATAGCTGTCGCGGGCGGAGGCCATGTGAGCAGGGCTTACATCATGCGGCGCCCCGCGGACAGGTCAGCCGACGCGGTCTAGCCCGGCCATGTACGGGCGCAGCACGTCCGGCACGGCGATGGACCCGTCCGGCTGCTGATAGGTTTCCATCACCGCGATCAGCGCCCGGCCGACCGCGACGCCGGAGCCGTTGAGGGTGTGGACGAACTCTGGCTTGCCCTCCGCCGGGCGGAAGCGCGCGTTCATGCGGCGGGCCTGGAAGGCGCGGGTGTTGGAGCAGGAGCTGATCTCCCGCCACGTCCCCTGCCCCGGCAGCCACACTTCCAGGTCGAACGTCTTGGCGGCGCCGAACCCGGTGTCCCCGGCGCAGAGCAGCATCCGGCGGTACGGGATTTCCAGCCGCTCCAG
>CAXTNC010000168.1:0-7154 GCA_964245495.1 uncultured Acetobacteraceae bacterium
AAGGCGTACTTCGACGCGCCCTCCCCCCACGCCCTGGGGCAGTACCGCTTCACCCGCGGCATGATGACGCCCTGGGAGGTGCGCGACGACCTGCAAGCGGCGTTCCCGCTGGCCGGCGATGCGTCCCGCTGGCGCTACCTGTGCTGGCTGCTGGGCCAGGGCGCGCGCGAGTACCGGGTGGACATCGCCGAGCTGTGCCCCGGCATCCGGGAGTTCCTGGCCGCCCCCTGCCCCGAGCATCCCCTGCTCACCCGCCTGCTGCGCTGCGTCCACCATCAGCGGGACGACCTGCGGCAGGCGTTCGACCTGTCCCGCCGCGCCGATGTCGCCCGCCTGCTCGAATGGGGCCGGGACGGCCTGGCGGAGCACCTGTCGCAAACGGGGCAGGCCGCCCTGCTGCACCCGCCCGCCGCCCCGCCGGCAGCGCCGCCGCCGGTGTCGGCCGCCCTGGCGCTGACCGGGGACTGGGCCGTCCCGTCCGGCATCGGCGAGGACCTGCGCAGCACGGCCCGGACGCTCGACGCATGCGGCTTCACCGACTACGTCGTCGTCGACCTTCCCAGGGGCGTCGTGCTCGCCCCCGACGGCCGCGAGCTGCCGCGCGGCACGCCGGTGCGGGCGGCCTGGAACGTCGTGTTCCACAACGCCGACACCGCCATGAAGGACTGGGGCGCCCTGCGCCGCCTCGGCATCTCTGCGGACCGCACCGCGGCCCACTGGCTTTGGGAGCTGGAGCGGCTGCCATCCCGCTGGCTGTGCGCCTTCTCGTTCTGCGACGAGGTGTGGGCCTCCTCCCGCTTCGTGCTGGACTGCTTCGCCGCCGAGAGGAGGCGGCCGGTGCGCCTGCTGCACCCCGCGGTGGAGCTGCCGGAGCCGTCCGCCCCGCCGCAGCTCGGGCTGCACGAGGCCGCCGCCGTGTTCCTGTTCATGTTCGACTTCGGCTCCTACGCCGCCCGCAAGAACCCGCACGCCGTCATCCGGGCCTTCGCGCAAGCCTTCCCTGGCGGCGAGGAGCCGGCGCAGCTGCTCATCAAGACGCAGAACGCTGGCCAGCACCCGGCGCTGTGGGCCGAGCTGCAGGGCCTGGCCGCGGACCGCCGGGTCATCCTGCACGATGCGCAGCTCGCCCGGGCCGAGCTGGCCGGCCTGCTGGCCGCCGCGGACGCCTTCGTGTCCCTGCACCGCTCCGAAGGCTTCGGCCGCGGCCCGGCGGAGGCCATGGCCCTGGGCGTCCCGGTGATCCTGACCGGCTACTCCGGAACGCAGGACTTCGCGGACGCCGGCTGCGCCTGCGTCGTGCGCTGCGAGCTGGTGCCGGTGCCCGCGTCCGACTATCCCGGCGTGGAAGGCCAGCTTTGGGCGGAGCCTGACGCGGAGGACGCCGCACGCTGCATGAGATGGGTGTTCGACCATCCGCAGGCGGCCCGCGAGATGGGTCGGCGCGGGCAGGCCAGGGTGCGCGCGCTGCTGTCCCCGGCCATCGTCGGCGAGAGGATCACGACGCTGCTGCAGGCGCACCAACAGGCGGATGTGCATCGAAATTCGGACTATTCTCGTGAAACAAACCTAAATGCGTAAGTCGCGACGGATTCCCTGTGCTCACGTCGCCCGGCTACGTCAAAATCCTGCAATGACCTGAAAACCAAGCTGGACAGGGCCTGGCTCAGGCGTTACGGCTGTTTTGCACGTCTAATAAATGTCTTTTCAAAACCATGAAGCTTGGTTGCTGCAGGGAATATTCCACTGCAAGGCCGTTCTCATGAGCCTGCCGCAGCTCGTTTCGAACCGTCAAGGCTCTCAGCAAGTACGCTCTGTCCAAGCGTTGCGCGCGATTGCTGCCCTCTTCGTCGTGCTCTATCACAGCACTGTCCTGTTGCATGACAGAAGCTTGCCAAGACAGACTTACACATGGGAGAACGGCAACTCCGGCGTCGACCTGTTCTTCGTGATCAGCGGTTTCATCATGGTGCTGTCCTCGCAGCGGTTGCGGCAGCAGGCAGACGGCTGGTCCAAGTTCGTGCAATCCCGGCTGATCCGCGTGGCGCCGCTGTACTGGCTGGCGACGGCTGCCAAGCTCGCCCTCATCATGGCCGTCCCAGCTTTGGCGCTGCACACCCGCACCAACGGCTGGAATGCGGCGGCGTCCTTCCTGTTCCTCCCATCATGCGACGCCGCCGGCCATGTCGTCCCTATCCTGGCGATCGGCTGGACCCTCTCGTTCGAGATGCTGTTCTATGCGGCGTTCGCGGCGGCGCTGTTCCTTTCGCTCAACCCGCTGCTCGTCGTGGCGCCCGCCATGGCGGCGCTGGCCGCCCTTTCCCTGGCCAGGCAGGCATCCTGGCCGGCCGTCACCGTGCTCGCGGACCCGATCGTCCTGGAGTTCGTCCTCGGCATGGCCGCAGGCTCCCTTTTCCTGGCGCGTGACCTGCGGCAGGTCCCCCGGCTGGTTGCTGTCCTGGTCGGCGCCCTGGGCTTGGCGGCCCTGGTTCTGCTTCCCACGCACGACCGTTGGGAGCGGGTGCTGGTCTGGGGCGTCGCCGCCGCAGCCACGCTGTGGGCCGCGCTGGCGATCGAGCCTTGGGCCGGCCGCGCCATCCCGAAGCCGCTGGTCGCCATCGGGGAAGCATCCTATTCCCTCTATCTCACCCACGGCTTCGTGCTGCCGGTGGTGGGAGCCGTCGTCGCCGCAGCGCACCTGCCGCCGCTGGCCATGGCCATGGCGCTCCTCCCGGCGTGCCTGGTCGCCAGCACCGCCTGTTCGCTGCTGGTGCACCGCCATGTCGAGATGCCGATGACCAACCGGCTCCGGGCCTCGTTCGGCGGCCGGCGGCCCAGCAGCCTGGCCGCACCGCAAGCCCTTACCTGACGGACGCGCCGCGGTTCCCACACTTCTGGGCAACCTGGCTCGGCCGAAGGTTGACCTCCGTCAAGCCGTGATTTAACGTTGCATTGATACGGTTTCCCATACAGGCTGGCTTGGGTTGTCCAAATCCTGAGAAAACTCAGAAATTTCAAGAACAGGCTCTGCACCTGAGCGGTGGCAATGTTTATGCACGATTGTTCCGCCTTGGCCCGCCTGCCCGAGCCGCCGCAAGCCACAGCCGCCCGCCCTGCCGCGCTGGGGCCGAACAGCACCGCCCTCCTCGATTTCCTGCGCGCCTTCGCCGCCAACCTCGTCCTGTTCGGCCATGCCTCGGCCATCTTCGGCCACGGCCTGCGCGTTTCCCCCGGCCCGATCGGCGTGGCCGTCTTCTTCATCCTGTCCGGCTTCCTGATCCTGCAATCCAGCCTTGCCCGCATCGGGCGGCCAGGGCCTTGGTTCGCGCCCTATCTCATCGACCGGTTCGCGCGCATCTTCACCGCCTACGTCCCGGCGCTCGTGCTCGTCGCCGCCGTCAACTCCGTCCTCGACCTCGGCCGGTGGGGGCAGGACGGCACGGCGGCCGGCCCGCTCGCCTTCCTGGGCAACCTGCTCCTGCTGCAGGACCACCCGCTGTTCCAGGCCGTCCGCCACGTCGCGGGCGACGCCCCGTACATCCGCCCGTACAACAGCGCCGAGCCGTTCTGGACCGTTTCCATCGAGTTCTGGATCTACGTCGTCTTCGGCCTCGGCTTCTTCGGCCTCGCAGCGCGGGAGCGCCTCAACCGCACCGTCGGGATCGTGCTGGGCGCCGTCGCCCTGCCGGTGGCGGCATGGAACGCCGCCGCCGGCGGCGGCAACGGGCTGACGCTGGTGTGGCTGTTCGGCGCCGCGGCGGCCTATGTCTGGGTCACCGCCGGGCAGCGCAGCGGCCACAAGCTGCAGCTCGGCAGCGTCGTCGGCCTGGCCGCCGCCGTGTGCCTCGCCGGCCGCGGCCTCAAGGTCGGCTGGAACTTCCAGGACCTCGGCATGGCCGCCTGCGCGGCCGTGCTGCTCGTCAGCGGCATCTCGGCCATGGAGGGCCTTCGCCCCCTGCCGCGCCTGCTCCGCCAGGCCTGCGCCGGCCTGGCCTCCTACAGCTACAGCCTCTACCTCGTGCACAACACGGTGTTCATCGTCGTGCTGCGCCTGGGCGGCGACCGGCTCGGCTCGGCGACGGTCCCCGCCGCCTTCGCGCTCGCCCACCTGACGGCCTACGCGCTCTACCTGCTGTTCGAGCGGCACTACCGCCATGTCGGCCGCGTCCTGAAGGCGTCCCTCGCTGCGCCGCGCGCCCGCCGCGCAGCGCGGCAGGTCGGCCCGGCCGCGTCGGCGTCCCGCTAGGCCTGCCTACGGCGCCCCGTTCTCCGGCGACGCGCGCAGCCGGTCCGGGTCCTGGATGTTGCCGTACCAGCCGGAGACCTCCTGCACCACGATCGTCCAGCCATCCGGCATCCCGTCATTGTCCTTGGCGCGCGACGCGCCGGGGGAGAAGCCGGGCACGGCCTGGTTGCCGATGATGAGGTGCATCGCCACCACCTTCTCCCGCCCATCGGCCGGATCGACGTAGCTCTGCTGCGGGTATTCCATGTAGCTCGTCGCCACCAGCTTGCCGTCCACCAGCAGGTCGAGCAGGTTGCTGCCGTCGCCGCGCCAGTTGCCGACCAGGTCGTGGAAGCCCTCGGACCAGTCGAACGGCGCGCGCTCGAACGGCGGCGCAGCGCCTTGCCCGTAATATTTCCAGCCGTTGCCATTCGCCCAGTACACCGCGTGCGGCTTGGTCTGCCACTTGGCGCCATAGATGTCGGGCGTGCCGAAGTCGATCTGCGCCCCCGTGGGCACGCCGTTGGACTTGCGGGAATAGTTGTCGTTCCAGTCAATCTCGAAGCTGAGCGGCGTCAGCCGCGCCAGCGCGTCCGGGCCGCCGAAGCCCTTGTACGGGTCCTCCCCCGGACCCGGCGAACGCTGCTGCCCGGTGGCCAGCCAGATCGGCGCCCAGGAATGGTCGCCCTTGGGGCTGCGGTAGCGCACCTTCAGCACCGTGCCGGGCCGCCACTCGAACGGCAGCCGCACCATGGCGCCCCAGACATGGCCGGGGCTGCAGTCCGTGTGGTTGTGCGAGCAGATCGCCCGCAGGTGCATCCCGTCCGCCGCCATGACGTGCAGGTCGTCCGGCGCGCCCACCGGGTAGTGCCGCGCCACCGCCGCGAACGTGTTGTTGTTGGACTGCCCCGTGTCCATCGGGCTGCCGATCGCGGACTTCAGGTCCCCGTACAGGTAATTCAGGAAAAAGCGGTCCCGGATGGATTGCGAGGTCGTCATGGTGGCGCCGCGCTGCCCGCTGCCCATCACCAAGGAGAACGCGTTGCGCGAACCCGGCGTCAGCGCCAGCCCGTCCCCCGGCACCGCTCCGGCCACCACGGGCAACGGCTCGCGCGACGGGTTGCTGGGCGTGAGGAGGAAATCGCCGTCGGTTTCATGCCCCGCCGCAGGCTCCGCGGCGGCCAGGGGCAGCGGCGCCCCTGCGATCAAGGCCGCCAGCAGCTTGGCCAGATGGATGTTCATGATGCTCCTTTCTTCTCCCTCTCCCGCACGTGCGGGAGAGGGCCGGGGTGAGGGCGATCCACGCGCACGACCGCCGCTTCCGCATCCGGCAAGGCCGCGAACCATTCGGCGTAGCAGGTGGTGCGCGCCATGCGCCGGGTCAGGTCCGGCGCGCTGTCCCGCCACCACGGCGGCCCGCGCTCGCCCAGGGCGCGCTTGGCCGCGTCCACCCGCTGCCGCGCCGCTTCCCGGGCCGCCGCATCGCCGGCGCGCATCGCCGCCCCCTTGGCGCGCCGGGCGGCCATCAGCTCGCGGGTCAGCACGGCCCGCTCCGGCCCGGCGAGCGCCGGGTCCGTGCAGCGCCAAAGCCGGCCGCGCACCACGAAGTAGCGTCCGTCCGGCGTGACGGGCGGCACGGCTCAGGCCAGCGCGTCCGCCATGCGGTCCAGCGCCGTGCCCAGCTGGCCCGCGTCCCGGCACACGCACATCCGCAGCCACCCCGCGCCGGCGGCGCCGAACAGCTCACCCGGCGCCAGCCCCACCCGCGCCCGCTCCAGCAGGTGCAGGCAGGCGGCGCGCCCGTCCGGCCAGCCCTCGACCTGGAAGAAGGCGTACATCCCGCCCGGCGGCGGCTCCGTGAGCCGGACCCGGCGCATCGCCCCCAGCCGGCCGTGCGCCAGCGCCACCCCGGCGCGGCAGCGTTCGCGCATCTCGGCCACCAGAGCCTCGCCCTCGTTCAGCGCCGCCGCCCCGGCGTCCTGGATGAAGTCGGCGGTGCCGCTGTTCAGGTACTGGGTCATGGCGCCCAGCTTGCCTGCCACGGCGGCCGGGTGGGCCAGCCAGCCGAGCCGGAACCCGGTCATCGCCCAGGCCTTGCTGAAGCTGTTGACGCCCATCACCAGGTCGTCCGGCTCGGCCAACGCGAGCAGGGACGGCGCCGCCTCCCCCGCGAAGCACAGCCGGCCGTACACCTCGTCGGCGACCATCCAGATGCCGCGCTCCCGCCCCAGCGCCAGCAGCGCCCGCAGGTCGTCCGCCGTGGCGGTCCAGCCGGTCGGGTTGTCGGGCGAGGAGAACACGACCGCCCGCGTCCGCGCGTCGCACAGCGCCGCCACCCGGCCGATGTCCAGCGTCCACCGGTTGTCGCGCAAGATCAACGGGCAAGGCCGCGCTTCTGCGCCCGCGACGTGGATCGCGCTGGCGATGTTGGGCCATTGCGGCGTGAGGTGGACGGCGTTGCTCCCGCTTTCCAGCAGCAGGCCGAGCGCCAAGGCGACCGCCTGCATCCCGCCCGGCGTCACCGTGCTGCGCTCCGGCCCGAACGGGCGGCCGTGCAGCCGGGTCTGGTAGGCGGACAGCGCCGCCGACAGCGCCGCGTTGCCCCGCATGGTGGGCACGTAGAAGGTGCGCCCCGCGTCCAGCGCGCGCTTGGCCGCCTCGCGGATGAACGCGGGCGTCACGGTGTCGCCCTCGCCGAACCACAGCGGGATGACATCGCCCAGGTGCCGCGCCCGCTCCGCCAGGGCGGCGATGTTGTCCGTCGCCAAATCCTGGATTTGCGGCCGGATGCGGGTCTCGGGGCCGCCGGGACGGATGGTGGGGATCATGCCGCAGCCTACCGCGCCGGCCCCCAAGAGGGAACACTGGAGGGAACCGCGGCCGGGGCCGCGGCGCTTGTGCGGCAACAGGAGAGCCAAGCATGACCCCGACC
>CAXTNC010000169.1:0-7150 GCA_964245495.1 uncultured Acetobacteraceae bacterium
GCGCAGGGCCGCGCCGTCCCCCTGGAGGAAGCGCGTTCCGATGTCGTTGCGCCAGCGCAGCTCGGGGGCGATGACGTTGGCCGCGCGGCGGCAAGCCGCCGCCTGGGCGGCCGGCACGTCCGGCCCGGCGCCGGTCACGATCATCAGGTGGCCGGAGCGGCGGTGGGCGAGCAGCTGGCCGCCTTCGCGCCGCATGTCCACGAAGTGGTAGTGCGGCTGCTCGTCGCCGCCGGGTTCGGCGTGGAAGAACACGGGCGCGTCGTCCGCCGGGGAGGCGTCGCCCCAGGCGGGGAACGGCGGCACGGTCAGCACGATGGCGACCGCCCACCCCGGCAGGGTGCGGAAGCGCCCGCCCGCGCCGGCCGCCATGCGTCCCAGCAGGTCCCCCCAGCCGTCCGCCTGCATGGCAGCGAGGACGGCGAAGCCGGGGTTGCCGAAGCGGCAGGTGAACTCCAGCGGGAAGGCGCCGCGCCCGTCCACCATCAGGTTGAGGTTGACGTAGCCGACGTGCCCCGCCTCGGCCAGCAAGGGCGCCACCCGGTCCAGGGTGGCCTCGAACAGCCGGCCGGCCCCCTCGTAGGAGGCGAGGGTGCCCATCTCGCCGGTCATCTCCCCCATGTCGCCGGGGAAGAAGCGCTTGTGCTCGAAGTCGATGCAGGCCGGGCGCAGGAACTGGCGGCCGTCGAAGTAGGCGCCGATGCCCACCTCCACCCCGCGCAGCCGCTCCATCAGCAGCACCCGTTTGGCATGGGGGTGGCGCTGGAGCGTGTAGGCGATGTCCGCTCCCGCCGGATGCTCGCCGACGAAGGTCGCATGGGCGTTGTCGTCGTACTTGAGCACGTAGGCGCCTGGATTGGCTCCCAGCCAGGCGAGCGCCTCGGCAGGGCTGGCGAAGCCCTTGCTCCAGGCGATCGGCAGGCCCGCTTCGGCCAGCACGGACTGGCCGAAGGCGCGGTCGGTTTCCAGGCGGTCGCCGAGGGCGCTGCCGCCCACCACGCGGTAGCCCTCGGCGCGCAGGGCGTCCTGCGCCGCGCCCTGGCCCACCCCCTCGAACAGCACGATGCCGTTTTGTCCCACCCAGGGCAGCTCGGCGCGCCAGTCCGCCACCGGCTCGATGATGCCGCCGAACGCGCGCTGCCCCGCCGGGTCGGAAGCGAAGACGCGGACCTCGTGGCCCTCGCGCACCAGGCTGAGGTAAAGGTCGCCGAGGTAGACGCGCAGGCCGACGGCGAGGACCCTCACCGCGCCGCTAGCGGACGCAGAACCCGCGCCGGCCGGACGGCTCCGCCGCGCTGGCCTTGACGGCTTGCGCAGCGCCGTTGCGCCACAGCTCGGTCCGGTAGCGCTCGAAGCAGGCGGCCCCCGCTTCCAGCCGCATCAGCGCGCCTTCCGCGATGGCGGGGGCGACGGCGGGGTCGCCGGCCACCAGCGGGTGCAGCGCTTCCGCGTTCCAGGCCTGCGAGTGCTTCACGTCCAGCACGGCGTGCAGGTCGAAGTAGTGGCGGTCCTCCGGCGGCACGCCCAGGCGCTTGAGGCCGCGGGCGACCAGGATGGCGCGGCTGGGGGCGGTCTGCTCGATCACCCCCAGGGCGCCGACCGAGTGGTAGGCGTAGCGCCGGCTGCACGCCAGGCCGGCCATGGTGTTGGCGAGCGCCAGCGACTCCGGCACCGTCGCCTCCATGGTCGGGCGCAGGCCCAGCCGGTCGGCGATCACCTCCAGCATGGGGCCGTGCATGCCCTTCGGGTTGCCGCGGCCCATCTCGTCCCAGTAGTTGCGGGCGATCTCCAGCTTGGCCTGCTGGGGCAGCTTGACCTGGGTGATGGCCGCCAGGTCGTCGAACCCGGCCTCCCCCGCCACCTCCTGGGTCAGGAACCAGCGCATCTCGTCCATGTCGGCGGCCTCGGCCAGCCAGGGGAACAGGGCGTCGCCCTGCCCCGGCCCGGAGCGCTCCAGCTCCTCGAACCACCTCACGAAGCCGTCGGGGTCCCGCGGGGCGGCGGCGGCGCGGGCGGACACGGCGGCGCGGCGCTGCTCCAGCCACTCGCCCTCCTGCCGGAGGTGGTCGGCCAGGTCGTCGATGTCCTCCCGCCAGCCGGCGGCCGGCAGCGCGGGATTGAAGCGGGCCGCGTTGAAGCGGGCGAGGCGCACCTGGAAGCCCAGGGCGTCGGGCGCGTTGTAACCATCCGGCATTCTGACTATCCATCCTTCGTGGCCGTGAGAACCACGGCCGCTATTCTGTCGGCCACCACATAGGGGCCTCCCAGCAACTCCTCGCCGAACACGTCTGGATCGTGCTCGCGATACGTCCATGACAGGTTGCCGGCCACACATCGGCCGGCCACCGCCGAGCGGAAGGCGTCGTGCCCGTTCACGATGGCGGCACCGGTGTAGAGCAGCAGCGTGCCGCCGGGCGACAGCCGGGGCAAGGCGGCCTCCACGATGGCCAGCGACAAACCGGCGCCGAACTCGCCGCCGCCGTTCCGGTAGGTCCGCCCGGACGGGTCGGCGAGGTAGGGCGGGTTGGAGACGATCAGGTCGAACTGCCCTTCCAGGGCCGAGAACAGGTCGCTGCGGCGGGCCTCGACCCGGCCCAGCCCGGCCAGCCCGGCGTTGACGCGGGCGAGCGACACGGCGGCGTGGTTGATGTCGGCCGCCAGCACCTGCGCCCCGGGCCGGGCGCGGGACACCACGCAGGCCCCCGGCCCGGCGCCGCACCCGATGTCGGCCGCGCGCGCCACGGCTGGGCCGGATTCCAGCCAAGCCGCCACCGCGAGGGCGAAGCGGTAGGTGTCCGGCCCGAAGAACACGGAATCGGAGGCGTCGGTGGGGTAGGCCGAGTGCCAGAACAGCAGCCCGTCCAGGCTGGACAGCCGCAGCAGCGCGCGCCACCCGTCCTGGTGCCGGGCCAGCACGGCGGCCTCCTGCGCCAGCCGCATCAAGGCTGGCTGCAGCACGCCGTCCCGGAACGGGCGGCTCCAGCCGAACACGTCCGCGGCGCTGCGCGCCCACCCGTTGCCCGGCCGCGCGTTGACCCGCGCGTGGGTCAGGGGCGTGGGGGTGACGAACTGGTAGCCGTCCGCCCGCAGCGCCTCGCCCAGCCGGAGCAGGGCGGCGCCGTCCAGCGCATCCACGGCGGGGTCCCGGCCCGGGGGCGGGCCTAGTGGGACTTGCCCCGGCCCGTCTTGCCTTGCAGCTCGTCGATGCGCTTGGAGGCGGCCGCCTTGGTGAGCGAGGCGTCGAACTCCTCGCCCGCCTCCTCGCTCAGCGTCTTGAGGTAGGAGGCCTGGGCGCCCGTCATGGTTTCCTCCCCCGTCGTCCAGTCGTCCGGGTCCTTGACGGTGTTGGAGGGGGTGTCGTCGGCGGGGGGGTTCTTCGGGTTCGTGCTCATGGGGGCTGAACGTCCGCGTGCCCGCCTTGTTCCCTGGCCTCAGCGCTGATACGGCAACGGCAGCAGGAAGCGCACCGGCATGCGGACCAAGCTGCCAGGGCCGGGAGCGATGCCGGGAGCGATGCCGGGAACGATCACGTCGGCCGCCGGGCCGAAATCCGTCAGCATCTCGCGGCAGGCGCCGCAGGGCGGCACCACGGCAAGCTCCTGGAGCAGCTCGCCGGGCTTGGGATGGCGCACGGCCACGGCGCACTCCACCGTGCCGTCGCCGTCGAGGATGGCGCGGCCGAGCGCCACCGCCTCCGCGCAGACCGACAAGCGCCCGACGGTGGCGCCCAGGTGCAGCCCCGTCCAGATCCGGCCGTCCCGCGAGCGCATCGCCGCCGCCACGGTGTGCCAGTGCGGACGGTAGTGCTTGAGCAGCGTGGCCCGCGCGGCCTCGACCAGGGCGAGGTCCGCGTCCGTCAAGCTCATCCTGGCAGACTCATCCTGGCCAGCTCACCTTGGCAGGCTCACTCCGCGGCTTCGGCTTCCTCGCCTTCCTCCGGCGCGGTGATCATCGCCTTCTCGACCACGACCGACTGGTCGCGCACGCGCTTCTCGATGGTTTGCGCCACGTCCGGATGGTCCTTGAGGAAGGTCTTGGCGTTTTCCCGGCCCTGGCCGATGCGCTGGCTGTCGAAGGAGAACCAGGCGCCGGACTTCTCCACCACCGCCGCCTTGACGCCGAGGTCGATCAGCTCGCCGCGCTTGCTGATGCCCTCGCCGTACATGATGTCGAACTCGACCTGGCGGAACGGCGGCGCCAGCTTGTTCTTGACCACCTTCACCCGGGTCTGGTTGCCCGTGACCTCGTCGCGGTCCTTGATCTGGCCGATGCGGCGGATCTCCATGCGGACGGAGGCGTAGAACTTCAGCGCGTTGCCGCCCGTGGTGGTTTCCGGGTTGCCGAACATGACGCCGATCTTGAGCCGTATCTGGTTGAGGAAGATCAGCATGGTCTTGGACTTGGACACGCTGCCGGTGAGCTTGCGCAGCGCCTGGCTCATCAGCCGGGCGTGCAGGCCGACGTGGGTGTCGCCCATCTCGCCTTCCAGCTCGGCGCGCGGCACCAGGGCGGCCACGCTGTCGATCACCACGATGTCGATGGCGCCGGAGCGCACCAGCGTGTCGCAGATCTCCAGCGCCTGCTCGCCGCCGTCCGGCTGGGACAGCAGCAGGTTGTCCACGTCCACGCCGAGCTTGCGGGCGTAGATCGGGTCCAGCGCGTGCTCCGCGTCGATGAAGGCGCAGGTGCCGCCGCGCTTCTGCGCCTCCGCGATGGCGTGCAGGGCGAGCGTGGTCTTGCCGGAGCTTTCCGGGCCGTAGATCTCCACGATGCGGCCGCGCGGGAAGCCGCCGATGCCGAGCGCCAGGTCCAGCCCGAGCGAGCCGGAGGAGATCACGTCGATCTGCTCGTCCGTGCGCGCGCCCATCCGCATGATCGAGCCTTTGCCGAATGCCCGCTCGATCTGGCTGAGCGCGGCGTCCAGCGCCTTGGTCCTGTCCATGTGCGTCCTTCTGCCCGCAACGCTGCGGGACCCTATGCTATGGTGGCGCGGCGGGGGCCGCAACAGGCCGTCCGGCCGTCCCGCGTCCCGCTTCGTTCAGCCTCCCGTTAATAAGGCGCTCTTGATTTGTTCTCAAGAACAAACAGGGGTCAAGCCGGAAATAAGATGGGCTGGGGCCAAAGCTGGGACCAAAGCTGGGGCCAAAGCTGGGGGAAGCGGGCGGCCGGCACCATCGGCCTGGTCGCGCCGTGCAGGGTGAGGTTTCCGGCGATGGCCGCGCCGTCCTTGCCGGACGGCGTGACGCTCGTGGACGTGAAGGTCGCGGCCGGGAACTTGGCCGCGTCGAACCACTGGTCCCCCTTCAGCTCCTCCGTCAGCTTGGCAACGCTTGTCTGCACGGACTGCACCGGAACCGTGACGGTGAGCTTGGACGCCGCCGGGTGCGCCGGATCAAGCTGCAGGCTGCCGGACGCTTCGGAGAACAGGCCGGAGCAGTTGGTGAACCCGGGATGCAGGACGGAGAACGCCACCTGCGTCCGGGAGGGATCGACCTTGCAGGTCCCGGGCCTCACGGCCGATCCGTCCTGCGTGGAGGCCTGCGCCAGCGCCCTGGGCGCCGCGGCGGACAGTCCCAGGACCGCCGCGGCGGCGCAGGCCAACGTCCATGCCTTCATCACGGGCCTGCTTCCATCGTTGGGCGGCTGCTGCGCCGCCTGGTTGGCCGCAGGCGCGGAGGCAAGGCTTGCCGTTTCCCGGCGGAAGGTGGGATCATGCGCTGCGATCCATCGCCTGGAGCGATAGGAGGCTGAACGATGCTGGACGGCGTTTCCCTGGATCAGCTGCGGACCTTCATCGCGGCCGTCGAGGAGGGGAGCCTCTCGGCCGCGTCGCGCAAGCTGCTGCGGGCCCAGTCGGCCGTCAGCCAGTCCGTCAGCACCCTGGAGGAGCAGACCGGGGTGGCGCTGTTCGACCGCGCCGGCCGCTACCCGAAGCTGACCGCCGGAGGCCGGGTGCCGCTGTCCGACGCGCGCGCCGCCGTGTCGAGCGTGGATGTGCTGAAGGCGCGCGCCAAGGGCATGGCGTCCGGCCTGTCGGCGGGGCGCGAGTTCGGCGTCATGTCGCCCTTGGGTTGGCGGTTGTCCGACCTGTTCGCCAAGCGCGCGTTCCTGCTCAACGGGCTGGGCTGGGGCGGCATGCCGGCGCACACGGTGCGCCAGGACATCGCGAAGGGCAGGCTGGCCGCGCCGGAGATCGAGGACAGGCCGGAGGGCGCCATGATCCTGCCGATGGCAGCCGTCTGCCGGACGGCCGCGCCGCCCGGACCTGCCGGCCGCTGGTTCATCGCGCGCCTCAGGTCGCTTGCCCGGGCAGGCGCGCTCGTGCTCGCCTGCGCCGCGCTGGTTCCCGGCCCAGCCGCCGCGCAGGCTGCGGACCCGCCCGCGCCGCCGGCCTTCCCCGTTCCAGGCACCCCGGCCCCGGCGGAAGCGCCGGCGCCGGGGAGCGTCACCCTGGACCACCCGCGCGTGGTCGACACCGGGCGGCTGAAGGGGAGCGGCCGGACGGCGGCGCTGTTCGGCGTCACCGGCGCCGACGACGCGGGGCACAGGATGCAGGCCGCCATCCAGGCCAAGGGGGACCGGGTGAGCTGCGAGCCGCACGCCGCGGGCGGCTTCACCTGCACGCTGCCGGACGGCACGGACGCGGCCATCATCCCGCTGGCCAACGGGACCGCGCGCGCGACGGACGAGGCGACGGACGCCTACCGCGCCGTGGAGGCCGCGGCGCAAGCGGCCCGCCGCGGCATCTGGGCCACCTTGCCGCCGCCGCCGGCGGTCCTGGCGCACCCGGTGGCGCGCACCTCGGCCCTCGTCGCGGCGGGAAGCCGGAGCTATCCGCTGGACGGGCTGCAAGGCTTCGCGGGCAAGCCGGCGCAGGACATGCAGGCGTACATCGTGGCCCATGGCGACCGGCTGGCCTGCCAGCAGCAGGGGGCGGAGCAACGCTTCGTGTGCACCTTGCCGGACGGGTCGGACCTCGGCCAGGCCGCCCTGGCCAGGGGCGCGGCGCGGGCGGCCGCCTTGTGCGCCTTGTAGGCGGCGTTCGATTTCGGCGCGGTGCCCAGGTAGAGCACGGCCTGCGCCAGCGCCAGGTCGCCTTCCGGGCTGCCGAGGCGTTCGTAGGCGTCCCAGGCGGCCAGGGTGTGGGCGAGGG
>CAXTNC010000170.1:0-7133 GCA_964245495.1 uncultured Acetobacteraceae bacterium
GTACAGTCCGCTACCGGGCAGCAGCGCGTGGATGTCCGGCACCCGGCCGGCCAGGCTGTTCTCGCACGGCAGCATGGCCAGCTCGGCGATGCCGGAGCGCACCGCGTCCATCGCGGCCTCGAACGTGTCGCAGGGCAGGGTGGGGCGGCCGGGCAGGGCGGCGCGGCAGGCAAGGTCCGAGTAGGCGCCAGGACGGCCCTGGAACGAGACGGTCACGCGAGCAGCTCCCGGGCGCGCTGGAGGTCGGCCGGGGTGTCCACGCCGAACGGGCCGTGCGGCACCCGGGTGCAGGCGATCCGCATTCCCGCCTCCAGCGCCCGCAGCTGCTCCAGGCCCTCCCGGCGTTCCAAAAGGCTCGGCGGCAGCGCCACGAACCGGGCCAGGGCCGTGCGGCGGAAGGCGTACAGGCCGATGTGGTGCCAAAGCGGGCCATCCCCGGACGGCACGGGCGCGCGGGAGAAGTACAGCGCGTTCGCCGCCGCCTGCCCGTCCGCGAAGGCGCAGGCGGCTTTGACGAAGGACGGGTTGGCCGCCTCCTCCGCATCCGCGATGGGGGTGACAAGGGTGGCGATGTCCACCGCAGGGTCCGCCAGCGGGGCCAGCACGGCCCGCAGCGCCGCCGGGTCCAAGGTGGGCGTGTCGCCCTGCACGTTCACCACGGCATCATGCCGCCCGTCCGGGTCCAGCAGGGACAGGGCGGCGTGCACCCGGTCGGAGCCGGAGGGCAGCGCCGGGTCGGTGAGCACCGCGATGCCGCCGGCGTCCCGCACTGTCTCCGCGATGGCCGCCTCCGCGCAGGCGACGGCCACGGGGCCGATCCCGGCGGCTTCGGCCTGGCGCAGCACGTGCACGATCATGGGCAGCCCGGCGATCAGCGCCAGCGGCTTGCCAGGCAGGCGGGTGGAGGCCATGCGGGCGGGGATGATGACGATAGGGTTCAACGGGTGCTCGGCGTGTTGGCAAGGGTGGCGCACCAGCTTAGGTATGCGCCCGAACGGGCGCAAACCGCGCTGCAATGATGGGAGTGCCGGTGCATGGTGCGGATCTTGGGCGTGATGTTGGCCTTGGTGCCCGCGCTGGCGATGGCGCAGCAGCCGGGCGCCTCGCCGGGCACGCTGAAGTCCATGCCCGGCAGCACGCAGGGCGCCATGGGGCAGGGCGGCGCGCAAGGGCAGCAGGTGGGCCAGCCCTCCGCCAACGAGAACCAGTCCCAGATCCAGACCAACAACTCGCAGCAGCCTGGGAACGTGACCGTGCTGCCGCCAACGTCGGACTCGCAGCGGATGCCGAACCCGATGCCGGAGCTGTCCCGGTAGTCTTCTACGCGGCCATCGCGGCGGCCGAGGCGGCGGCGGACGCGGCAGGGGAGGCCATCCGCCCCTGGTTCCGCGCCGGAGCGGCGGCGGAGCTGAAAGGCGACGACAGCCCCGTCACCGCCGCCGACCGGGAGGCGGAAGCGGCCATGCGCGCGGTGCTGGCGGCCCGCTTCCCGGACCACGCCATCCTGGGCGAGGAAGCCGGCGAGGACCGTGCGGGCGCGCGGTTCCGCTGGGTGCTGGACCCGATCGACGGCACCCGCGCCTTCATCACCGGGCGGCCCCAATTCGGCACGCTGGTGGCGCTGCTGGACGGCGACGCGCCCGTGCTTGGCCTGATCGACCAGCCCATCACCGGCGAGCGCTGGCTGGGCGTGCCCGGCCGGCCCACCCGGTTCCGCGGCGCATACGGCCGGGCCGGCTGCCGGCCCTGCGGGGGGCTGGCGCAGGCGGAGCTGAGCTGCACGTCCCCCGCGATCTTCCGCCCGTCCGAGGCGTCAAGGTGGCAGCGGCTGGCCGGGAGCGTGCGTCGGGTGTCCTGGGGCGGCGACTGCTACGCCTACGGGCTGCTGGCGCTGGGGCAGATCGACGTGGTGGCGGAGGCGACGCTGAAGTTATGGGACTGGGCGGCGCTCGTTCCTATCGTGACGGGCGCCGGCGGCAGCATCACCGACTGGTCTGGCCACCCCCTCCGCCCGGACGGCGACGGCACGGTGCTGGCGCTGGGCGACCCGGCGCTGCTGCCCGCCGCCTTGGCCGCCTTGGGAGAACCCTCATGCGCCTGATCGCCCTGCTGGCCGCGTTGCTGGCCGCGGCACCCGCGATGGCCGAGCCGACCTACGGCCTTTCGCTGCTCGGCACGCTGCGGCTGCCGCCGGACTTCACCCATTTCTCCGATGCCGATCCGGACGCGCCCAAGGGCGGCAGCGTGTCGCTGGCGGCGGTGGGCAGCTTCGACAGCCTCAACCCGTTCATCATCCGCGGCTCGCCCGCCAGCGGCGTGGGCCGGGTGTGGGACACCCTGATGGTGGACGACCCGGACGAGCCGCTGTCCACCGGCGCCTACGCCCACTTGGCGCAGTCGGTCGAGGTGGCCGCGGACCGCCGCTCCGTGACCTTCGTGCTGCGTCCGGAAGCGCATTTCAACGATGGCGCGCCCGTGCTGGCCTCGGACGTGGCGTGGTCGTTCAACACGCTGCGCGAGCAGGGCCAGCCGCTCTACCGCACCTACTGGGCCGACGTGGCGGACGTGCAGGCGGCGGATGCGCGCACGGTGACGTTCCACTTCAAGACGGACAATAACCGCGAGCTGCCGCTGATCCTGGGGCAGTTGCCGGTGCTGCCGGAGCATTGGTGGAAGGGGCGGGACTTCGCAGCGCCGCTGACCGACCCGCCGCTCGGCAGCGGCCCCTACCGGGTGGGCCGGGTCGAGTTCGGCAAGACCATCGAGTATCAGCGCGTGCCGGACTGGTGGGCCGCCAGCCTGCCGACCGGGCGCGGCCTGGACAACTTCGACACCATCCGCACCGAGTACTTCCGCGACCCCACGGTGGCGTTCGAGGCGTTCAAGGCGGGGCAGGTGGACTTCCGGGTGGAGGGCATCGCCAAGAGCTGGGCCACCAGCTACGACTTCCCCGCCGTGCAGAAAGGGCTGGTGAAGCTGGAGTCGTTGCCCGAGCGGTTGCCGACCGGGATGCAGGCCTTCGCCATGAACACCCGCCGCCCCGTGTTCAGCGACATCCACGTCCGCCAGGCGATGGACGAGGTGTTCGACTTCCAGTGGATGAACAAGAACCTGTTCTACGGCAGCTACACCCGCACCGAGAGCTACTTCAGCAGCAGCGAGTTCGCCTCCTCCGGCGTGCCAGGAGGCGCCGAGCTGGCGCTGCTGGAGCCGTACCGCGCCCAGTTGCCGCCCGAGCTGTTCACCACCCCCTTCGCCCTGCCGGTGACGGACGGCTCCGGCAACAACCGGGACGGGCTGCGCCGCGCCTTGGCGCTGCTGGAGCAGGCGGGCTGGACGGTGCATGACCGCAAGCTGGTCAACGCTGCCGGGCAGCAGATGAGCTTCGAGATCCTGCTGGACCAGCCGGCGTTCGAGCGCGTAGGCCTGCCCTACGTGCAGTGGCTCGGCCGCCTCGGCATCGACGTGCGGCTGCGCACCGTGGACCCGGCGCAGTACGAGAAGCGCATGGACGACCTGGACTTCGACATGGCCGTGGCCAGCGTTCCCGAGACGGAGGCGCTGGGCAACGAGCAGGTGGACTACTGGACCTGCCGCAGCGCCGGCCTGCCCGGCACCCGCAACGTCGCCGGCGTGTGCAACCCCGTGGTGGATGCCATGGTGGCCAAGCTGCTGGAAGCCGGCGACCACGCCAGCCTGGTCACGGCCGCGCACGCGCTGGACCGTGCGCTGCTCTGGGGCTGGTACATGGTCCCGCAGTGGCACGCGCAGGAGCTGCACGTCGCCACCTGGAACCGCTTCGGCCATCCCAGCCAGCCGGTCCGCACCGGGCTGGACTTCGCCGCCTGGTGGGTGGACCCGGCGCTCGCCGCCGCCACGGACGCCGCGCGCGGCCGGTAATGGCAGCGTACCTGCTGCGCCGCCTGCTGCTGGTGCTGCCGACGCTGTTCGGCATCATCACCATCAACTTCGCCGTGGTGCAGCTGGCGCCAGGCGGCCCGGTGGAGCAAACGCTGGCCGATTTGCGCGGCCAGACCGACACGCTGAGCCGCGTGACCGGCAGCGGCTCGGACGCGATGCAGCCCGCCAGCGATCAAACGAGCGGCGGCAGCTACCGCGGCCGGCGCGGGCTGGACCCGCAGACGGTGGCGCAAATCCGCCACCAGTTCGGCTTCGACAAGCCGCCGCTCACCCGCTACGGGGAGATGATCGGCGCCTACCTGCGGTTCGACTTCGGCCGTTCCTTCTTCCGCGGCGACACGGTGCTGCACCTGGTGCTGCAACGCCTGCCGGTGAGCGTGTCGATCGGGCTGTGGTCCACCCTGCTGATCTACGCCGTGTCCATCCCGCTCGGCATCGCCAAGGCGGTGCGGGACGGCAGCCGGTTCGATGTCGCGACCTCGGCGGCGGTGCTGGTGGGGTACGCGGTGCCGGGCTTCCTGTTCGCCATCCTGCTGGTGGTGCTGTTCGCCGGCGGCTCGTTCGTGGCCTGGTTCCCGCTGCGCGGGCTGGCCAGCCAGGGCAGCGCCGCCTGGCCCTGGCCGCAGCGGGCCGCGGACTACGCCTGGCACATGGCGCTGCCCACGGTGGCGCTGGTCGCGGGCGGGTTCGCCAGCCTCACCATCCTGACCAAGAACTGCTTCATGGACGAGATCGGCAAGCAGTACGTGCTGACCGCGCGGGCGAAGGGCGCGGGCGAGGGCCGGGTGCTGTACGGCCACGTGTTCCGCAACGCCATGCTGCTGATCGTGGCCGGCTTCCCGGCGGCGTTCATCGGCATCCTGTTCTCCTCGGCGCTGCTGGTGGAGATCATCTTCTCCTTGGATGGGCTGGGGCTGCTGGGGTTCGACAGCGCGATCCGGCGGGACTACCCGGTGATGTTCGGCACGCTGTACCTGTTCACCCTGCTCGGGCTGGTGATGCAGATCGTCGGCGACATGATGTACACCCTGGTCGATCCGCGCATCGACTTCGAGCGGCGGGGATGACCCCGCTCAACCAGCGCCGCCTGGCCATCTTCCGCGGGCATCGCCGGGGCTGGTGGTCGCTGTGGATCTTCCTAACCCTGTTCGCCCTGTGCGCCGCGGCCGAGTTCGTCGCCAATGACCGCCCGCTGCTGGTCCGCTACGACGGCGCCTGGTTCGTCCCCGTGCTGCGCGACTACAGCGAGGATGCGTTCGGCCCCGACTTCCTGCCGCTGGAGGCCGACTACACCGACCCCGACCTCGCCAAAGCCATCAACGCGCGGGGCTGGATGCTGTGGCCCGCCGTGCCGTTCTCCTACGGCACCATCGTCAAGGGCCTGCCGTCCTCGCCGCCCACCCCGCCGTCCTGGCGCAACCTGCTGGGCACGGATGACCAGTCGCGCGACGTGCTGGCGCGGGTGATCTACGGCTTCCGCATCTCCGTGCTGTTCGGCTTCACCCTCACCATCGTCTCGTCGCTGGTCGGCATCGCCGCCGGGGCGGTGCAGGGGTTCTATGGCGGGCTGACGGACTTGCTGTTCCAGCGCTTCATCGAGGTCTGGTCGGGGATGCCGCAGCTGTTCATGCTCATCATCCTGGCCTCCGTCATCACGCCCACCTTCTGGGTGCTGCTGGCCTTCCTGCTGGCGTTCTCCTGGATGGGGCTGACCGGCGTGGTGCGGGCGGAGTTCCTGCGCGGCCGCAACCTGGACTACGTGCGCGCCGCCCGCGCCCTGGGCGTGGGCGATGCCGCCATCATGGCGCGGCACATCCTGCCCAACGCGCTGGTGGCGACGCTCACCTTCCTGCCGTTCATCCTGTCCGGCTCCGTCACCGTGCTGGCCAGCCTGGATTTCCTGGGCTTCGGCCTGCCGCCGGGCTCGCCCTCGCTGGGCGAGCTGGTCAACCAGGGCAAGAACAACCTGCAAGCGCCCTGGCTCGGCGTCACGGCGTTCGTGGTGCTGGGCGGCATCCTGGTGCTGCTGATCTTCATCGGCGAGGCGGTGCGCGACGCGTTCGACCCGCGCAAGCAGCCGCGGTGAGCCTGCTCACTGTTGCGGGCCTCACCATCCGCTTCGGTGCCGCCGCCGTCGTGGACCGCGCCAGCTTCACCGTGGCCCGCGGCGAAACCGTGGCCTTGGTCGGCGAAAGCGGCTCCGGCAAGTCCCTCACGGCGCTGGCGGTGCTGCGCCTGCTGCCGCCGGGCACGCTCGCCACGGGGGCCATCACCCTGGACGGCGCCGACATGATGGCGGCCTCGCCGGAGAAGCTGCGGGCGATGCGCGGGCGCACCGCCGGCATGGTGTTCCAGGAGCCGATGACCAGCCTCAACCCGCTGCACCGCATCGGCCGCCAGGTGGGCGAGGCGATGGCGCTGCACGGCCGCCGCCCCAGCCGCGCCGCCGTCGCGGCGCTGCTGGACTCCTGCGGCTTCCCGGACGCGGCGCAGCGGCTGGGCGCGCTGCCGCACCAGCTCTCCGGCGGGCAGCGCCAGCGCGTGATGATCGCCATGGCGCTCGCCAACGACCCCGCCCTGCTGATCGCGGACGAGCCGACCACGGCGCTGGACGTGACCATCCAGGCGCAAATCCTGGGCCTGCTGGCCGAGCAGAAGACCCGGCGCGGCCTCGCCCTGCTGCTGATCAGCCACGACCTCGGCGTGGTGCGCCGCCACGCCGACCGGGTGTGCGTGATGAAGGACGGCCGCATCGTCGAGCAGGGCCGCGCCGCCGCCGTGTTCGCCCACCCCAGCTATCCTTACACGCGCATGTTGCTGGACGCCGAACCCGGCGGCCGGCCGGACCCGCTGCCCGCCGCGGCCCCCATCCTGGCGCAGGCCACCGACATCCGCGTCGCCTTCGCCGGCCGCCGCGGCCTGTTCCGCCGCGCCGCGGCCACGGTGCGGGCGGTGGATGGCGTCTCCATCGCCATCCGGGAGGGCGAGACGGTCGGGCTGGTGGGGGAGAGCGGCTCCGGCAAATCGACGGTGGGCCTGGCCTTGCTGCGCCTCGTGCCCGCCTCCGGCCGGGTGACGTTCGCCGGCACGGATTTGCAATCCCTGGTCCCGGCCGCCCTGCGCCGGCAGCGGGCGCAGATGCAGGTCGTGTTCCAGGACCCGTACGGCAGCCTTTCCCCCCGCATGGCGGCCGGCGAGCTGGTGGCCGAGGG
>CAXTNC010000171.1:0-7121 GCA_964245495.1 uncultured Acetobacteraceae bacterium
GCGCAAACAGGCTGCGGCCGAGGCCGAAGCCGCGCTGGCCCAGGCGGAGCGGCTGCGCCAAGCGGCTGCGGCGCGGGCCGAGGCGGCTTCGGCAGCCGCGGAGCAAGCCCGTGAGGGGGAGGTTCGCGCCCGTGAGGCGGAAGGCCGCGCCCGTGCGCCAGCAGGCGTTGCCGGACCAGCTCGGCGAACAGCTTGAGGCCGCCCGCGTCGGGCGGCCCGGCGGAGCGTTCGAGCAGGTAGGCATGCGGGGTGAGGAACGAGGCGTCATAGTCCGCCACCGGCGCCATGCCCGCCTCGGCGAAGCGGCGCAGCCACCACATGACCGGCTTGACGTTGACGTGGGTCGGCTCGTCCAGGTCGCTGGGCGAGGAGGAGAACAGGATGCGGGGCGCCGCAGCCGCCATGCCCGCGATGGCGGCGACCGCGTCCGCCTCGGTCATGTGCTCGAGCACCTCGATGCAGGTGATCAGGTCATACTCACCTTGGATGGGATCGGCGATCGAGCCTTGAGCGGCGAACGGCCTGAGATCGGGACGCACCTCGGACACGGCGAAGCTTGAGATGTCCCGGCCCCAAGCCTCGACATTGCGGTCCCACAACGCTTCCAGCAGGAAGCCATGCGCGCACCCGGCGTCGAACACGCGGCCAGGGCGCAAGCTGCGGATGATCTGGTCGGCGATGGCGCCGAAGAACTGCGCCCAGTGCGGCTCCTGCCGGCCATAGGCCAGCCCGCCGCAATGGGAGGCATAGTAGTCAGGCCCGTAGGTTTCCTCGCCGAGGGAAGGAAAGCTGCTTTGGGCGTCAGGCATGGCGGCTCCAGGAGAACCGCCCATCTGCCCCAGGTGTCACGGCAGGCAGCTGCTCGGGCTGGGTGACGCAGCGTGAGAATGCCATGGGGCACTCATACGGTTCGCGGCTTTCGGCGTCACGGGTTTTCGACGCCGCAGGGCGATCATGCGGGACTGGCCGCAAGAACGGCCTGGAAAGGCCACAGACAGACAAGCATCGAAACTGCGCTAGGTGGCGTGTTATGATTTCTGTCCTAGATGGACGAGGGACGCATGGCTTAGGAATCACAGGGGCGGCAGGAGCACGGTTGGTTTGGACACGGCTTGTCTCCGGCCAATCCGCTCAGTGCCGCTCAGACAGGTGAACTCAGGGCGCGAGCCTATGCGGCATTTGAGTTCGCGGTTGATGCCCTTCGTACGACCGCATCAGACAAGATGTGGAACCACCGCCAAATCAGCGACGCATTCCGTAAGCTGCTCCCGCGTTGGGCCAACGCAGCGCACTTGCCTCCAAACCAATTCCGGCAGGGGTTTCTCGGCGATGATATCGATGCAATCGACGCATGGAGCCTTCAGCAATCCATATTGACAATAGCCAATGCTGATATATATATCGATTGCTGAAAGAAGCCGGATTGCAGCTTGCTTCGACAATCGATCAATTCGGGGCAAAGCATTGGTCTGATCTCATCGTTCGTGCAACTGACGAGAGACAGCCAGCATCCAATCCAACTGGTTCAGGCAAAGCGGACACAGGGGCGGAAGGACCGATCAAGCAGGATGCGCCTATCACACGAGTGGGGCCAAGCAGCAAGGGTGACAGCATCCGGCCGGTTTACCCTGTAGAAGCCGCTATTTTCACTGCCGTTGCAGGATTGACGGCTGGACTTGCCGCTGCCGCACGAGCGCTCATTCAGATGCTGCTCCGGCAAATTCCCAAGAAACCGGCACCCTTCGAACCTGCCAGTGGCGAACCTCAGAATGGAAGTTTGGGGCACGCTTTTCCCGATCGCGAACTGCTCAGGGACCCGCGAACGAACGAGCCTGTTCCCGACCCCGAAGCGCAAGGACCACATTCGCAACTTGGCCAGAAAGCCGGCCGCCGAGGGAAACACCCACAGGCCCGCGAGTTTGACGAACAAGGCCGTCATAAAGCCGACATAGACTTTACGGATCATGGGCGACCAAACCAGCACGCGAACCCGCATTGACACGAATATTTGCCGAACGAAACCGGAGGCAGTCCACGCCGGTCCCACAATTCCACTTCAGTGAGGCAATAATGCTTTATTCTGTAAGTTTTCCGATGTGGGCAAGAGGTGAAATTGCAACGGTTGAGGGAGTTCTTGATGCACTGGATGGTAACGGATTGGTTTGGAGCATTCTGGAGTATGATGTTGTAGGTGGCACATTCCTCGGCCTAAGTCAGGCTGATTTTCAAGACCTAGTGCTTTCCACGCCGAACGGGCTTCGCTTGACTTGGCCGAAACTACTCGATTTGGCCAAGAACACTACGCAGTTGATCACAGGCCTGCTTATTGGTGCTTCAGCCGACGTGGTCGTGAACGCCGCGACAGTCGAGGAGGAAGGCTTTCCAGGTTGCAAGTACGTCGTTGAGGCGATCGACAGCACTGACTGGACTGTCATGGCCCAATCAGAGGCGGATCTTTCCAGGTTGCCGCCTGAACGCGTTGCAGCACCTAAGCCTTCGCGCGGGCCAGCACAGCCGCTCTGAGTGCCCGTTTGAGAATGCCGCGGTTGAGGTCTGAAGAGGAGATTTCCGCTCCCAGAGGGTAGGGCTGTAGCCGCATGCTGAGGGTTTTACGGCTTGGTTCTAGCGCAGCCGAGGCGCAAAAGGCTTGCTGAGCCGGCCCATTCGCATTCTTAAACGGGATTTGAGAACCGTAGTATCGGAGGAGTCAGAAACTTCCTGATGCTTGATGATCAGCCTCTTTCCTCAGCCCGCTCCCGGGAACGGGAACATCCGCGCCTAACCGCGGTAGTATGCCTCGACTGTCCCGCTGAGCTTGATGGTGAGGGGGTTGCCGCGGCGGTCAAGCGTCTTGCCCACCGACACGCGGACCCAGCCCTCGCTGATGCAGTATTCTTCCACCGTCGTCTTCTCGACGCCGTTCAGCCGGATGCCGATCCCGCGGCCAAGCGCCTCGGCATCGTGGTAGGGGCTTGCCGGATTGGTCGAAAGGCGATCGGGCAGGCCGTCACTCAAGGGCGCAGCTCACCATAGCCGAAAACCTCCTGCCATATGGCTGGAGGGGACGGGACCCAGGCCCCGCCCCCCTCTTGCCTCACTCCGCCGCCTGCCGCCCGGTGATCTGCGGCGTCTCCGCCGGACCCGGCGCCACGCGGGACTGGTCCCGCCGGGCCGCAACCTGGCGCAGCTTGTTCATCACGCTGCCCGTGCCCGCCGGGATCAGGCGGCCCACGATCACGTTCTCCTTCAACCCGTTCAGCGTATCGACCTTGCCCGCCGTGGCGGCCTCTGTCAGCACCCGCGTCGTTTCCTGGAAGGAGGCGGCGCTGATGAAGCTGTGGGTTTGCAAGCTGGCCTTGGTGATGCCTTGCAGCACCGGCGTCGCCACCGCGGGGCGGTCGTCGGCTTGCAGCTTGGCGTTCTCCGCGTCGAACTCGATGCGGTCCACCTGCTCGCCGGTCAGGAACGTGGTGTCGCCGGGTTCGGTGATCTCGACCTTCTGCAGCATCTGGCGGACGATCACCTCGATATGCTTGTCGTTGATCTTCACGCCTTGCAGCCGGTACACGTCCTGGATCTCGTTGACCAGGTAATCGCTCAACGCTTCCACGCCCAGCACGCGCAGGATGTCGTGCGGCACGCGCGGGCCGTCCACCAACGGGTCGCCGCGGCGGACGAAGTCGCCCTCCTGCACCGAGACGTGCTTGCCCTTGGTGACGAAGGCCTCGCTTTCCTCGCCCGTCTCGTCGTTCTTGACGATGATGCGGCGCTTGGCCTTGTAGTCCTTGCCGAACTCCACCCGGCCGTCGATCTCCGCGATGATCGCGTTGTCCTTCGGCTTGCGCGCCTCGAACAGCTCGGCCACCCGCGGCAGGCCGCCGGTGATGTCGCGCGTCTTGCTGCCCTCGCGCGGGATGCGGGCCAGCACGTCGCCGGCATGGACCACGGCGCCGCTCTCCACCGAGAGGATGGAGTCGGGGTTGAGGAAGTAGCGCGCCTCCGCCCCGTTCGGCAGCTTCAGCACGTCGCCGCGCTCGTCCTTCAACTGCAGGCGGGGGCGCAGGTCGACGCCCTTGGTCATCTGCTTGTAGTCGACCACCACCTTGGAGGTCAGTCCGGTGACCTCGTCCACCTTCTCGATCAGCGTGACGCCATCCAGCAGGTCGAGGTACTCGACCGTGCCGGCGCGCTCCGTGATGATCGGCAGGGTGTAGGGGTCCCACTCCGCCAGCTTGTCGCCGCGCTTGACCGCCTGGCCGTCGTCCGACAGCAGGCGGGCGCCGTAGGGCACGCGGAAGCGGGCGCGCTCCCGGCCCTTCTCGTCCGTCAGCACGATCTCGCAGTTGCGTGACATCACGACCTGGAGCTTGGCGCTGTTCTCCACCACCACGCGGTTCTTCAGCGAGATGGAGCCGTCATGGCTGGCCTCCACGTTGGAGACCTCGGCGCCGCGCTGCGCCGCGCCGCCGATGTGGAAGGTGCGCATGGTGAGCTGGGTGCCAGGCTCGCCGATCGACTGCGCGGCGATCACGCCCACCGCCTCGCCGATGTTCACAGGGGTTCCCCGCGCCAGGTCACGGCCGTAGCAGTGGCCGCACACGCCGATCGCCGCCTCGCAGGTGAGGACGGAGCGTATCTTCACCTGCTCCACCCCGGCCCGCTCGATCAGCTCGGCCTCCGTTTCCTCGATCAGCGTGTTGCGCGGCACGATGACGGCGCCGGTGGCGGTGTCGGTCACGTCCTCGGCCGTGGTGCGGCCCAAGGTGCGCTCGGACAGGGACGCCACCACCTCGCCGCCGTCCATGACGGGGCGGACGGTGAGGCCGCGCTCCGTGCCGCAATCCTCCTCGTGGATGATGCAGTCCTGCGCCACGTCCACCAGCCGCCGGGTCAGGTAGCCGGAGTTGGCGGTCTTGAGCGCGGTGTCGGCCAGGCCCTTGCGGGCGCCGTGGGTGGAGTTGAAGTACTCCAGCACCGTCAGGCCTTCCTTGAAGTTGGCGATGATCGGCTGCTCGATGATCTCGCCGGAGGGCTTGGCCATCAGGCCGCGCATCCCCGCCAGCTGCCGCATCTGCGCCGGCGAGCCGCGGGCGCCGGAATGGGACATCATCCACACGGAGTTCGTGGGCGTGCCCACCTCCTGCTTGCTGATCTCCTTCATCATGGCGCCGGCCACCTCGTCCGTGCAACGGGACCAGCTGTCCACCACCTTGTTGTAGCGCTCGCCGGCGGTGATCAGCCCGTCCTGGTACTGCTGCTCGAACTCCTTGACCTCGTCCTTGGTCTTGCCGATCAGTTCCCACTTGTTGTCCGGGATGATCAGGTCGTCCTTGCCGAACGACAGCCCGGCCTTGGCGGCCTGGCCGAAGCCAAGCCCCATCAGCCGGTCGGCGAAGATCACGCATTCCTTCTGGCCGCAGTGGCGGTACACCGCGTCGATCACGTCCGAAACGTTCTTCTTGGTCAGCTGGCGGTTGATGAGGGAGAACGGCACCGCCGGGTGCTTGGGCAGGATTTGCGCGATCAGCATCCGGCCCGGCGTGGTGACCACCAGCGAGCGCACGCGGTTGCCGTCCGCGTCCACCGTGTCGTAGCGGGCGCGTATCTTGTCGTGCAGGTGGACGGCCCCGGCGCTGAGCGCGAACTCGATCTCGCCGATGGTGCCGAACGCCGGGCACTCCTGGTCAGGGGCGGCGCGGAACTCGGCCGTTTCCAGGCTCATGTAGTACAGCCCGAGCACGATGTCCTGGCTGGGCACGATGATCGGCTTGCCATTGGCCGGGCTGAGGATGTTGTTGGTGCTCATCATCAGCACGCGGGCCTCCAGCTGCGCCTCCAGGCTCAGCGGCACGTGGACCGCCATCTGGTCGCCGTCGAAGTCCGCGTTGAAGGCGGTGCAGACCAGCGGGTGCAACTGGATCGCCTTGCCCTCGATCAGCACCGGCTCGAACGCCTGGATGCCGAGGCGGTGCAGGGTGGGGGCGCGGTTGAGCATCACCGGGTGCTCCCGGATGACCTCCTCCAGGATGTCCCAGACCTCCGGGCGCTCCTTCTCCACCATCCGCTTGGCCGCCTTGATGGTGGTAGCGTGGCCGTACTTCTCCAGCTTGGAGTAGATGAACGGCTTGAACAGCTCGAGCGCCATCTTCTTCGGCAGGCCGCACTGGTGCAGCTTCAGCTCAGGCCCCACCACGATGACGGAACGGCCGGAGTAGTCCACCCGCTTGCCCAGCAGGTTCTGCCGGAAGCGGCCCTGCTTGCCCTTCAGCATGTCGGACAGCGACTTCAGCGGGCGCTTGTTGGCGCCGGTGATGGCCCGGCCGCGGCGGCCGTTGTCGAACAGCGCGTCAACCGACTCCTGCAACATGCGCTTCTCGTTGCGCACGATGATGTCCGGCGCGCGCAGCTCGATCAGCCGCTTCAGGCGGTTGTTGCGGTTGATGACCCGGCGGTACAGGTCGTTCAGGTCGGAGGTGGCGAAGCGCCCGCCATCGAGCGGCACCAAGGGGCGCAGCTCGGGCGGGATCACCGGCACCACGTCCAGGATCATCCACGCCGGCTGCGCGCCGCTCTCGCCGAACGCCTCGATCAGCTTGAGGCGCTTGACCAGCTTCTTGCGCTTGGCTTCGGACGTGGTTTCCTTCAGCTCGGCGCGCAGGCGGACCTTGTCGGCCTGGATGTCGATGCCGCCGAGGATCTTCTTGATCGCTTCGGCCCCGATGCCGTACTGGAACTCGTCGCCGAACTCGTCCTGCTTGGCTTCCAGCATGTCCTCGGTGAGAAGCTGGTGCAGCTTCATGTCCGTGACGCCGGGGTCGAGCACGACGTAGCTCTCGAAATACAGGATCTTCTCAAGCTCCTTCAGCGTCAGGTCGACCATCAGGCCGATCCGGCTGGGCAGGCTTTTGAGGAACCAGATGTGCGCCACCGGCGAGGCCAGCTCGATGTGGCCCATGCGCTCGCGCCGCACCTTCTGCAGCGTGACCTCCACGCCGCACTTCTCGCAGATGATGCCGCGGAACTTCATGCGCTTGTACTTGCCGCACAGGCACTCGTAGTCCTTGATCGGGCCGAAGATGCGGGCGCAGAACAGCCCGTCCCGCTCCGGCTTGAAGGTGCGG
>CAXTNC010000172.1:0-7114 GCA_964245495.1 uncultured Acetobacteraceae bacterium
TGCCGAAGCGGCGGGGAACGTCGGCTGGGGCGGGAACGGCGTCGTCCATGGCGGATGTTCCAGAGCGATGACGCGCTGTCTCACCACCGCATGAGGTTGAGCGCAAGAGCGAGCGCCGCACCGCAGGAGCAGCTCCAAGCCCCAACAATGGGGCATCGGGCTGCGGCGGCGCGTAGAGCAAACCGGATGGCAGGATGACTGCTTCGCTTTTGGGCGCAAGCTGACGCCACAGTTTGGGGGACACGACGAACCCACCTCGCTTGTCGAGGATGCCCGCTGTCATGATCGCTACAGGAGGGCATCCCTGCTCAGCGTCGCTTGTCAGCGTCCGGCCGTCGCCGCGCCAGCAGCCGGACGCTTCCTCTCCGAGCACCCCCGCCACGAATGGGACAGCACGATAGACATGGTTTGCAACCTCCGCGAGGACGCGGCACAGCGCCCCTGACCACGGCTGGCTCGAAAAGGTCCAAGTTCCGTCCACGTCATGGACCGTTTTCAATGCTGCAGCCGGGATGCCCAATGTCAGCCAATCCGACGGTATCGGCCATTTGCTCGTCTCGTGAACACGCCTGAGCACAAAGGGCAGCTCAACCCCTGCCTCACTCACCGAGAGCCGCCCGAACCGGGACGCATTGAGCCGCCGCCCACGCCCGCTCGGGTCAGGCGAAAGGGGACGGGTTTCGCCAATCCTGTTGGAAACCGACCACGGCCCTTCAACCAATGGGCAGGCCCAAACGGCTGTGACAGCCGCAACAGCTCGCGCGTCGTCCCCTGGCGGACCGAGTTGCAGCGACAAGTCGAACTCGGGGCCAAGAAACAGCGGGTCCGCGTCGCGTGAAAGCGTCATCGCGACGCGACGACGGCATTGCCGAGCGCAGGGCACACATTCGACGCTGGCGGAGCCGCCCGCCTCGAACTCCCCGTCTCGACCTGCCCGCCTCCATAGGCGGGCAGCGCCAGGCAGGCGCCAGCAGCAGCCGGCGCCCGGACGGCAAGCCGCTACTGGGCCGGCTTGGCCGCAGCCTTCTTGGCCGTGTGGCCGCGCACCACGGCATGGTGCACCGGGCCTTGGGAAGCGGTCGGCTGGAAATCGACGTACGGCACCGGCGTGTCGCTCGGAGTGGTGGCGAGCGCCTGGGCGGCGGCGCGGCCGGCGGGCGTCGCGCCGTCGCCAGCGGACGCGGCAGAAGCCGCAGGCGTGCCAGCCGGCGTCCCATTGTGGCGGCCTCGCGCCGCGTGCCCGGTGGCCGGGGCTGCCGCGCCGTTGACCTCGGGTGGAGCCGCTGGGCTGCTGGCGTCAGGCGGCGTGCCTTGCGCGTGGGCCGCGCCGGCCGCGAGCAGGGCAAGGGCGGGGATCAACCCTGTGAGTCGGCCCGTCAGTCGGCCCGTCAGTCGGATCGTCATGCGTGTTTCCTCCGGAAGCCCTTGGTCAGGGAACGGCCCAGACGCTACCATCATGATGTTGCGTCGTGTCCACCGCGAAGAGGCTGTTTTCAGGCCTGCTGGCGCTTTCGCATCACAGTGCGGCAGGGATGCATCATGTTTCAGCCGCGGCGGGCTTCCAGCAGCAGCGTTTCCGCCTCGTCCGGCGGCAGGCCCAGCACGCGGCTGGCGATGCCGGCGGGGAAGCCGGCGCGCGCCAGCCGGGCCAGGTCCCGCGTGCGCTGCGCCGGGTCGGGGTCCTCCGCCACCATGCGGAACGGCCCCATGCGGCGGCGGCTGGCGTAGAGCACGGCGGCGGCGAGTTCGGCCGCCGGGTCCTCCGGCAGGGCGGCCAGCTCGGGCGGCACGCCCTTGCCTTGCAGGTGCGCCGTGATCGCCCGGCGGGAACGGCCGGCGCGGTGCAGGCTGCGGGTGCGCCCGGCGGCGAACAGCGCGTCGTCCACCGCCCCGATGGATGCAAGGTGCGCCACCACGCCACGGGCGGCGGCATGGGCGGCGGCGGCGGCCTCCGGAGGGGCTTCCGCGGCGCGCGCCCAGCGGTCGATGCGGCGGTTCAGCACCCGGAGCAGCCCGGCCTGCGTGGCGCTGTAGCGGGTGAGATAGGTCAATGCCGCCTGCCGCAGGCTGGCGGCGTCCGGGGCCGGTCCGGGCGGCTTGGGCGGTCGCATGGGGCTGACAGTGCCACGTGGCGGCGGCCTCCGGAACCCGGCGCGCCGCATGGGCGTTGGCGGGCCGATTGGGAGAGATCATTCCGTGACACGCACCATCGGCTTCGCGCTGGCAGCCGCCCTGGCAGCCGCCCCGCTCCACGCCCGTGCCCAGGCCGCTGGGGCGCCCGACGCCAAGCTGACTCCCGCGCCCGGCAACCCCAGCCTGTCCGTGGCCAGCGTGCGGATGGAGAACGGGCTGCGCGCCAGCAAGGTGATCGGCGCCGGCGTGTACAGCGACGGCAACACCCAGGTCGGCGCCATCGACGACCTGATCATGACGCCGGACAACGCCGTGGTGCTGGCAGTCCTGTCGGTCGGCGGCGTCATGGGCCTGGGAGGCAAGCTGGTGGCGCTGCCGATCGGCCAGCTGCAAAAGGGCCAGGACGGCCGGTACACGCTGCCGGGCAGCAGCAAGGACTCGCTGAACGCGATGCCCAGCTTCGTTTACAACAACTAAGGAAGCCGCTGGCATCGTTCGTCTTTTGGTTTGACTTGGCCAGCGCGGGCGTTTCATGCTCCGCCTTTCCCCCAAGCCTTGGCCCCAAGCCCTGGCCCCCAAGCCTTGGGACCACCTGAGGTGCCGCCGTCATGATCGCTCCGCTGATGCCCACCTACAACCGTGCCGACCTCGCCTTCGAGCGGGGGGAAGGCGCGTGGCTGTTCACGGGAGACGGGCGACGGTTCCTCGATTTCGGCGCCGGCATCGCCACCTCCTCGCTCGGCCACAACAACCCCCACCTGGTCGCCGCCATCGCCGAGCAGGCCGCCCGGGTGATGCACGTCTCCAACCTGTACCGGGTGCCCGGCGCCGAGCGGCTGGCCGCGCGCTTGGTGGCGGCGACGTTCGCGGACAGCGTGTTCTTCTGCAACTCGGGCGCCGAAGCGAACGAGGGCATGGTCAAGGCGGTGCGCCGCACCATGGCGGAGGCCGGGCAGCCGGAGCGCTTCCACCTGATCTGCTTCGACGGCGCGTTCCACGGCCGCACGCTCGCCATGATCAGCGCCACCGGCAACGCCAAGTACCTGCAAGGCTTCGGCCCGGCGGTGCAAGGCTTCGATCACGTGCCGTTCGGCAACATGAACGCCGTGCGCGCCGCCATCGGCCCGCACACGGCCGGCATCTTCGTGGAGCCGGTGCAAGGCGAGGGCGGCGTGCGGCCAGCCCCGCTGCGCTTCCTGCAAGACCTGCGGGCGGTGTGCGACGAGTACGGGCTGCTGCTGGCGCTGGACGAGGTGCAGTGCGGCATGGGCCGCACCGGCAAGCTGTTCGCGCACGAGTGGGCGGGCATCGAGCCGGACGTGATGAGCGCCGCCAAGGGCATCGCCGGCGGCTTCCCGATGGGCGCGGTGCTGGCCAAGGAGGCGGTCGCCCGCCACCTCGCGCCCGGCAGCCACGGCACGACGTTCGGCGGCAACCCGCTCGCCTGCGCCGCCGGCAACGCGGTGCTGGACGTGATGCTGGCGCCGGGTTTCCTGGAGGAGGTGGACCGCAAGGCCCGGGTGCTGTGGGGCGCGCTGGAGCAGCTGGTGCGCGACGAGCCGGAGGTGCTGGAGGACGTGCGCGGCGCAGGCCTGATGCTCGGGCTGAAGTGCCGGGCGCCGAACGGCGAGGTGCAGGCGGCGTTCACCGCGGAAGGGCTGCTGACGGTGAGCGCCGGGGACAACGTGGTGCGTCTGGTGCCGCCGCTGGTCATCACGGATGAGGACGTGGCTGCCGCGCTGGACATGATCCGCCGCGGGGTGCGCCGCTGCCGGCCCTATGCCCAGGCAGCCGCCAAGTGAGCGGCGCGCTTCGCCGCCTGCGCGCGGAGGATGGGCCGGCGCTGAGCGCGGGCAGCCCGCGGCATTTCCTGGACCTGAGGCATTTCGAGCCGGCAGTGCTGCGGCAGATGCTGGACGTGGCGCGCGGCTTCAAGCAGGCCGGGGTGCCTTCCTCCCGCCCGCTGGCCGGCCGCACCCTGGCGCTGGTGTTCGAGAAGCCGTCCACCCGCACCCGCGTCTCGTTCGAGGTGGCGATGCGCCAGTTGGGCGGCGACGTGGTGGTGCTGCAAGGCAGCGAGCTGCAGCTGGGCCGCGGCGAGACGGTCGCCGATACCGCGCGGACGCTGTCCCGCTACGTGGACGCGATCGTGCTGCGCACGGACAACGCGGCCAAGCTGGCGGAGCTGGCGCTGCACGCCACGGTGCCGGTGATCAACGGGCTGACCGACAAGTCCCACCCGTGCCAGCTGATGGCCGACGTCATGACCTTCGAGGAGCACCGCGGTTCGGTCGCGGGCCAGGTGGTCGCCTGGGTGGGGGACGGCAACAACGTCGCATGCTCCTGGATCGAGGCGGCGGTGCGCTTCGGCTTCACCCTGCGCATCGCCTGCCCGGCGTCGTTGCAGCCCGCCCCGGAGGCGCTGGCCTGGGCGCGGTCGGAAGGCGCCACCGTCACCGTCGGCACGGACCCGGCGGCGGCCGTCGCCGGAGCGCGCTGCGTGGTGACGGACGCCTGGGTGAGCATGGCGGACGACCCGGACGAGAGCCGCCACGCCCTGCTGGCGCCCTACCAGGTGGATGCCCGGCTCATGCGCGCGGCGGCAGCGGACGCGCTGTTCATGCACTGCCTGCCGGCGCACCGCGGCGAGGAGGTGACCGCCGAGGTGATCGACGGCCCGCAATCGGTGGTGTTCGACGGGGCGGAAAACCGGCTGCACGCGCAAAAAGGCGTGCTGGCCTGGGCGCTGGGGGCGGTGCGATGACCCGCTCCTCCCTGACGGAGGAAACGCCCTCCACGCCGGGCTGGGTGGACCGGCGCATCCGCGAGCTGCTGGCGCCGTATGGCGATGCCGCGGTTGCGGCAGGCAACGCCTATGCCGACTGCCTGGCGGGGGTGCGCGGCGGGGTGGACGTGGACGGCGGGCACGACCGATGCCGGCGCGGCTTGATGAAAGCTTTGGACGACGTTCCGGACCGAAACGCCCTGGACCAAAGGCTGCAGGCTTTGGAGGCTGAGATCAGCGCGGACACCTGAGCAGCAAGGTTTCGCCCCGCATCTGCAAGGACCCGCCACTTGCAAGCGGCGGGTCCTTCACCCGTTTTGTCAGGCCATTGACACCGTGCCGTGGCCGCCCGGGTTCGGGCTTTCCCCCGTCACCACCGCCTTCACGTAGCCATAGGCGTGCAGCATCGTGGATGACGGCGCGTCCCAGTACTCCGCCTGCTGCACCTTGACCTTCAGCAGCGCGATCTCCGGGTCGTCCTTGCCCTTCGGGAACCAGGTGCGGACCGGCTCGGACCAGTGCTCGTCGATCGCCGCGCGGTCCCGCACCAGGCTCGCCGTGCCGGACACCGAGACGTAATCCTGCTTGCCGGGGTGCGCGAAGGCCAGGTTGACCCGCTGGTCCTGGTCCACCTCCATAACCTTGTGCGCGCTTGCCTTGGTGAAGAACCACAGCGAGCCGTCGAACTCCTTCTGGGACAGGGCCATCGGGCGGCTGCGGAGCATCCCGTCATCTTCCGTCACCATCATGGCGAACTCGATCGCCTTGACCAGGTCCCACAGCTTGGCAGTGTCGTTCGTGTCCGTCACGGCATGATCCTTCAACAGATGGACGTGGGAACGGCGGGAGGCTGCGGGGGTTTCCCACCTGGCCGCCAGAGGTGGCGGTCCGGCCCATCGCCCCCTATCTGTGCCAGCATGAGCGCCACGCCAGCTTTCCTCGACCCTGCCCGTCCCGACGTGCCCGACATCGTCGTTCCCCGCGGCGTCACGCCGTTCCACCTGCCGGGCCGGCCGGTGCGCGGCCGCCTGGTGCGGCTTGGCCCGCTCGCCGACGCGCTGCTGACCCGGCACGACAACCATCCCGCCGTCACCCGGCTGACCGGGCAGGCCCTGGCGCTGGCCGCGGCGCTGGCGACGGCGCTGAAGTTCCGCGGCTCGTTCAGCTTGCAGGCCAAGGGCGACGGGGCGGTGCCCATGCTGCTGGCGGACTGCACGGAGGCCGGCGCGCTGCGCGGCTACGCCCGGGCGGAGCCTGAGAAGCTGGCCGCCCTGCTCGCCGCCGACGCGGCCCCGAGCGCCGCCGCGCTGCTCGGCCAGGGCTATCTCGCCTTCACCGTGGACCAGGGCGCCGACCGCGAGCGCCACCAGGGCATCGTGTCCATCGAGGGCAACGACCTGTCCGACATGGCGCTGCACTACTTCCAGACCAGCGAGCAGCTGCAATGCGCGCTGCGCCTGTCCTGCGCGCGCACCCCGCTCGGCTGGCGGGCCGCCGCCCTGGTGCTGGAGCGCGTGGCGAGCGAAGGCGGCATCGAGGCATCGGAAGCGGGGGATGACGGGGATGAGGCCTGGCGCGCCGCCACCGTCCTCGCCGCCACCGTGACGGAGGCCGAGATGCTGGACGACGCGCTGCCGGCCGAGCACCTGATCTGGCGGCTGTTCAGCGCGGAAGGCGTGTCGGCCGACCGTCCCCGCGCGCTGGCCTACGGCTGCCGCTGCTCCCGCGCCCGGCTGGCGGACATCCTGGAAGGCTTCGTGCCGGAGGACCTGGACCACATGGCCGTGTCAGGCGACATCGTCATGACCTGCGAGTTCTGCAACTACGACTTCCATTTCGGCCGGGACGAGGTGCAGGGACGGGCGCTGACGGACTGACGGGCGGGTTGGACCGGGGCATCCGGCGTGGCAAGTTGCGGCGCCATCCCCACAGGAGCGCCCATGTTCGCCCGCCGGTCCGTGCTGCTGCTGCCGCTGCTCGCCGCCGCCGCCTGCGCGGATGACGGCCCACCGCGCACCTTCCCGCTGCCGAACTACGGCTTCCTCACCCCGATCCGGCTCAACGTCGCCAGCGTCGAGGTGGATGACCGCTCCGCCCCGGCGTCCGGCCAGTCGGTCGAGGCGTTCTCGCCCCTGCGCCCGGCGGACTCGCTGAAGCAGATGGCGACCGATCGCATCATGGCGGGCGGAACAGGGG
>CAXTNC010000173.1:0-7001 GCA_964245495.1 uncultured Acetobacteraceae bacterium
GCAGTTGCGCCTGGCCCCCACGGACCCGCCCGGCCCGTGGCGCGTGCAGGTGACGGACGCGCTGGGCGGCGGTCCCGTCGAGACGACGGTGCACGTTCAGTAGGACGCCTCGCTGGTGCGGGCCGCTGGCGGCAGCGGGGCAGCCGCACCCGGCTGCGGGCGGAAAGGGTGGACCAGCTGGCCGGCCAGGGACGGGGGCAGCTCCGCCGTGATGCCGTACGACGCGGGCCATTGCCGGGGCAGGTGGTAGGTGCCGAAGATGCGATCCAGCCACGGCAGCATGGACGCGAAGTTGCGGTCCCACGGCTCGGCCAGGGTGTGATGCCAATGGTGGAAGGCCGGGGTGGCGACCAGCCATTCCAGCGGGCCGAACCGCCAGCGCAGGTTGGCATGGACGAAGAAGCCCCACACCGTCGCGGCCAGCGCGGTCAGCAGGGCGACGGCGCTGCCCGAGGCGCTCATTGGGCTGGCGAGGCCCAGGATGTACAGCGGCGTCAGGCCGACCAGGCGGGTGAACACCATGTCCACCGGATGGACGCGGGTGTGCACCATGAAGTCCATGTGCCCGGCGCTGTGGTGGATGGCATGGAAGCGCCAAAGCAGCGGGACCTGGTGGCTCAGGCGGTGGCCCCAGTAGAAGCCGACCTCCCCCACCACCAGGCCGGCTGCGGCGCGGAGGGAGAACGGCCAGGCCGCGACCGCCGCGTGGACGGCGCCGGGCACCACGCGGTGCGCTTCCCAGGCGATGACGGAAAGCGGCGCCGTCAGCACCAGGCCGGGGAGCAGGCTGCTCAGGAAGTAGTAGCCCAGGTCCACCGCGATGGCCTTGCGGAAAACCCTTTGCGGGTGCAGCGCGAACAGCCGCTCCAGCGGCAGGAACACGACGGAAAGCAGCAGCAGCCAGGCGCACAGCCTGAGCACGCTGACGGCGGCGAGTTGCAGATGGTGCTGGTCCAGGAGAGCGGTCAACGCCGTGGTCCTTGCTGGCAGGTGGCCGGACAGGCCGGCAGCAAGCGGCACGGATGCTTGCTGCCGGCCTGCACCGGCTCAGGCCGTAGTGGGACGGGCGGCGCGGCGGCGCAGGCCGAACAGGGCGAGGATGCCCAGCAGGCCGGTGCCCATCAGCAGCAAGCTGCCAGGCTCCGGCACGTCCACCAGGGACACCCCGTCGAGGAAGGCGACCGGCGGGGCGCCGTTCGGCGTGCCGACGGCCAGGAACGACAGCACCTCGGACGCGGCGGTCGCGGTGAAGGCCAGGCTTTGCGCCTCCCAAGCGCCGACCCCGCCCTGCGGCAGCGAGTACTTGCTTGAGTGTTGCGTGGCGGACCCCAGGCTGACCGCCCACTGCTCAGTGGTCGGGCCGGTGAAGTTGATCTGCTGCCCGGCCGCCTGGTCGAACGTCAGGTCATACTTGTCGCCGATCGTGAGGCCGTTGATCGTTTGGGTGATCGCGTGGTCGTAGGCCGCCTCGCCATCCGCCTCGACGAAATTGCCGCCGTCCGGGCTGGAACTCGGGAACGGGCCATAAACCTGCAGCTTGCTCCCGTTGGCGCCCGCGGCGCCAGCAGGGTCGAGGTAGGTGAGGCCGTTCACGCCGCCGCCGCTCCAGCCGACGACGTCGCCGTCGAAATGCTGCTGGCCGGGCATGGTCGTCATCTCGAACGAGCCGTTGGTGACGAGGTTAGGCGCAGCCGAAGCGGGGGCGGCTGCGGCAGCGAGGGCCAGAACAGGCATGAACTTCAAGCAAGACCGGTGAAACCTCATGCTGAATCCCTTCTGATGCAGAACAAAAGCACGATGCGATCGTCTGCGGGCAACTCAGCAAACTTCGAGCCAAACTCATCAAGAAAGCGATAAAGCCGAATCATCATGTTGGTGCAGTGGTCTGCACCAGCTTCAGTCAGCGGGCCTGCCCTCAAGGCAGGACCAGAACGCCCACGTGTAAGATTCTCTGACGATCATGCCGGGCTTGTTGCGCTTGCGTGTCAGCCAGGGAGCCGGCCCTGTCCCGCAAGCCGGATCAGCACCCACGGGGTGCTGCGAGCGGCGGCGGGCCGCCGCTGCGACGCAAGGCGGGTTTGCTCCATCACGTCCGCGTGCGCTAGACCGGTTCACCGCAGCCGGAGACGCCCGCCCCATGCCCGTGATGGCCGACCGCTGGATACGCCGCATGGCGCAGGACCACGCCATGATCGAACCGTTCACGGAAGCGCAGAAGCGGGACGGCGTGATCAGCTACGGCCTGTCCTCCTACGGCTACGACGCCCGCGTGGCGGACGAGTTCAAGATCTTCACCAACGTGGACAGCGCCGTGGTGGACCCCAAGGCGTTCAACCCGGACAGCTTCGTGGACCGCCGCGGCCCCGTGGCCACCATCCCGCCCAACAGCTTCGCGCTGGCCCACACGGTGGAGTACTTCCGCATCCCGCGCGACATCCTGGTCGTCTGCCTCGGCAAGTCGACCTACGCGCGCTGCGGCATCATCGTGAACGTGACGCCGCTGGAGCCGGAGTGGGAGGGGCAGGTGACCATCGAGATCAGCAACACCACGCCCCTGCCCGCCCGCGTCTACGCCGGCGAAGGCATCTGCCAGTTCCTGTTCCTGCACGGCTCGGAACCGTGCGAAACCAGCTACGCCGACCGCGCCGGCAAGTACATGCGCCAGCGCGGCACCAGCCTGCCGCGGATGTGAGGAGATGAGCATGGACCAGATACGCATCCGCGGCGGCCGTCCGCTGTCCGGGGAGATCGCCATCGGCGGCGCCAAGAACGCAGCCCTGCCGCTCATGGTCGCAGGCCTGCTGACCGACGAGCGGCTGGTGCTGCGCAACGTGCCCCGGCTGGCGGACATCGACACCATGGGCAGCCTGCTGGCGCAGCACGGCATCGCGGTGGAACCGGCCGGCAACGACGGCCACACGCTCTCCCTCGGCGGGCGCATCGCCTCCACCACCGCCCCGTACGACATCGTGCGCAAGATGCGCGCCTCCGTGCTGGTGCTGGGGCCGCTGCTGGCCCGCTGCCGGGAAGCCAACGTGTCCCTGCCCGGCGGCTGCGCCATCGGCACCCGGCCGGTGGACCTGCACCTGCGCGGCCTGGAGCAGATGGGAGCGCGGATCGAGCTGGCGTCCGGCTACATCCACGCGACGGCGCCGGGCGGCCTGCGCGGGGCGGACATCGTGCTGCAGTTCGCCTCCGTGGGCGCGACCGAGAACCTGCTGATGGCCGCCTGCCTGGCGGACGGGCAGACCACCATCGCCAACGCGGCGCGCGAGCCGGAGATCGACGACCTCGCGGCCTGCCTGGTCGCCATGGGCGCGCGCATCGCCGGCATCGGCAGCGGCACGCTCACCGTCGAAGGCGTCCGCTCGCTGCACGGCGCCACCCACCCGATCATCCCCGACCGGATCGAGACCGGCACCTACGCCTGCGCCGCCGCCATCACCGGCGGCGCCGTGCTGCTGCGCGGCGCGGACCTGTCGCACCTGGCCGCCGTGCGCTCCGTCATGCACGCTGCCGGGGTGGAGCTGGAGGCCGAGCCGGACGGCGTGCGGGTGACCCGTTGCCGCGGCCTGCACGGCACGGACGCCATGACGGAACCCTACCCCGGCTTCCCCACCGACATGCAAGCGCAGTTCCTGGTGCTGATGTCGGTGGCGCAGGGGGCAGCGATGGTGACGGAGACCATCTTCGAGAACCGCTTCATGCACGTGAGCGAGCTGACCCGCATGGGGGCGCACATCAACGTCCACGGCGCGTCCGCCATCGTGCGCGGGGTGCCGGGCCTGTCCGGCGCGCCCGTCATGGCGACGGACCTGCGGGCCAGCGCCTCCCTGGTGATCGCCGGGCTGGCAGCGGCGGGCGAGACGGTGGTGAACCGGGTGTATCACCTGGACCGCGGCTACGAGGCGCTGGAGCAGAAGCTGGCGGCGTGCGGCGCGGACGTGGAGCGGGTGGCCGGCTGACCCTCACTCCTTGCGGCACGGCATCTCCCCAGCCGCGATCAGCGCATCGGTGATCGCGACCATGCGGCGGCCCTGGTGGTAGGCGGTGTCCAAATCCTCCTGGCGCGGCGGCCGGTTCTCCGCGCCCACGATGGCCGATGCGCCGTAGGGCGACCCGGCCTCCAGCATCGCCTCGTCCGTGTAGCCGGGCGGCACGATGACCATGCCGAGATGGGCCATCGGCGGGTAGAGCGACATGGTGACCACCTCCGTGCCACCGTGCGGCCAGGAGGCCGTGGCGAACGCGCCGCCCACTTTGCCGGCCAGGGTGCCCTGCTTCCACTGCGGGCCGAGCTGGTCGAGATAGGCCTTCAGCTCCGTGGCCATCGCGCCGAAATAGCAGGGCGTGCCGAACAGGATCGCGTCGGCCCAGTCCGCATCCTCCGAGGTCGGGGCTTCGTACAGCGCGTTCTGCCGCTGCGCGTCCTCCATCCAGCCCTTGCCCTGGGACATCACCTCGGCGCTCACCACCTCGCGCGCCCGGCGCAGGCGCACGTCGGCGCCGGCTTCCTGCGCGCCCTTGGCCGCCGCCTTGGCCAGCGTCTCGACCGAGCCGCTGCGGGAGTAGAAGGCGATGAGCAGGCGGGTGGGTTCGGCCAAGGCTGGTCTCCGGTGCAGGACACCCCAGCAAATGATGCGGCGCGGCCGTTCGGGAAGCCGCCGGCTAGGTCACGTCTCCGAACGCCCGCCGCTTGAGGTCCTGCAACCGGTCGCTACCGCCCGAGGTCTTGGGGTCCAGCGCCAGGGCGCGCTTCCAGGCCTCGTAGGCGCCCTTCCAGTCGCCGGCCTGCTCGGCGATGTGCGACAGGTCCTCCAGGGCCATGAACTGCCGCGGCTCGCGCTTGATGACCTCCGCGATGTCCCGCGCCGCTCCGGCCGTGTCCCCCAGGCGGGAGCGGGCCAGGGCGCGGCCGTGCCAGCCCTCCTGGAGGTCGGGCTGCAAGTCCAGCGCGGCGTCGAAGTCGTCCAACGCCTCGGACGGGTTGGCCTCCACCTCGTCCATGCCGTGCATGAGCAGCAGCTTGGTGGCCGGCGTCGCCTGCGCGAGCCACTGGCCCTGGATCGACCCCTCGATGGCGGTCGCGGCCGTCTCGTCCGGCGCCACGGCCAACATGCCGAACAGCCGGTCCAGCGTCTGCTCCCGCGTCGGCTGCGCGGGCGCCTGGGCAGCGGCCGGCGCCGCCAGCAGCAGCGCTGCGGCAGCCAGCCGGATCATGCGGCCTGGGCCATCGCGCCCGGCACGCCCGCCGGACGCGGGCCGCCCGCCATCCAGTCCAGCAGCTCGACCGTGTGGACCGTGGGCAGGCCGCCGCCCGCCAGCTGCGTCAGGCAGCCGATGTTGCCGGCGGCGATCAGGTCCGGCTGCGTGCGGCGGATGTTGTCCAGCTTGCGCTCCCGCAGGCGCCCGGCGATCTCCGGCTGCAGCAGGTTGTAGGTGCCCGCCGAGCCGCAGCACAAATGGCCTTCCACGGGTTCCACCACCGTGAACCCGGCGTTGCGCAGCAGGCCCTTCGGCTGGGTCAGCACCTGCTGGCCGTGCTGCAAGGAGCAGGCGGCGTGGTAGGCCACCACCAGCCCGGGCGGCTCCCGGCTCGGCATGTAGCCGGCGTCGAACAGGAACTCGGACACGTCCTTCGCCAGGGCGGACACCCGCTCGGCCGCGGCGCGCTCCGGCTCGTTGCGGAACATGTAGCCGTAGTCCTTGAGCGTGGTGCCGCAGCCGGACGTGTTGACCAGGATGGCGTCCAGCCCTTCCCCGTCCGCCTCGGCCGTCCAGGCGGCGATGTTGGCGCGGGCGGAGGCCATCGCCGGGTCATGCTGGCCCATGTGGTGGGTCAGCGCGCCGCAGCACCCGGCGGCGGGCGGCACCACCACGTCGTAGCCCATGCGGGTGAGCAGGCGGATGGTTGCCTCGTTGATGGACGGCGCCAGCACCTGCTGCGCGCAGCCGGCCAGCAGCGCCACCCGGCCGCGGCGTCCGCCCTCGGCGCGGTGCACGCCGTTCACCCCGCGGCGAGGCGGCAAGGTGGACGGCGCCAGGTCCAGCATGGCGCGCAGCCGCCCGCCCAGCACGCCGCCGGGGATCAGGCCGCGGAACGGCTTGGCCAGCCGCGCGGCCGCCATGGCCAGCCGCATCCGGCCGGGGTGCGGCAGCACGCGCACCAGCACGTCCCGCAGCAGGCGCTCGTGCCAGGGGCGGCGGTAGGTCTCCGCGATGTAGCGGCGGCCGTGATCGACCAGGTGCATGTAGTTCACCCCGGAGGGGCACGTCGTCATGCAGGACAGGCAACTGAGGCAGCGGTCCACGTGCTTGACCACCTCCGCCGTGGCGGGCCGGCCAGACTCCAGCATGTCCTTCATCAGGTAGATGCGGCCGCGCGGGCTGTCCAGCTCGTCGCCCAGCAGCACGAAGGTGGGGCAGGTCGCCGTGCACATGCCGCAGTGCACGCAAGTCCGCAGCACCTGGTTGGCGGAGGCCGTCTCCGGGTCGCGCAACTGCTCGGCGGTGAAACTGGTCTGCACGCTAGACTCCTGCGGACATGCGCCCGGGATTGAGGATGGCCGCCGGGTCCATCACGGATTTGACCCGGCGGCTGATGGCGGCAAGGGCCGGCGGCTCCGGCGGCACGACGGCAACCGACGCGCGCATGCCCTCGGGACCGCGCAGCAGGGTCCAGGTGCCGCCCGACGCCGATGCAGCGGCCGTGACCGTGTCGTGCGCCGCCGGGTCGCCGGCGAGCCAGACGAGGCCGCCGCCCCAGTCGAGGAAACCCTGCAAACCGGTGGCCGCCAGCACGCGCGGCCCGGCGGAGGGACGCACGGACACGCGCCACACGGCATGGCCGGGTTCGGCAGGCAGCGGCACAGCGTCCCGCACGGCGCGCCAGGCCTGGCGGCCGGCGGCGTCGCCCAGCATCTCGGCGCGGCCGTGGCGTTCCAGGTCCAGCGCGAGGCGTCCGGTGCGGTAGGCGACGGAGGCGGCGAACTCCTCGATCC
>CAXTNC010000174.1:0-6946 GCA_964245495.1 uncultured Acetobacteraceae bacterium
TCGTCATCCATCCATGCAAAATGGGAACATGCCTCAAGCCCTAACAGGGCCTAGCAGCCTGTCGGGTTGGGGTATCCTGTAGCGGCATTCTGCGGCAAGCTGCGGGCCTGTCGAGTTTCATCCCGTTCAACCGTGACCAGTCTTTTCTGATGCCGCCGGACCTCAAGTCCTGGCTGCCGGAGGACGACCTGGCGCATTTCATGGTGGTGGTGGTGGAGCGGGTGCCGCTCGCCGCGTTCGAGGTTCCCCGGCGGACGGGCGGCAAGCTGCAATACCATCCGCGGCTGATGCTGGCCTTGCTGATCCACTGCTATGCCAACGGCCTCTTCTCGTCCCGCCGGATCGAGCGTGCGACCTATCGGGACGTCGCGGTGCGGTTTGTCGCGGCCAACCTGCACCCGGACCACGACACTGTCGCCACCTTCCGGCGCACCAACAAGGCGGCGATCGAGGCGGCATTCCTCCATGTCCTGCTGCTCGCACGCGAGGCCGGGCTGCTGCGGCTCGGCACGGTGTCGATCGACGGCACCAAGATCGACGCCGACGCGTCCAAGACCCGGTCCGTGCGCTACGACCGTGCCACGGTGCTGCGCGCCAAGCTGGCCGCCGACATCGCGGCGCTGACCGCCCAGGCGGAGGCGGCCGACAGCGCAGACCAGGACCCGCAGGCGCTGCCAGCCGAGTTGGCCCGGCGCGGCGCGCTGAAAGCCAAGCTCGATGCCGCCTGCGCGCGCCTGCAAGCCGAGGCACGTGCACAGGCCGAGGCCGCCCGGCCCGCACATGAGGCGAAGAAAGCCGCATACGATGCCAAGACAGGACGCCGCGGCCGTGCGCCCAAGCCTGCGGACGACGTGCCGCCGCCCGACCGACAGAGCAACCTGACCGACCCGGACAGCGCGTTGATGCGCCGCTCGGACGCGCACGAATGCCGCCAGGCCTACAACGCCCAGGCCGTGGTCTGTGCCGAGGGCGCCCAACTGATCCTGGCCACCAACCTAGTCGCCACCACGGCGGACGCGCCGAGCTTTGCCGCCACCATCCTCGCGATGCAGACAACCGTCGGCCTGCCCCGCACGGTCCTGGCCGACACCGGCTATGCCAGCGGCAAGGCCGTCGCCGACCTGCAGGCGCGCGGGATCGAGCCACTGGTGGCGATCGGGCGAACACAGCAGCAGCGCCCCTACGATTTCCGGCCGCCCGCGTCGCCCAAGGTGCCACGGCGGATCACTGAGCCTTGGCGCCTGGCAATGAAAGCCAGGCTGGACCAAGACGATGCCAAGACCCTCTACAAACAACGCAAACAGACAGTCGAGCCGGTGTTCGGCATCGTCAAGAGTGCCATGGGCTTCACCCGCTTCCACCTGCGCGGCATCCACAGCGTCGCCGCCGAATGGACCCTGGTCACCCTGGCTTACAACTGCCGACGCATCAATCGCATGCTCGCAGCATAAACAGGCCCAAAGCCAACTTCAGCCCACATCCGACCAGCCCCAACCCGACAGGCTGCTAGAGCGGTTTTCGTGAGGGTCTGGCGGATTGGTTTGGGGTTGCGGGCGTTGGGTGGGCTTTGCGGAGGCTGTGATGCCGCGACCGTATTTGGCTGACCTGCGCGAACGCGCGCTGCTGGCTTGTGAGTTTGGCGAGGGCGGCTGCGCCGAGGTGGCGCGACGCTTCCGGGTTGGCGTCTTGACCCTGCGGCTGCGGCGCAAGCAGGCGCGCTGCGAGGGGCGGCGTGCGCCTTTGCCGATGGGGCGCGGCCCGGCTCCGCTCGGGGGCAGGCTTGCGGCGCTGGCTGAATGCGCGGCCGAGCGCACGGATGCGACGCTGGCCGAGTATGCCGACATGCTGGCTCGGCGCACCGGTGAGCGGCGCAGCGCGGCTGTGATCTGCCGGGGACTGAAGCAACTGGGCTGGGTGCGCAAGCAAAGACGCTGCGGGCCAGCGAGCAGGGCCGTGCGGACGTGGCTGCCGCCCGGGCCGCATGGCGGGCCGAGGCAGGCGGGATCGACCCGGCACGGCTGGTCTTCCTCGACGAAAGCGGCTTTGACACACGCCTTGTCCGCACCCACGCCCGCGCCCCGCACGGCCAGCGCGCGCACGGCCAGGCGCCAGGCGGACACTGGCAGCGGCTGAGCCTGCTCGGCGCCCTGGCGCTGGACGGCCTTTGCGCCGCCATGACGGTGGCCGCTGCGACCGGCACGGATGTGTTCCTCGCCTTTGTCACGCAGGTGCTCATCCCCGCCCTCGCACATCGCAGGCCCGATGCGGTCGTCGTCATGGACAACCTTGCCGCCCACAAAGCCGCCGTCATGCGCAAGGCCTTCGAGCAAGCCGGGATCAGCTACCGCTACCTGCCCGCTTACTCGCCAGACATGAACCCCATCAAGCAGGCTTGGTCCAAGCTGAAAACCAACCTGTGCGCCAGGGCAGCCCGGTCCCGTGAAGCCCTCGAACACGCCATCCCTGACGCCCTCGCAGCCATCACCCCCAGCAACGCCCAAGGCTGGTTCCGCCATGTAGGCTACCCGCCAAACTAACCCGCAATTCGCTCTAACAGCCAAAATGGCCGTCAGAAGCCCGCCTTAGTGTATGTTTTCGCAGCGATGGGCCTTCGAGCCCTATGAGGGCGGCGAAGTTGTCTTGAAAGACGCCTGCGCCTGCGCGTCGTGGCCGGGGTGGCGCGGGCGCGCGACCAGGCGGCAAAAGCCGAGCCGGCGCAGCACGGTGCTGATGCTGCGTTCGGCCAGCACGACGCCGAACTTGGCCTCGATCGCCCGCGCGAGGTCGGCCCGGCGCCAGCGCACCACGCCATGTTCAGCCAGGACAGGCCCGTGCCGGACCCACTCGGCCACCTCAGCCTCCTGCTCAGGCAAGAGAAACCGCTTGGGTCCGAACTCGCCGGGCCGATCCGTCAGCCCAGCCAATTCCTCCTCGTTGTAGCGATGCACCCAATCACGCAGCGTCTGCCTGTCCATGCCAGTCGCCTGCGCCGCTTGTGTGCGGGTGACACCTTCCAGCACAAGAGCCAGCGCAAGCATGCGTCGTGATGCGGCAACGCTCACCGCCCACCGTGCCTCCCGGCGCAGCCCAGCCGAGTCCAGGCCCAAACGGGTAATCTTGATCGGCGCTGCCATGCTGACCTCCACGAAGCGAGTGCAGAGCGCATAGAATCGCATCAGCGCCAGTCAGGGAATCCGTCGAGAGTCAGACGATTGTGCCGAGCGTATTATGAGACCTGTACGCGGGTGTCCTAACGCGACACGGTACGCTCTGATTCAATACTGACCAAAGTTGGGGTTTAATTGGCAGATCCGCCGACTTCCTTGACCTGTATCTGCGTTTGAGGAACAGCACAGGAAAGGTGGCTTTCCATGATCTCCCCAAACGAGAGATCGGACAGACATTCTGGAAGTGCAGCCCGCCGTCGCTCCTCTTCGGCCTCGCCCGTCGCCGTTACGCTCCAACTCGGACAGGAACCGTCCGCATCATGGCTTTGGCAGTAGCCCAGCGGAACACCATCGCCCCTGACCCATACAGCGCATCTTTTACCGCTTATCCTCTCGCATTGGCCGCCGATATCGCCTGGATAAAACAGCTGGCCTAGCAGGGGCGGCAGGCGCGGCGGTTCGGCAGGTCCCGAAACGCCACGGGGAAGATTTGAGGCGTTTGCGGCCGTTTCGCACCGCCAGCCGGCGTAGCGCATCGGCCAGCCGGGTCGGCCTCCCTGAACATCCCCAGACTGACCCGTACCCATGTCGCGGGCCAGTCACGGGTCGCAAACCTGCCCATACGCTATAGCGCGGCTTTCCTTGCAGTAGAACGAAGCGCCGATGGCGCAGAATTTCAGGACCAACGTGCCGGAGTTGGGGAGCTTCTGATAGTGCCGAATGAAGTCCAATGGCTGAGCTTGGAAAACCGGCATAAGACAGGTTGCCATCGCGGCGAAGCTAAATGCAAACGCCTTAGTTCTATTCCATAGTCGGGCCATATTGGCTTTCCAAAACTGGGGATTATGCGCTACGTAAAAGTGGTCACAAGGGGTCGGCTGGCCAAAGATCTCTTCTCTGATCAATCGCTTAATGTATCTCTGCGGGCCGGCCAGCACTTTCGCACTTGAGCGCTCGGGTCAGACGATTGTCGCTGCCACCAAGGAGAGCGGGCCCTGCCGCCGTCCTGAAGCGGGGATGAGCGCGCACGACGCCGCCTTGACCATGGCTGCGCCCGGCCTAGGCTCGACCGATGCTGTTCCGCGAAGCCGCCGCCGTAGGCTATGGCAGTGACCCTCCCGTCCCGCTTGCGATCAGCCAGCCCGCTCATGCCTGAATCTCGGGCCAAATCCTGCGGGCTTGGGCCGAGCCACTGGACGAAACGTTGCTCTTGGCCGCCGAGCAGCACGACATAGCCTGGCTGGATTGGGAGGCTTCGCCCAGCTTCGACCCGCAAACCGGTCGTCCCCAGCTGTTCCCCGCGGTCGGCGCCGCCCAGCACGGCCCAATGTGGGCGCACGGTGTGGAGCGGGCGCTGGCCGCCTGGGGCCGGCGGGTCGCTCTGCTGGTCTCGCGCCACGGCAGCCTGATCTACAGCCGCTACCTCGAGCGGCACCGGGTCGCGGCGGCCGATGCGGCGGCAGCTGACCATTACCGGGAGACGCAGGCCGCCTTGCAGGCTGGGTGGTCGAGGTCGCTGGGCCTCGATGCCGCGGCACTAGAGCACGATACAGGGATGATGGCGCTGTCCGACACGCTATCGCTGGCGCTTTGCGGCGACCTGGCGACTCCGTTGCAAGTCGAGCTTCCCGGCCGGGCCGCCCTGCGCCTGGCGACGACGCCGGGCGACCCGGCCGGCTTCACCCTCTCGCCGTGGCCATTCCGCGGCGAGGGGCTGGTGGTGGAGGCCGAGGCCCGGCCGATGCCGGCCGGAGGCCGTTTTGCTGACGAGGCGGCGATGCGCGCCTGGCTCGCCGGTCCGGACCGGGTGATGCTGCAGGCGCGGCTGACGCCGGACTGACGGTGCCTGGCTGCTGGCACGGTGTTCGCATATTCTATCCCAGCACGGAGAGGGACCACATCATGGCAACGGGCAGGCTGCGCCATTCGCTCGCGTCCTTCGCGGCCGTGCTGCTCGTGCCGGCTGTTCTCGCAGCGCCTGGACAGGACAGGGCCGCCATCTTGTTGCCCGGCAGCATCAACGACCAGAGCTGGAATGCGCTGGGCTATGCGATCCTGCAAAGCCTGAAGCCGCTCGGCTTCGAGACCGCCTACTCCGAGAACGTGGCCGACTCCGATGAGGCCGAGGCCCTGCGCGACTACACCAGCCGCGGCGACAGCATCGTCATGGGCCACTCCGGCCGCTTCGTCTCGGCGATGGAGCAGGTGGCGCCCGAGTTCCTGCACACCCAGTTCATCGCCATCAGCGGCAGCGAGGGCATGGCGCCCAACGTGATGTCGGTGGACTGGAACAACGCCCAGTTCGGCTGCCAATTGGGCACGCTCGCCGCCCGGATGAGCAAGACGCACAAGGTCGCCGGCGTGTATGGCCTGCAAGGCGTCCCCAACGTCACCGCCTAGGCCGGCGCATTCCGCATCTGCGCCAGCAAGGCCGGTGCAGCGGTGACGATCATCTATGTCCTCGACATGGAGGACGCCGCGGCGGCGAAGGAGGCGGCTCTGTCGCTAATCGCCGCCGGAGCCGACGTGCTGACCGGCAAGCTCAACGCCGCGGAAACGGGCCTGGTCCAGGCAGCGAAGGAACGGCACGCCTACGTCACGGACCGTGGCCCCGACCAGACCGCCTTGGCGCCGGACGCCGTGCTGACCAACATCGTCGAGGACTGGCCGGCGATGCTCGCCTCCACGGCCGAGCAGGTGAAGGTGGGCAAGCTGTCCGGCAGCTTCGTGCTCTATGGCTACGGCACTGCACCGGTGACCGGGGCGGCGCTGGCCTACGCGCTGGGCCAGGCGTTCAACCCCGTCGTGCCGGCGGCAGTGGCGGAGGAGGTAGGTAGCATGGCGGCGAAGTTCGCCTCTGGCGCGCTGAAGGTCGTGCCGACCGAGAACGACGCCCGGCCCGGACCCTGAGCACGCCAGCTTGCCACAGCCTGCTTGAGATGCGCGGCATCGTGCGCAGCTTCGGCACGCTGCGCGCCAATGACGGCATCGACCTTGACGTATCGCACGGCCAGATCGTCGGGCTGCTCGGCAAGAACGGCTCGGGCAAGACGACCTTGATGAAGGTGCTGTTCGGCATGCTGCCTCCCGACTCTGGCAGCATCGTCTTCCGCGGATGCGAGCTGTCCGGCCACGGTCCGGCCGAGGCCATGGCGGCGGGCCTCGCCATGATCCACCAGCACTTCATGCTGGTCGAGGCAATGACGGTGGCGGAGAACGTCATGCTGGGCTGGCCCGAGTCAGGGCGCATCCTGCGGCGCACCGGGATTGCGGCGCGGGTGCGGGAGGCCAGCCGGCGCTTCGGCCTGGACCTCGATCCGGCGGCACGGGTCGCAGAGCTGTTGCTCGGCCACCGCCAGCGGGTGGAAATCCTGAAAGCGATCCTGCGGAATGCCGAACTGCTGATCCTGGACGAACCGACCTCCAACCTCGCGCCGTCGGAAGTTGGGGGCCTGCTCTCGGTTCTTCGCAGGTTGCGCGGCGAGGGCAAAGGGGTCGTGTTTATCACCCATAAGCTGCCCGAGGTGCTGGCAGTCTGCGACGAGGTGGTCGTGCTGCGCGCCGGGCGGGTAGCCGGCCGTCGGCCGGTTGCGGGCGCGCAGCGGGCGCAGCTTGCCGAAATGATGGTGGGCCGCGCGGTGCCGGCGGCGCACGCCTCCGTCCGGCCCCCGCTCGGGCCGGTGCGCCTGGCGGTGCGCGGGCTCCGCGCCCCGGGCCTCGCCGGCATCGACCTCGACCTGCGCGCGGATCTTGTCGATGTTGCCAAGCGGCGCCGTCAC
>CAXTNC010000175.1:0-6937 GCA_964245495.1 uncultured Acetobacteraceae bacterium
GTCCGGGGACCCACGCGAGGGCAGCGCACATGCAACAGCCGCGGACGCACGCTGCCCGCCTCCGAGCCGCCGCCATGGCCACGCAAGCAGCGCGCGAACGGATCAACAGCGAACAAGGGCAGGGCCGCAGGCCGATTGCCGCCATCATGCCCAGGCGATATGACCGGTTCAACCAGAGCCGGACACCGCCATGACCTACCTCGTCGCCGCCGACGTGCCGCAAGCGCCCGCGGGGGAGCGGCTGCGGGCGCTGCTGGCGCGGCCGGGCATCCTGCAGATGCCCGGCGCGCACAACGGCATGGCGGCGCTGCAAGCCCGCGCCGCCGGGTTCGAGGCGCTGTACCTGTCCGGCGCCGCGATGACCGCGTCCATGGGCCTGCCCGACCTGGGCGTCATCACCGTGGACGAGGTGTGCTTCTTCATCCGCCAGCTCGCCCGCGCCTCGGGGCTGCCCGTGCTGGTGGACGGGGACACCGGGTATGGCGAGGCGCTGAACTGCATGCACATGGTCCGCTGCTTCGAGGACGCCGGCGCCGCGGCGGTGCACATCGAGGACCAGCTGCTGCCCAAGAAGTGCGGCCACCTGAACGACAAGAAGCTGGCCGACCCGCGGGACATGGCCGCCAAGGTGGCCGCCTGCGCCCGCGCCCGACGCCATCTCCTGGTGCTGGCCCGCACGGACGCCGCCGCCAGCGAGGGGCTGGACGGTGCGGTGGGACGTGCGCAGCTTTACGTGGAAGCGGGCGCGGACGCGATCTTCCCGGAAGCGCTGCACGACGCCGAGATGTTCCGCGAGTTCGCCCGCCGGATGCCGGGGGTGCCCTTGCTGGCCAACATGACCGAGTTCGGCCGCACTCCGTTCTTCACCGCCGCCGAGTTCGAGGCCATGGGCTACCGCATGGTGATCTGGCCGGTCAGCTCCATGCGCGTGGCCGCCAAGGCGCAGGAACGGCTCTACGCCTCCATCCGCGAACACGGCGGCACGCAGAATGAGATCGACGCGATGCAGACCCGCAAGGAGCTGTATGCCGCGATCGACTACCACGGCTACGAGCGCCTGGACGCCTCCCTGGTGGCGACGATCACGCCGGAGGGGATGCCGCAGCGGCCTTGACCGGCTGGATGAACAGCCGCTCGGTGCGGTAGGCGATCCAGGCGTGCTGCCCGTTCAGGAAGGCGCTGCCCAGCAGCAGGTCGCCGGGGATGGCCAAGGGCGCGTCAGCCACGCCGAGCAGCGGCTTGGTGATCCGCTCCCCCCCGATCCGCAGCGTGTCGAACCGGTGCAGGTGCACGGCGACCGGGTCGCCGGCGATGCCGCGGACCTCCAGGTCCGGGTCATTGGCCAGGGCCGCCTGGCTGACGCCCAGGCGCCGGGCCGCGCCGGGGGTCATGGTGGTGATGGAGGCGCCGCTGTCCAGCACCGCGACGAAGGGCTTGCCGTCGATGGCGGCATCCAGGCGGAGCCAGCCTCGGTCCGTCACCTGAAGCGGCACCTCGATGCGCGTGCCGGTCCAGGGAAGGTCGGCGGAACCGCAGTTCGGCGCGCGCCACAGCCGCAGCCGGTGCGCCGGGAGGTCGAACTCCACGTCGTAGTCCCGCAGGATGTCCGTGCCGATCAGGGCGTTGCTTTCGGCCAGCGGGACCACCGTGATGCGGCGGCGGCTGGCCGCTCCGCCCAGCTGCACCTCGACGGCGGTGTCGAACACCTGGGTCTCGCCCGCCACCCCGGCCGCCCGCTGCTCCGCGAAATCGTCGCTGTCCACCACGCCGCCGCGCCGGGTGCGCCGGGTTTCCGCCTCCTCGATGCGGTGCAGACCCAGGGCTTGCATCGTTTGCAGGCTGAGCGCCGAGCGCGTCGCGCCGGTGTCGATCGTCAGGGGCGTGTCCACGCCGTTCAGCTTGCCCGTGACCAGCACGTGGTTGCGCTTGACCACCACGGGCAGGTCGGCCACCTGCTGCAGCTGGCACGTCCCCGGCGTGCCGCCGGAGCAGGCCGCCAACAGGAGCAGCGGCAGCACGCGCCACCCGCGCGCCAGGCTGGCGGGTTTCGGCCGGACACCCCAATCTCCGAACCATGCTCCCCGACCCACGCCAGTCCCCCGTCTACATCGGCAGCGAGATCTACCGCGGCTCCACATACGGCCCGAAGCACCCGCTGGCCATCCCGCGCGTCTCCACCGTGACCGACCTGGTGCGCGCCATGGGCTGGCTCGACCCGGCGTCGTACGTGCCCGCCCCCATGGCCAGCGTCGCCGCCGTCACCCGCTTCCACCACCCGGACTACGTGGCCGCCCTGCGCCGGGCGGAGGACACCCAATCCGTCAGCGACGCCGACCGCGAGCGCTACCGCATCGGCGCGGAGGGCAACCCGGTGTACCGCGAGGTTTTCCGCCGCCCGATGACCTCCGCCGGCGGAGTCATGCTCGCGGCCCGGCTCACCTTGCCCGGCGGCGTCGCGTACTGCCCCGGCGGCGGCACCCACCACGGCCGGCCCGACCGCGCCTCCGGCTTCTGCTACCTGAACGACCCGGTGCTCGGCATCCTGACCTGGCTGGACGCCGGGCTGGACCGGGTGGCATACCTGGACATCGACGCCCACCACGGCGACGGGGTGCAGGACGCCTTCGCCGACGACGCCCGGGTGCTGACGGTCAGCGTGCACGAGGCCGGGCGCTGGCCGCGCACCGGGCTGGCAACCGACCGGGCCGGGGGGGCGGCGCGCAACTTCCCGGTGCCCGCCGGGTTCAACGACACGGAGATGCGCGCGCTGATGCAGGACGCGATCCTGCCCTTGATCGCCGCGCACCGCCCGGATGCGGTGTTCCTGCAATGCGGCGCCGACGCCCTGGAGGAGGACCCGCTGGCCCGCCTCTCGCTGTCCAACAACGCGCATTGGGCCGTCGTGGCGGCGGTGCGGCCCCTGGCGCCCCGGCTGATCGTGACCGGCGGCGGCGGCTACAACCCTTACACGGTGGGCCGCTGCTGGGCCGGGGTGTGGGCGACGCTGAACGGCATCCCCATCCCGCCCCGCGCCACGGCGGCAGCCGAGGCGGTGCTGCGCGGCCTCACCTACAACCGCGCCGCCGGGCGCAACCCGCCGGAGCACTGGTTCACCACCTTGCGCGACGCCCCGCGCGAGGGCACCGTCCGGCCCGAAATCCGGCAGCTCGCCGCCGGAGCGCTCCAGGAGGCCGTCCCCGCATGAACCGCTGCTCCCTGCTCGCCGTTCTGGCGCTGGCCCCTTCCCTCGCCTGGGCGCAAGTTGGCCCGGCCGCGGCCGGGCCGAGCGCGGCGCAGCCGGAGCTGCCGCGCGAGAAGCTGGCCATCGTCACGCGGGACGGCCAGGCGCACGAGTTCCAGGTCGAGATGGCGACCACGCCGCAGCAGCAGGAAACCGGCCTGATGTTCCGCCCCAGCGTGCCGGCGGACGGCGGCATGCTGTTCGACTGGGGCACGGTGCGGGACAGCTCCATGTGGATGCGCAACTGCCCGGTGCCGGAGGACATGCTGTTCCTCGACCCGGACGGCAGCATCCACCACATCGCGGAGAACACCACGCCGCAGAGCCTGGCCATCATCCCCTCCGGCGGCCCGGTGCGCGCGACGCTGGAGCTGGCGGCGGGCACGGCGGCGCGGCTGCACGTCCGGGTGGGCGACAAGGTGCAGCAGCGCATCTTCAACAATCTTGGGCCAGCTTGAAACCGCGGCCTCCGGCTTCTAGGGTCCGCGCCGTGGCGGGGCGTGGCGCAGCCTGGTAGCGCGCCTGTTTTGGGTACAGGAGGCCCCCGGTTCGAGTCCGGGCGCCCCGACCATCGGGGAAGGCATGAATGAGCGAGCAGCCCGAAAACCTGATGTTGGTTTACCTGCGGCGGCTCGACGCCAGCATGGCGGAGCTTCGCGCTGACGTGACGGACATCAAGCACCGGCTGACCGCGTTGGAAATCCAGGTCGGCCAGCAAGTCTCGACCGAGGCGAGCCACTACGCCAGCGTGGCGATCCGCCTCGACCGGATCGAAAACCGGCTTGAGCGCCTGGAGCGTCACGCCGACATCATCCCTGCCTGACGTGCCCGCCTGGCCTGATTGACCCCGCGGGCCGCGGGCCATACATCCCGCGCACTGCCAGCGAGGAGCACGACCCATGCGCGCCCGGATTTTCCAGCGTCCCAAGACGGCCATGCAGTCCGGCGTCGCCGGGACGCAGAACTGGGTGCTGGACTTCGCCCCCAGCCGGCCGGAGATCAACGACCCGCTGATGGGCTGGTGGGGCCGCGGCGACACGCGCGAGCAGGTCAAGCTGCGGTTCGACACCCAAGAGCAGGCGGTGGCCTACGCCAAGGCCAACGACATCCCCTACGACGTGGAGATCCCGCCCGCCCCGGCCAAGCGCAAGCCCAAGGCCTACGCGGACAACTTCAAGTTCGGCCGCTCCGAGAACTGGACGCACTAGAACGGCTGCGGCGCCCTTAGCTCAGCTGGATAGAGCAACGGACTTCTAATCCGAAGGTCGGTGGTTCGAATCCACCAGGGCGCGCCACCCCGACCGGCCCAGGCCGGCAGCATGTCCGGCAGCATGTCCGGCCTGGCAAAACCTTCCGTTAACCGTCCCGGCCTTACAACGCTCCAGAACGATCCGGGCCGTCGCCCGTCGTGACCATCGTTCTCTTGTCAGGAGCAGCACCATGGCCGAGAAGCCGAACGACCCAGCGCCGGACTGCAAGCCGTCAGAACCCTCCAGGCCGCCGACCCCGCCGCTGCGCATCTCGGAAGCCTTGATCGAGGCTGCGAAGAAGCCCTGACCGGCCCCTGGCGCCCCTGCACCGGCCTCCGGCGGCCCTTCTCGGCGCTGCCGGAGGCCGGGCAGGAGCGGCGCGGCGTGCGCGAAGCTGTGGCAACGGCCGGCCCGGCGTTGTAGCCTGGCCCGACGCGCCGGGCCGGCCAGGCACGGGCGCGCCCACCGCGCCAGGCCCCTGCCCCCATGCTCACCGGCGACATCCGCAACCAGGTCGACCAGATCTGGAACAGCTTCGCGACTGGCGGCATCGCCAACCCGCTCGAAGTGATCGAGCAGGTCACCTACCTGCTGTTCATCCGCCGCCTGGACGAGCTGCACACCCTGGAGGACCGCAAGGCCGCCCGCGGCAACCGTCCGATGCAGCGGCGCATCTTCCCCGAGGGCGCTGACCCGCGTGGCCGCCCCTACGAGGACCTCCGCTGGTCCCGCTTCAAGCACATGGCGGCGGCCGAGATGTTCGCCGTGGTGGGCGAGCACGTCTTCCCCTTCCTGCGCACCCTGGGCAGCAGCGGCTCCAGCTATGCCCTGCACATGCAGGACGCCCGCTTCACCATCCCCACCCCCGCCCTGCTCGCCCGCGTCGCGGACATGCTGGACCGCCTGCCGATGGAGGAGCGCGACACCAAGGGCGACCTGTACGAGTACATGCTCGGCAAGATCGCCACCGCCGGGCGCAACGGCCAGTTCCGCACCCCGCGCCACGTCATCGCCCTCATGGTGGCCATGGCCGCGCCCACCCCGCGCGACGTGATCGTGGACCCGGCGTGCGGCACCGCCGGCTTCCTGGTGGCCGCCGGCGAGCACCTGCGCGCCCACCATCCGGCGCTGCTGCGGGACGACGCCCTGCGCCGCCACTTCCACGAGGCCATGTTCCACGGCTTCGACTTCGACGCCACCATGCTGCGCATCGGCAGCATGAACATGATGCTGCACGGCGTGGAGAGCCCGGCCATCCGCCGCCGCGACAGCCTGGCGCAGGACCACGCGGAGGACGCCGGGCGCTACACCCTGGTGCTGGCCAACCCGCCCTTCGCCGGGTCGCTGGACGCCGAGACGGTGGCGAAGGACCTCACCGCCATCGTCAAGACCCGCAAGACCGAGCTGCTGTTCCTGGCCCTGGTGCTGCGCCTGCTCAAGCCCGGCGGCCGCGCCGCGGTGATCGTGCCGGACGGCGTGCTGTTCGGAGCCAGCAAGGCGCACCGCGAGCTGCGCCGGATGCTGGTGGCGGACCACAGGCTGGACGGCGTGGTGTCCCTGCCCTCCGGCGTGTTCCGCCCCTATGCCGGCGTTTCCACCGCCATCCTGCTGTTCACCCGCACGGACAGCGGCGGCACGGACGGCGTATGGTTCTACGACATGCAGGCCGACGGCTGGAGCCTGGACGACAAGCGCCAGCCGCTGCTGCCGGACGCCAAGCTCGGCCCGGCGCCGGCGGAGCCGTTGACCGAGGCGGAGGCGGCCCGCAACGACCTGCCGGACGCCCTGGCCCGCTGGCGGCAGCGGGACGGCGCGGAGCGGCAGCGCCCGCGCACGGCGCGCAGCTTCGTGGTGCCGCAGGCGGAGATCGCGGCGGCGGGGTGGGACCTGTCGTTGAACCGCTACAAGCAGGTGGAGCGCGAGGCGGTGGCGCACCGCTCGCCGCGGGAGATCCTGGCGGAGCTGGGGCGGCTGGAGGACGAGATCAGGGACGGGATGAAGGCGTTGGAGGGGATGCTGGGGTGATGGGGCGCCAACGGCCTCTCACGCGGAACGATCCCGTTCTCCTTGGTGATGCCTACTGCTTAGGTGGTGCGAGAACTTGCGGCGAAACGACGATTGAGCCGGGTTGGAAGATGATTTGCGCCGGCGGGCTGTTCTGGCCGATCTTGAAGCCGAGGCCGCCGGCGATGGCCGCGGCAACCCCGAGCAGGATGCCGATGTTGCGCGGAGTCTCCCAAAATCCTTGCTTTGCCTTCAGGTCCAGGTCAGCTCGCATGACATTGATCCTCAGCTCGCGTTCTTCATCGTCCGATATTGGCACGTCATCGCTTCCGAAACAGCATTCACCATCGTCAGGCTTGCGCCCAGGGAGTGCTGCTTGCCCGGTGAGCTAGGAACCAAGGCAAGCCCGGGCGCCAGTTGGATCACGATCTGCTGCGGGGCC
>CAXTNC010000176.1:0-6855 GCA_964245495.1 uncultured Acetobacteraceae bacterium
CGAGCACATCGGCCAGCCGCAATGCCTCGCGCGCCGCCGCCCCCACCGCCACCAGGCCCGCGGTTGTTCCGGCCACGCATGCGCTTGATGTTCATTCTGCTTTGCAGCTCTCTCGTTGTCCGGTCGCGGGACGGGCCTGGCCAGCGACGCCCCGTTGGGGCCGAGGCGGGCCCATCGCCCATGGCAGGCCGGCTGCCCCATGGAGCTGCCCGGCCGCGCACCCTCGCTGAGGCAAGACCCTACCGGGGGTGGCCGGGTTCGCCAAACGATTTCTTGCGGAACGGGCGGAGCGGCAGCGCCCGGGGCATCCCCGCCAAATCCTGCCGGGCGGCATCGGGGCGCAACCCTGCCGCGCGGGCCAAGCTGGCGACCGCATCCGCCTGCCCGGCCCCGACCTCCAGGATGGCGACGCCGCCGGGCGTCAGCAAGCCTGGCAGCGCTCCCATTAGGCTCCGGTAGGCGTGCAGCCCGTCCGGTCCGCCATCCAGCGCCAGCGATGGTTCGTAGCGCGAAACCTCCGGCATCAGCCCGGCGATGTGGGCCGTCTCGATGTAGGGCGGGTTGCTGAGCACCAGGTCGAACCGGGCCTCCAGCGCCGTCGCCCAGTAGCCGCACACCATGGCGGACCGGCCATCCAGGCCCAGGCTCCGCGCGTTGCGCCGGGCCAGCGCGGCCGCGGCGGCGGACCAGTCCACGCCCACGCCGAAAGCTGCGGGGAACTCGCTGAGCACCGCCAGCAGCAGGCAGCCGGTGCCGGTGCCGAGGTCCAGCACCCGCGCAGCGTCCCGCGCGGGGAAGGCTTCCAGCGCCGCCTCCACCACCGTCTCGGAATCGGCGCGCGGGATCAGCGTGTCGGCGGACACGGCGACGTCGAAGCTCCAGAACGGCTGTCGCCCGGTGATCAGCGCCAGCGGCTCGCGCGCCGCGCGGCGCGCGACGGACTGCTCGAAGCCGGGCGCTGGATGGTCGGCATGGAGCTGGCGCAGCAACCCGGCGGCATCCAGCCCGGCAGCGTGGCACAGCAGCAGCCGCGCTTCCCGCCGGGGCTGTTCGAGGCCGGCGTCGGCAAGCCGGGCGGTCGCCTCCGCCAGGCGGTTCCCCAAGCTCAATCGTCTGCCGCGAGCCGGGCGGCCTGGTCCTCCGCCGTCAGCGCGTCCACGATCTCGTCCAGCTCGCCCCCCATCACCCGGTCGATCTTGTGCAGCGTGAGGTTGATGCGGTGGTCGGACACGCGGCCCTGCGGGAAGTTGTAGGTGCGGATGCGCTCGGAGCGGTCCCCTGTGCCCACCTGCGCCTTGCGGTCGGCCCCGCGGGCGGCATCCAGGGAGGAGCGCTGCTGCTCGTACAGCCGGGCGCGCAGCACCTTCATCGCCTTGGCGCGGTTCTTGTGCTGGGAGCGCTCCTCCTGCATGGCCACCACCACGCCCGTCGGCAGGTGGGTGATGCGCACGGCGCTGTCGGTCTTGTTGATGTGCTGCCCGCCGGCGCCGGACGCGCGGTAGGTGTCGATGCGCAGGTCGCCCTCGTTCACCTGCACGTCCACTTCCTCCGCCTCCGGCAGCACCGCGACCGTCACGGTGGAGGTGTGGATGCGGCCCTGGCTCTCGGTGGCCGGCACGCGCTGCACCCGGTGCACGCCGGACTCGTACTTCAGCCGGGCGAACACGCCGCGCCCGCTGATCTCGGCGACCCCCTCCTTCAACCCGCCCAGCTCGGTGTCGGCGTAGTCCAGCACCTCGACGCGCCAGCCCCGGGCGGCGGCGTAGCGCTGGTACATGCCGAACAGCTCGGCGGCGAACAGCCCGGCCTCGTCGCCGCCGGCCGCCGGGCGCACCTCCAGGATGGCGCTGCGCTCGTCCGCCGCGTCCTTCGGCAGCATGGCCAGGCGGATTTCGCGTTGCAGGCCGGGCAGGCTCTGGCGCAGCCCGTCCAGCTCGGCCTCCGCCAGGTCCTTCATCTCCGGGTCCGCCAGCAGCGCCTCCGCCTCCCGCGCCGCCTGCTCCGCCGCGCGCAGGTCGCCGATGCGGGCCACCACCGGCTCCAGCTCCGACAGCTCGCGGGAGGAGCGGGCGAAGGCGTCGCCGGACAGCCCGGCGCTGAGCTGGGAGCGCAGCTCCTCCGCCCGGTCCACCACGCGGTCCAGCTTCACGTCGAGCGGAGTCATCGCAGGCGGATCATCCCAGCCGGGCGGCGAGGCTGTCCAGCGCCACCTCCTCCTGCGCGCCCGTGTCGAGCCGCTTGAGCTGCGCCACGCCGCGGGCCGCCTCCTCTGCGCCCAGGATCACCGCCGCGCGCGCGCCGATGCGGTTGGCGCGCTCCAGGCGGCGCTTGAGGTTGCCTCGGTAAGCCATCTCCGCCCGGATGCCCGCCTGCCGCAGCGCTTGCAGCACCCCCATCGCCGCCGCCTCGGCGTCCTCGCCCACCGGGACCACCGCAACCGGACCCGGCACGGCCGGCGCCTCGCCCCCCAGCATGGCCAGCCGCTCGATGCCCGCCGCCCAGCCGACGGCGGGCGTGGGCGGGCCGCCCATCTGCTCCACCAGCCCGTCATAGCGCCCGCCCGCCATCACCGTGCCCTGCGCGCCGAGCCGGCCCGTCACGAACTCGAAGGCGGTGTGGTTGTAGTAGTCGAGGCCGCGGACGATGCGCGGGTTCTCCCGGAACGGCACGCCGAAGCGGTCGAGATGCGAAAGCAGCGCCGCGTAGAACTGCCCGGCCTCAACCGTCAGGTGCGCGGCGATCGTCGGCGCATCGGCCACGACGGCGCGGTCGCCTGGGTCCTTGCTGTCCAGGATGCGCATCGGGTTGCGCTCCAGCCGATCCCGGCTCTCGGCCGACAAGGCTTCCCGGTGGGCCGAGAAATAGGCCACGAGCGCCGCCCGGTAGGCATCCCGGCTCGGGCGGTCGCCCAGGGTGTTGATCTCCAGCACCGTGTCGGCGGCGATGTCGAGCCGGGTCAGGATGTCCCAGCCGCAGCTGATCACCTCCGCGTCCGCCAGCGGCTCGGCCGGGCCGATCAGCTCGGCGCCGACCTGGTGGAACTGACGGTAGCGGCCCTTCTGCGGCCGCTCGTAACGGAACATCGGCCCGGCGTAGAACACCTTCTGCGGCAGCGCCTGGGTCAGCCCCTTGCTGACCAGGGCGCGGCAGATGCCGGCCGTGCCCTCCGGCCGCAAGGTGATGCTGTCGCCACCGCGGTCGTCGAAGGTGTACATCTCTTTCGTCACCACGTCGGACGTGTCGCCGAGGGTGCGGGAGAACACGGCGGTGTCCTCGAAGATGGGCGTCGCCCACTCGTCGAAGCCGTACAGCGCGGCGGTGCTGCGGGCCGTGCCCACCACCCGGGCATGGCGGCGCTGGTCATCCGCGATCAGGTCGTGGGTGCCGCGAGGTGGTTGGAGGGCAGCCATGATGGTCCGGACATGGAGGTTGGATGGGCACGTGTCATCGCCGGTCGCACGGCGCGGCGCAAGCGAGATGCTGGATTGCTGGACCAGGAACGATGAATCAGCTAGCTTGCTGGCTAGCAAGGAGAATGGCCGTGCATGTCGTTGGGGTTTTCGAGGCCAAGAACCGGCTGACCGCCCTGCTCGATGAAGTGGAGGACGGGGGCGAGGTCCTCATCACGCGCCGGGGCAAGCCGGTCGCCAGGCTGGTGGCGGCGAATGCCGGGTTCGACCGCGAGAAGGCGCGCCGTGCGGCGGACGGCCTGCGGGCGGCCAGCAAGGGCCTGACCCTTGGCGGGGTGTCAATCAAGAACTTGGTCAGCGAGGGCCGCCGTTGAGCTTCGTGCTGGACAACTCCATCGCGCTCGCCTGGTGCTTCGAGGACGAGCAGACAGCGCCGGTGATGAACCTTCTGGACCGGGTTGCGGAGTCCGGCGCCACGGCGCCGCAGCTCTGGCCGATCGAAGCGCTGAACGGGCTGCTGGCAGCGGAGCGCCGGGGAAGGGTCGATGCCGCTGCAAGGCATCGCCTGGCCCGCTTCCTGCGGGATTTGCCGATCCGCATCGACGACGAGACCGCGGACCGGCTCTGGAACGACACGGCGCGGCTTGCCGAGCAGCACGGCCTCATGGCTTACGATGCCGCCTACCTGGAACTGGCGCTTCGCCTGGGCGTGCCGCTTGCCACGGCGGACCGGGCGCTGGTCAGCGCCGCGAAGAAAGCGGGCGGGCAAGTGCTGCCGGCAGTCGACTAGGGCGCTCGTGACGGAAGACGAGTTGGCGGAGCTGCTCCGCCATTGCCCGACGCTTTACCACATGGCCGAGCGCGGCAGTTGGCCAGGCATCCAGCGGCATGGGCTGCGCAGCACCACCGCCCTGTTGGACCTGTTCGAGGCTCCGGCTGGCGAGCGCGCGGCGATGGAGGCGGCGCACCGGCCTGCCGGAGCATGGCTGCGCCACCCAATCCATGGCGCGGCCCTGGTGCGGGACCAGAAGCCGATGAGCGACGCCGCGCTGCGCCGTTGCCTGCAGGACGGCATGACCCCGGCGGATTGGTACCGTCTGCTGAACGGCAAGGTGTTCTTCTGGCTGGCGCGGGACCGCCTGCTGAAGCTGCTGGGCGGCCGGGAGTACCGGGCGGCCGAGCACGATGTGCTGGAGATCGACGCGGCGGCGCTGGTGGCCGCATACCAGCCGCAGGTGACGCTGAGCCCGATCAACAGCGGCGCCGCGTTCAACCTCAGCCCCGCCCCGCGCGGCCGGGGCACGTTCCAGCCGATCGACCGCTACGACTACGCCAGCCGCCGCAAGAAGGCGGCCCCGGCGGCATGCGTGGTGGAGCTGACGGTGGAGTATGCCGTGCCCGACATCGCGCGGTTCGTCCGCCGGGTCGTGGCCATGCGGGGCGCGGCTGTTGGCCAGGTGATCTATGAGGCTGGTGGGTCAGAGGCCGGTGAATAGCCAGTCGAGGGCGCGAACGATGTCCTCGCGGCAAGCTGCGATCGAGCCTGCGGGGCGGCGGAGCGAGCGCCTGTCCACGGCCTTCATCAAGACCAACGCGAGCAAGTGCGTCTTTCCCTCAAACGTCACCGGAATGACGGTCTTGCTGCTTTTGAGCGTGCCGAGGGCAAAAAGCGGGCAAGCAAGGCGTAGCGGCCCATCAACGCCGTCAGCCTGCAAGTTGACCAGGAATGGCTGGGTTGGGCGGCTGCGGGCATTGTCGTTGCGGAACACGTCATGCTGCATCGACGGCTGACGGTTGCCCTAGGGTTTCCTCAAACACCTCGTTCCACTCATCGACAGCGTTGCCGTCCTGGGCCACGATCATGGCGAGCGCCTCGTGCGATTCCCGTATCTCCGCCCGCACCGCCTCCCGCTCCTCGGCCGTCATCGGGTTTCGCGGCGACTTGATGTGGGACGTATCGACCCGCGGCCCGCTCACTCCGCCGCCACCTTCACGGGGGCGGCCGCCTTCAGCTCGGCCACCTTCGCCTCCACCAAGTCCACGATGTGGTCCACCATGCCTTCGCCGTTCATCCGGTGGTCCTGCCGCCCGGCGGCGTACACCATGTGCTTGCCATCGCCGCCTCCCGTGACGCCGAGGTCGGTCATCAGCGCCTCGCCCGGCCCGTTCACCACGCAGCCGATGATGGACAGCGTGATCGGCGTCTCGATGTGCGCCAGCCGTTCCTCCAGCGTGCCCACCGTGGCGATCACGTTGAAGCCCTGCCGCGCGCAGCTCGGGCAGGAGATGATCTTCACCCCCCGGTGCCGCACGCCCAAGGACTTCAGGATGTCCCAGCCGACATAAACCTCCTCTTCCGGCTCAGCCGAGAGCGACACGCGCAGGGTGTCGCCGATGCCGGCCCACAGCAGCGAGCCCAGCCCGATGGAGCTCTTCACCGTGCCCGCCCGCTTGGACCCGGCTTCCGTGATGCCGATGTGCAGCGGATGGTCGCACACCTCGGCCAGCTGCTGGTAGGCCGCGACCGCCAGGAACACGTCGGACGCCTTCACGCTGATCTTGAACTCGTGGAAATCGTTGTCCTGCAAGATCTTGGCGTGCTCCAGCGCGCTTTCCACCAGCGCCTCCGGGTTCGGCTCGCCGTACTTCTCCAGCAAGTGGCGCTCCAGGCTGCCCGCGTTCACGCCGATCCGCATGGAGCAGCCATGGTCCTTGGCCGCGCGGATCACCTCGCGCACCCGCTCGGGGCTGCCGATGTTGCCCGGGTTGATGCGCAGGCAGGCGGCGCCGCTTTGCGCCGCCTCGATGGCGCGCTTGTAGTGGAAATGGATGTCCGCCACGACCGGAACGTCCACCTGCGCCACGATCTCGCGCAGCGCCAGCGCGCTTTCCTGGTCGGGGCAGGACACGCGGACGATGTCGACGCCCGCCTTTTCCGACCTGCGGATCTGCGCCACCGTCGCGGCCACGTCCGTGGTCAGCGTGTTGGTCATGGTTTGCACCGTCACCGGCGAGTCCCCGCCCACCGGCACGCGGCCGACATGGATCAGCCGGGACTTGCGGCGGTCGATCTGCTGGTATGAGCGGTAGTTCATTGGGGCAGGCTCCGTAACCGTGTCGGCGTTCTACTGCGCGGCCGCACCCGGCGTCGAGTTCGGCTTGCCCGGCTTGAGCCCGGCCTTGGCCATCGCCGGGTCCAGCGGCACGTCCCGCCGCATGGCGCCCGGCGCGCCAAGCGGGGCCATGGCAACGCCATCCACCAGCAGCTGAATGCCCCCGGCGTTGCCCGTCGTCAGCAGCAGCTGCGCCCGCAGCGGCACCGGCCAGCTTTCCCCGGCGCGCAGCACGCGGTTGAGCAGCACCTGGCCTTCAAGCTCACGGACCTGCACCCAGCCGCCCGCGTTGGCGCGGAGCGTCACCCGCGACGTGGCGGGCGGGGCAGCAG